>NZ_JARRIR010000010.1:181036-241241 GCF_029601685.1 Rhizobium sp. YJ-22 | reverse complement strand
ACCCAACAACAAAAGCAAACCGCCCTCGCCGCCAGAAGCGCTCCCGCCGCCGCCGATGAACGGGCTTATAGAACCACCCCACCCAAACAGTCAACATCGCGCCGTCAAAAAAATGAAGTAAAATTATAAATGACTGGTTTTATTGAGCAATTTCGTATTCTCGTCTTTGGTCTGCGACAATGCCGATGTTCAGGCCAATTTAAGCCAGGCAATATCGGCCGTCCGGGTTTGTCGAATGGTCAAACTCCTGTCCCGTGTCGTCACCTCAAGGCGAAGGCTATAGAGGATGGGGGAAGCTCGCTGTCCTTGCGCAAAATCTCATGCGTTTGCGGGGGCCAGCTGAACAGGATGTCGCCGCGCACGGCCGGCACCGAGCGGCGATCGGACGAAAAATTGGCGCGCAGTTCCAATCGTTTTTCGCCCAGAATCCAGTTTATGGCGATGACGCCTTCTTCGGCCACCAGAACCTCCCCGGAATTGGCGCCGGCTTTGGGCAGCAGCGGAATGATATGGCGGCGGCGCAGCGCCAGCAGTTCGCGAACGAAATCCAGGCGGGCTCGACCGTCCAGGCGATCGCGGCGGTCCCAGTCGAGCGTCGAGGCGCGCCGGGTTTCGACGCTCAAGGGATCGGGAATATCGTCCGCGGTCTTGCCGTCTGCAAAGCCGCCGAAACGTTCGGCTTCTTCATGGCGGCCGTTGCGCACGCTTTCCCCGAGCTTGCCGTCGAGATCGCTGAAGAAATAGAAAGGGGCGGTCTCTCCGTACTCCTCGCCCATATAGAGCAGCGGGATCTGCGGGGCGAGCAGCAGCAGGGCGGTCAGCAATTCCACCGTTTCGGGCTCGGTCAAGACGGTCAGCCGCTCGCCGAAGGCACGGTTGCCGATCTGGTCGTGGTTCTGGATGAAATTGACAAAGGCGACCGGCGGCAGATGCGCGCTTTCTTCACCGACAGGGGCGCCATCACCCGAGGGTGGCGTCTCGCCCTGATAGACATAACCTTCCGCCAGGCCACGGGCGAGCTTGCGCCAGGGCTCTTCGACATAATTGGCGTAGTAGCCTCGCCCCTCGCCTGTGGCGATGACATGGGCGACATGATGGAAATCGTCGTTCCATTCACCGTCATAGAGCAAAGCCCTGCCCTCTCCGTCGCGCTCGTGCAGCGCGGTGATGTTGCGCACATCCTCGGTCGTCAGGTGAATGTGGCGGTCGGGAAAGGCGGCGCGGATGCGGCGGGCCATTTCGACCAGCAGATGCACGTCCGATTGCTCGTCGATGATATGGTCGATGGCATCGAAGCGCAGGCCGTCGAGGCGGTATTCCTCCAACCAGTAAAGCGCGTTGTCGATGAAGAAATCACGCACCGGCGGCCGGCTGTAGTCGATGGAGATGCCCCAGGGCGTCGAGCGGTCCTTGAGGAAGAAATCGGGCGCATAGGCCGAGAGATAGTTCCCGTCCGGCCCGAAGTGATTGTAGACCACGTCGAGGATCACCGTCAGCCCCAGCCGGTGCGCGGCATCGATAAAGGCCTTCATCTCATCCGGCGTGCCGTAATCGCGATGCGGAGCGTAGAGATAGACGCCGTCATAACCCCAGTTGCGATCCCCGGGGAAATGGGCGACCGGCATGATCTCGATGGCGGTGATCCCGAGTTGCGCCAGTTCGCCCAGCCGCGCAGCGGCGGCGTTAAACGTGCCTTGCGGAGTAAAGGTGCCGATATGCAACTCATAAAGCACGGTCTCGTGCCAGGGGCGACCGGCCCAATCGACGCTCTGCCAACGATAGGAATGCGGATCGACGATGGTCGATGGCCCATGTTGATCGGCCGCCTGCGCCCGCGCGGCGGGATCGGGGACAACCATTCCGTCATCGAGGACGAAGCCATAGGCGGAGCCCGGCTGGACTTCGGCGAGCGCGATCTCGAACCACCCGTCCGTCGTTTTGGTCATCGGATGGTCGCGACCGCCCATCCTGAGGGCAAGCCTTTGCTGGCTCGGCGCCCAAAGACGAAAACGGCAGAGGCCATTGTCGAGAAGATCGGCGCCCCAGCTTTTTTCGACGCGCCGGCGTTGGCCGTCCCTGGCAGGATTGAGGGGGGATAGGGCAGAAGCAGTCGAGAGAGGCGAAATCTGCACGGTGTCTCCATCAGCTTGTGGGCGAGATCGGGGAACTCGGGCCACGCCGGAATTGTTCCCGCAGCGGGGCGGCAAAACGACGCCCCCGCAAATGGCGGGGGGCGCGGCTTCCATCATGCCGATCAGCCGCTCACATCAGGCGGCGGCTGGCGGTGGGGTCGGTCGGGGCGGTCTCCGCCGATGACGTCGTCTGCTCGGATGTGGATTTGACCCGCAGGTTGTTCTGGACATGGCTGACGCCGGAGACACGCTCGGCCAGATCTTCGGCGCGGCGCTTGTCGAAGCGGCTGGAGACATGGCCTGACAGCGTCACCTCGCTCTTGCTGACCGCCACTTCGATGTCGGAAGCGTCCAGCGACGGGTCGTCGCTCAAGCGATCGTTGACGTCTTCAAGGATGCGGGTGTCGGAGCGCTGGTAGTTGCGCGGTCCCTTTCCCCGGAACTGGTCGGCACGGCGGCGGCTTTCGGCCTGCTCGTCGCCGAACCAGGAAGCAACCTCATCGCCGGCGCGATCCAGGAAACCGCGTTGTTCGCCGCGATAGCGGTCGCGCTCCATGGCGTCTCGGTCCCGATTGTCGCTATCGCGGCCATGGGAATAGTCGCCGCGCGCAGCGACGTCACGGTAGCGGGCGTCGCGCTGGCCGGCATAGGAGGAGCGCATGTCGCGACTGGTGCCGCGGCCGGCATTGTAGCCGGCATCGCCGTAGCCACGATCCCAGTCACGTTCATCGGTGGTAAAGCTGCCGCCACGACCGTAATGCGGCGCGTTCGGCTGGTTGCGCAGGCCTTGGTTTTCCTGGTCGCGGCTCCAGCCGCGCGCCATGGACGGCCTGTCGCGGTCGCCATACTCGCCGAAGTCGTAATATTCGCCGCTGCGGCCGTAATATCCGCCTTCAGAGGAGCCACGTTCCCGCACATCGTGATCGCGCTCGTGGCGCGCGGGATCCTGCTGATATCCTCCGGAGGAATAGGGATTGTTTGCCATTGCGTGTCTCCTTCAATTGGTGCCCTGTCATCTTCGATCAGAACGAGGGCCCAACTGCGCTGCCCATGGCTTGTTCCCGAAAATATCCAAAAACCGGGACGGCCAAAGCATTTCCAGCGGCAGCGGAATCGCCTCGGCGTCGGACAATGCGGCAAAAAAGATAGGGTATTTCCGGTAAACCCGCGCTCACCGGAAATACCCTAGATCTCCTCGCCGAGCTCCAGCAGCAATTGCCGGCGGGCGCGATTAAGGCGACTTTTCACCGTGCCGATCGCGCAATCGCAGATCTCCGCCGCCGTCTCGTAGCTTTCGCCGAGAACGACGACGAGGGTGAGGATCTCGCGATACTGGTCGCCGAGCTTGCTGAAGGCGACCTCGACCTCGCGGGCCCGGGCGCTCCATTCCTGGGTCGCGTCGAGGCGCAAGCTGTCGCTGGCGCAGTTCTCGAGGCCAGGCACCTCGCGGCTGCTGATCTTCACACGCGTATAGAAAGTGTTGCGCATGATGGTGAACAGCCAGGATTTCAGGCGTGTTCCCGGCTCGAACTTGTCGAGATTGGCGAGCGCCTTGACCAGCGTTTCCTGCACGAGATCGTCGGCGTCGACCGGATCACGGCAGAACGTCCGCGCGAAGGCGCGCAAGGCCGGAATGAGCTTGACGATATCATCCCGTGCGAGTTCAACGCTCGGCTGTAGTTCTGACACCGTTTATGACCTTTCAGCGTGCGGGGAGGTGACGAACCTCAACGTGGCTTCGCGAAATTGGTTCCGGGCCGAACGGGAACCAACAATAGCGTTTCCGCGTTTGCCTTGCGAACGGTTCCGATGGGGACCACATGCCATGCGGGTCAAGGAGGGCATCCAGTGCAGATCGTCGGAACGCAGGTCCTACCGGAAGCGGGTGGCAAGAAGGGGTATACCGTCGAATTCGTCGGCGAGCACGGTGATGTCGTCTCCGTTTCGCTGCGCAGCGACAGCGACGTCAGCCGCGCCAATGCACTGGCGAAGGCCAAGGCTTTCCTGAAGCAGATCATCGAAAACGACGACCTACCCGAGGCCGAGGACCAGGCCAATGCGGGGAAAGGCCCCGATTTATCGGTTCGCGTGACCGCAAGGCGGAGTCGTGACGAGGCTGAAATCGAGGAACAACTCGACGAGGGTTTGGAAGAGACGTTTCCGGCCAGCGATCCCGTGTCGATAACCACGACGGCGATCCCGCGCGGCACACCGCCGCCGCCGCGCGACCCGCATTGATCTGACCGGCCATCCCGTTGAAACATCCAGGCATTGCATCCGTGCAACGCCAGTCAAATGCTTTTTGCGCCTTCGCGTATCCGCCTTGCCCACCCTTCGCCTTGTCGTCATAGTCGGGATCGGAGGGAATGGAGCAAGGATAGCGATGACGGATTTGCAGAAGGAAACGGCCGAACGAGCGGAAGCCCATGTGGCCCTGCTGCTCGACCAGATCGAAAAGGAAGCCGTGCCGGCCCGCCTGCTGGATCTGGCGATGAAGCTTCAACAAGCCCTTCACGACCGTCACGCCCGCGTCGAAAATGCCGACCAGGGCGCCTGAGCCCGCGATGACCTCACTTTCCCTGCAGTCTTTTTTCGATCGCGATGCTGTCGATGTCGCGCACGACCTTGTCGGCTGGTTCCTGACCGTCGATGGAATCGGCGGAGTGATCGCCGAGACGGAGGCCTATCGGCGTGACGATCCGGCCTCGCACAGCTTTTCCGGCCCGACGCCGCGCAACGCCGCCATGTTCGGGCCGCCGGGACATGCCTATGTCTATCGGTCCTACGGCATTCACTGGTGTTTGAACTTTGTCTGTGCCGAAGCAGGCGCCGTGCTGGTTCGCGCGCTGGTGCCGGATGCCGGGCTGGAGCGCATGATCGAGCGGCGCGCGACCGACCGCCTGGCGGCGCTGTGCAGCGGCCCGGGCAAATTATGCGCGGCGCTGGCGGTCGACAAGCGTCACGACGGCCTGCCGCTGGACAAGGCTCCCTTCTTTCTGCGCCCCGGCGAGCCCTGTGAGGTCGCGGTTTCCAAACGCATTGGGATCACGAAAAATGCCGAAGCACCCTGGCGCTTCGGCATTGCCGGTTCGTCCTTCGTCAGCAGGCGTTTCAAGCCCTGAGCGTGCCGATCAGTGCGAGATGGCGTTGGAACCGGCCTGAGCCATCGCCCGCCCGCGCCGTGGCGACGCAACGGCGGACATCGCGCCTCTCAGCGTCTGCGAACGCAAGACAATACGGGCGCCGTCGCTTTCGCGCTGCTCGCAGTAGGCGCTGGCTGCCTGCAATGCCAGATCGTAGCAGGGATAAGACGCGGAATGGTAGCCATCGGCAACGAATACCCAACCGTTGTCCGCCGGCAGGATATCGCAATAGACATGAGTCATGGGGGTCTCCTTCCGCCGCTTCCAACGAAGGAGCCGTGAAGTTGTTCCCCGTATGGGGTAAGATTTTTCATGCAGGCCGTTTTTGTCGCACCGCGGAATCTTTCCAACCGCCGCGCTCTATGGAACTATCGTCATGCGTCGTCGTTAAGATGCGTCATGACACGGGGAGATCGATCCATGACGGAATCCGTCTATGAACGCGTAAAAAAACGTGCCTACGAACTTTGGGAAGAAGAAGGCCGGCCCTGGGGCAGGGACATGATCCATTGGGAACGCGCCCACCAGGAAATAGCTGCCGGCAACGAAGCGGCGCCCCCTATCCGCGTCGCCTCCGTCGAGACGGCGGACATCGTCGCAAGCGAGGCGGTCGCGACGGCCAAGGGACCGGCCAAGCGTGCATCGCGAAAGGCGGGCTGAGCGTCGACGCCGTTCCGCATCGGTGAAGCCAAAGCCCTCGGGAAAATTTCCAGACGGCGGAACACGCATACGGAACGGGCGTTGAACCATTGCCGTACCCGTTCCAGCGATGAACACCGATGGCGAAGCGCTGATGCGTCTTCGCCCGTTCCCTGCTGTCCCGATGACTGGTCTATCGTTATACAAGGGGATTGTTCATGCAGATCTTGTCCGTGGCATCGGAAGTCTTTCCTCTGGTGAAGACCGGAGGTCTCGGCGATGTCACGGGGGCCTTGCCCAAATATCTTCGCCGTTTCGGCATCCAGATGAAAACCCTGGTGCCCGGCTATCCCGCGCTTTTGCGCGCCGTCAAGGCTATGGAACCGGTGGTGCAGTTCGACGAGCTGTTCGGCGGGCCAGCGACGCTTTTGCAGGCGCGCGCCGCCGATCTCGACCTGCTGATCCTGCATGCGCCTGCGCTCTACGAGCGCGGCGGCGGCCCCTATATCGATGATCAGGGCAATGATCATCCCGACAACTGGAAACGCTTCGCCGCCCTTTCCGCCGTCGCCGCCGAAATCGCCGGCGGGCTGATGCCGCAATGGTGCCCGGATATCGTCCACACTCATGACTGGCAATCGGCGCTGGCCAGCGTCTACATGCGCTACAGCCGGGCAAGACATGTGCCGAGCGTGCTCACCGTGCACAATCTCGCTTTCCAAGGCCAGTTTTCGGCCGGCATCCTGCCGGCGCTCGGCCTGCCCCCGGAAAGCCATGGCATCGATTGCCTGGAATATCACGGCGATATCAGCTTCCTCAAGGGCGGGCTGCAGACGGCGAACGCCATCACCACCGTCAGTCCCACCTACGCCCGCGAGATCCTGACGGCCGAATTCGGCATGGGGCTGGAGGGTGTGCTCAATGCCCGCGTCCGCGATCTCGTCGGCATCGTCAACGGCATCGACACCTCGATCTGGGATCCGGCCAGCGATGCGGCGCTGGTCGAACGCTACGATTACCTCGACATCACCCCGCGCCTTGCCAACCGCGCGCGCCTGCAGACGGAATTCGGGCTCGATTCCGACGATTGCCCGATCTTTGCGGTCGTCAGCCGCCTGACCTGGCAGAAGGGCATGGACATGCTCGCCACCGTCGCCGACGATCTCGTCCATCGTGGCGGCAAGCTGATCGTTTTCGGGCGCGGAGACCACGATATCGAGGATCGACTGGCGGGCGTGGCGCTGCGCCATCCCGGCCGCGTCGCCGTACGCCTCGGTTACGACGAGCACACGGCCCATCTCATCCATGGCGGATCGGACGCTATCGTCCAGCCCTCGCGCTTCGAGCCCTGCGGCCTGACGCAGCTCTATGCGCTGCGTTATGGCAGCGTGCCGGTCGTCTCCCGCACCGGCGGCCTGTCGGAAACCATCATCGACGCCAATGACGCCGCCATGTCGGCCCGCGTCGCCACCGGCTTCCAGTTCCATCCGGTCAACGAGGACGGGCTGAAGCTGGCGCTGCACCGCGCCATCGCCGCATTCCGCGATCCGCGCCTGTGGACAAGGCTCCAGCATCAGGGGATGCGCGCGCGTTTCTCCTGGGAGCGCAGCGCCGAGCGTTATGCCGACCTCTATGCCGCCCTGCTCGTGGCGCGTGACGGCTCACACACACCCGCCTCCCGCGCCCTCGGCTGATTTCCTTCTCTCATGCAAAAGCCCGGACCGTGGGTCCGGGCTTTTGCATGTCCTGTGACGAAATGATTTACGCTTTGCGGAACAGCGCGAGGCTGCGGTTTTCCAGTTCGAAAGCGGCACCGCCGGTAAACCGGTCGCCGGAACGATCCGGATCTGCGGTGGTCAGTTCCAGTTGCCATTCGCCCTCCTGAGGCGACGGCAGCGTGAAAGGCACCATCCCGTCATGCGGATTGAACAGCAGCATGGCCTCGCGCCATATGCCCTCGCCTTCAACCTCATCATGCAGATGGAATTGGACGCCGATGGTGGTGCCGCCGGGATCGTTCCAATGTTCCTGCGTCTGCTCGCCGCCGTTGCAGTTCAGCCAGGTGATCGACATGGTGTTGCGCCAGCTTTCGCGGCGGAACAGCGGCTGTTCGGCGCGGATCGCCGTCAGGCGGCGGGTGAAGTCGCGCAAGGCGTCCGCCGAGGGCGGCAGGTTTTCCCAATGCAGCCAGCTGATCTCGCTGTCCTGGCAATAGCCGTTGTTGTTGCCGAGCTGGCTGCGGCCGAACTCGTCGCCGGCAAGCAGCATCGGCGTGCCGTGCGACAGCAGCAGCGTGGCAAGAAAATTGCGTTTCTGCCGCTCGCGCACCGCATTGATGCCGTCGTCATCGGTCGGCCCCTCGGCGCCGTAATTGAAACTGCGGTTATGGTCGTGGCCGTCATTGTTGTCCTCGCCATTCGCCTCGTTGTGTTTCTCGTTGTAGGAAACGAGGTCGTTGACGGTGAAGCCGTCATGGGCGGCGATGAAATTGATGGTGGACCAGGGGCGGCGGCCGCGCAGGTCGTAGATGTCGCCTGACCCGAGAAGGCGTGCGGAAAAATCAGGCGCCGTGCCGTCGGTATCCAGCCAGTATTCGCGCACGGTGTCGCGATAGCGGTCGTTCCATTCGGCCCAACCAGGCGGGAAGCCGCCGAGCTGATAACCGCCCGGCCCGACATCCCAGGGCTCGCCGATCAGCTTCACCCTTGACAGGACCGGATCCTGGGTCATGACGTCGAAGAAGCCGCCGCGCTGGTCGAAGCCATCCGGCTCGCGCCCGAGGATGGTGCCGAGATCGAAGCGGAAACCGTCGACATGCATATGCTCGACCCAGTAGCGCAGCGAATCGGTGATCAGCTGCAGCACGCGCGGATGCGAGGTGTTGACCGTGTTCCCGGTGCCGGTGTCGTTGATGTAGTAACGATGATCGTCCGGCATCGTCCGGTAATAGGAGAAATTGTCGATGCCCTTGAACGACAGCGTCGGCCCAAGTTCGTTGCCCTCGGCCGTGTGGTTGTAGACCACGTCGAGGATGACCTCGATGCCGGCATCGTGGAAGGCGCGCACCATGTCGCGAAACCCGTTCATGCCGCGCGGCCCGTAATAACGCGAGGCGGGCGCGAAGAAGCCGAGCGTGTTGTAACCCCAGTAATTCTTCAGGCCGCGTTCGAGCAGATGCGAATCGTCGGGAAATTCATGCACCGGCAGCAATTCGACCGAAGTAATGCCGAGGCTCTTGATGTAATCGACCGCAGCCCTGTGGCCGAGCCCCTCATATGTGCCGCGCAGCTCCTGCGGGATCGCCGGATTGAGCTGGGTGAAGCCCTTCACATGGGTCTCGTAGATGAGCGTGCGTGGCCAGGGGATATCGGGGCGCGTGTCGCCGCTCCAGTCATAGGCATTCGGATCCACCACCCGGCACTTCGGCATGCCGGCGGCGCTGTCGCGCTCGTCGAAGGTCAGATCCTTGTCCTCATGCAGGAGGTCGTAGCCGAACAGCGCCTCCGACCACTTGATCTCGCCGGCGAGTTCCCGCGCGTAAGGATCGATCAGCAGCTTGTTCGGGTTGAAGCGGTGGCCGTTGCCGGGATCGTAGGGGCCATGGACGCGATAACCATAGAGCGCGCCGGGCTTCAGGCCGGGCACGAAACCATGCCAGATCTCGTTGGTGAATTCCGGCAGGGTCAGCCGGGCGATCTCGTTTTCGCCGCTGTCGTCGAACAGGCACAGCTCGACGCGCTCGGCATGGGCGCTGAACAGCGCGAAATTGACGCCCTCCCCCGTCCATGTCGCGCCCCGCATCGTCCAGTCTCCGGGAAGGATGGAAAAATTGCCATTCGTCGATACCATGAAATCTGCCCCGCGTTGTGTCGCGCTGTAAAAGGCGCAACCGCGGCATTGGTTCCCGCCATCCGGCAAATTTCAACCGATTCGACTGGCGGCGGCGCAAGCAACCTTTCGCCGAACCGGAAGACGCGACGCAACCGTTCGCTGTGATTCGCATGGGAGACCGGACAATAAGCCCGCGAATTGGTCGGGAATAGAAAATTGACCGCGCAATCTGCTGGAAATCGATCCATTTTTTCAGCACCAAGTCATATTTTCGCCGGTTTGGGAAAAAATATCCAGAAACAGGACCGTTTCTGTGGACATCGGTGCCTTGCCTGTCTTACAGTCGCGTCCGACGCCACGGCATCGCAAGGGCACCCCACGAAGCATTGTAACCATTGGAGGATCGTGTTTGATCGGGACGACGACATATCGCGTCTTCAGGCATTGCCTGTCCTCCCCTGCTTCGTTGCTGTTTGCCCTGTTCCTCAGCGCCACGACCTTCTTTGCAGTGCTGAACGGCGGCGCCGGCCTGGGCACTCGCCTGCATGAACGCACCGCCCGCCAGGACGATATGGTTTCGGATGTCGCGGCGTTGTCGCAGGACCGCGACGCGCTGCAGCCGCAGACCGTCTGGCCGCTCGCCTGCCTGCCGATCGCCGCACCGCCGCCGCGGCTGCTCGCCGCCGCCGCGCAGCAAACCCTTGCTCGTCCGCGCGGCGCCGAAGCGGCCGATATCGCCGGCGCCATCGTGCTGCCGCCGCCACGCGCGCCGCCCGGCGGAGATTTGTCGCGGGCCTGATCCGGCCGAAGATACCGCTTCGCCGCCTGCCCGCCGCCCGAACGAGATGTTTCCGTCGCCTTCGCGATGGGACGGACCATGCCGCAGGCCAAGACAGCGCGCCGGATGCACGATGAGCGATAACGACCTTCTGCCGATTCTCTTGACGATACCCTTTGTCGCCAGCGCCGTCCTGGCGTTCGTGCCGGTGCATGCCCGAAACCTGGCGGCCTGGCTCTCGGGCCTCAGCGCGCTCGCGGCGCTGGGGATCACCGCGGTGCTTTACGGCTCGGTGCGTGGCGGCAACGTGGTGCGCAACAAGATCGAATGGCTGCCGAGCCTCGGGCTCGATTTCGACCTGCGGCTCGACGGCTTCGCCTGGATCTTCGCAATCCTGATCACCGCCATCGGTTTTCTCGTCGTGCTCTATGCCCGTTATTACATCTCCAAGGACGATCCGATGCCGCGATTCTTCGCGTATCTGCTGTCCTTCATGGGAGCGATGCTCGGCATCGTGCTGTCGGGCAATCTCATCCTGCTGGCGATCTTCTGGGAGCTGACCAGCATCGTCTCCTTCCTGCTGATCGGTTACTGGCACCAGAACGCCGCCGCCCGCGACGGCGCCCGCATGGCGCTGACGGTCACCGGCATCGGCGGCCTCTGCCTGCTGGTCGGGCTGCTGATCGTCGGCCATATCGTCGGCAGCTACGATCTCGACCGGGTGCTGGCGGCCGGCGACCAGATCAAGGGCCATGCGCTCTATCTTCCGGCGCTGATCCTCATTCTCATGGGCGCGCTGACCAAGAGCGCCCAGTTTCCGTTCCATTTCTGGCTGCCCAACGCCATGGCGGCGCCGACGCCGGTTTCGGCCTACCTGCATTCGGCGACCATGGTGAAGGCGGGCGTCTTCCTGCTGGCGCGCCTCTGGCCGGCGCTGTCGGGCACCTATGAATGGTTCTGGCTGGTCGGCTTCGCCGGCGTGGCGACGCTGATGCTCGGCGCCTATTTCGCCATTTTCCAGCAGGATCTGAAAGGGCTGCTCGCCTATTCCACCATCAGCCATCTCGGGCTGATCACCACCCTGCTCAGCCTCGGCAGCCCGATCGCAGCGGTGGCGGCGATCTTCCACATGGTCAACCATGCTACCTTCAAGGCCTCGCTGTTCATGGCGGCCGGCATCATCGATCACGAGACCGGCACCCGCGACATGCGGAAACTCGGCGGGTTGTTCCGCTTCCTGCCGATCACCGCGACGCTGGCCATGGTGGCGAGCGCCGCCATGGCCGGCGTGCCGCTGCTCAACGGTTTTCTTTCCAAGGAAATGTTCTTCGCCGAGGCGGTGGAGACCCATGCGGATTCGATCCTCGACCGGGCGCTCCCCTATATCGCGACCCTGTCAGGCGCCTTTGCAGTCGCCTATTCGCTACGCTTCATCCATACCGTGTTCTTCGGCCCGCCGCCGCGGGATCTGCCCAATCCCCATCCGCATGAGCCGCCGCACTGGATGCGCCTGCCGATCGAGCTGCTGGTCATGGTCTGCATGATCGTCGGCATCGTGCCGGGCCTGTCGATCGGGCCGTTCCTCGATACCGCCGTCATCGCCGTGCTCGGCACGGAGCCGCCGGAATACAGCCTGGCGCTGTGGCATGGCTTCACCACCCCGCTTTTGATGAGCATCGTCGCGCTGATCGGCGGCACGATTCTCTATATCATGCTCAAATCCTATCTCGCCACCTGCGAAGACGGGCCGCCGATCTTCCGCCACCTGCAGGGGCAGCGCATCTTCGAGCGCATTCTCGTCACCGTCTCGTGGAAATGGGCGCGCTGGCTGGAAGCCACCGCCGGCACGCGCCGTCTGCAGCCACAGCTACGCTGGCTGGCGGGGCTGGGCTTCGTCGCCGCCTTCCTGCCGCTCTACATGGGCGGCTTCCACGCAAGGCAACTTTCGTTTACCGGGCCGGACATGATCTTCACCATGATCTGGGCGATAGGCAGCTTCGCGGCGCTGGGGGCTGCCTTTCAGGCGAAATATCATCGCCTCGCGGCCCTGATGATGCTCGGCGGTGCGGGGCTGATGACCTGCCTCACCTTCGTCTGGCTCTCCGCGCCCGACCTGGCGCTGACCCAGCTTCTCGTGGAGGTGGTGACGACCGTGCTGATCCTGCTCGGCCTGCGCTGGCTGCCGAAGCGCGAGGAGCGCATCGACGAGAGCGTCACTTTCACGGCCCGCTTGCGGCGCCTGCGCGACCTCGGCATCGCGGTCGCCTGCGGCGTCGGCATGTCGGTGCTCGCCTATGCGGTGATGACCCTGCCGGTGCCGGACGCCATCGCCAATTATTTCCTTGAACGCGCCTATAGCGAAGGCGGCGGGCGCAATGTCGTCAACGTCATCCTCGTCGATTTCCGCGGCTTCGATACGCTCGGCGAAATCACCGTGCTCGCCATCGTGGCGCTGACGGTGTTTGCCCTGCTGCGCCGCTTCCGCCCCGCCGCCGACAGTCTCGGAGCCCCGGAGCAGCAGCGCATCCAGAACGCCTATGACGATGCCCGCCCCGAACGCTCCGAGGGCGATACGGTGCGCGATTACCTGCTGGTTCCCTCGGTGATCATGCAATGGCTGTTCCCGGTCATCATCACCTTTGCCGCATTCCTGTTCATTCGCGGCCACGACCTGCCGGGCGGCGGCTTTGCCGCCGGCATCGCCATGGCCATCGCCTTCCTGCTGCAATATCTGGCCGGCGGCACGCGCTGGGCGGAAGACAGGCTTCGCATCCTGCCGCTCCGCTGGATCGGCCTCGGCCTGTTGATCGCCACCGCCACCGGCATGGGCGCCTGGATTCTCGGCTACCCGTTCCTGACGACCCATTCGCGCTATCTCGAAGTGCCCCTGATCGGCAAGATACCGGCAGCCAGCGCCATGCTGTTCGATCTGGGCGTCTTCGCCCTCGTCGTCGGCGCAACGGTGCTGATCCTGATCGCGCTCGCCCACCAGTCCATTCGCGTCTACCGGGTCAAAACGCCCGACATGCCGGCCCCGCAAACGCTCGCCGAGGAGAAGATCTGATGGAACTCGTTCTCGCCATCGGCATCGGCATCATGACCGGCTCCGGCGTCTGGCTGCTCCTGCGTCCGCGCACCTATCAGGTGATCGTCGGCCTGTCGCTGCTCTCCTATGCCGTCAATCTGTTCATCTTCGGCGTCGGCGGGCTGAAGAAGAACGCGCCGCCGATCCTGCCCTACAGTGGCGTCGCCAACCCGGCGACGATGACCGACCCGGTGCCGCAGGCGCTGGTGCTGACCGCCATCGTCATCGGCTTCGCCACCACGGCGCTGTTTCTGGTCGTCATGCTCGCCTCGCGCGGGTTGACCGGCACCGACCATGTCGACGGGCGGGAGAAATCGCGATGATGATGCCGTGGTCCGCCCATCTTCCCATCGCCCCCATTCTCCTGCCGCTTCTGGCCGGCGCGCTTCTGGTGACGCTCGACGAACGCCGCCGCGTCGCCAAGTCGATGATCAGCCTCGGGGCCTGCGTGCTGCTGCTGATGCTGTCGCTGCAACTGCTGGCCCGTGTCGGCGCCGAGGATGAAGCCGGCAAGGCGATCACCGCCGTCTATGCGCTCGGCAACTGGCCGGCGCCGTTCGGCATCGTGCTGGTCGCAGACCGGCTGTCGGCGATGATGGTGGTGCTGACGTCGATCCTGGGCCTTGCCTCGCTCGTCTTCTCGCTGGCGCGCTGGTACAAGGCGGGACCGCATTTCCATACGCTGTTCCAGTTCCTGCTGATGGGCCTGAACGGCGCGTTCCTGACCGGCGACCTGTTCAACCTCTTCGTCTTCTTCGAGGTGATGCTCGCCGCCTCCTATGGTCTGCTGCTGCACGGCTCCGGTCCGGTCCGCGTCAAGGCCGGGCTGCATTACATCGCCGTCAACCTCGGCGCCGCCCTGCTGTTCCTGATCGGCGTCAGCCTGATCTACGGCATCACCGGCACGCTCAACATGGCCGATCTCGCCGCCCGCATTCCGGAATTGCGCCATGAATACCGCATCATGCTGGAAGCGGGTGCGGCCGTGCTCGGTATCGCCTTCCTGATCAAGGCCGGCATGTGGCCGCTGAATTTCTGGCTGCCGCCGGCCTATACCGCCGCCGCCGCGCCGGTTTCGGCTGTCTTCGCGATGATGAGTAAGCTCGGCATCTATATCATCCTGCGCCTCTATTTACTGGTGTTCGGCGCGGATGCCGGCGAATCGGCAGGCTTCGGGCATTACGTGCTGCTCTATGGCGGCATGGCGACGATCGCCTTCGGTGCGGTGGGCGTACTCGCCTCGCAGGCGCTGGGGCGCGTCGCCGGCTATTCGGTGCTGGTGTCCTCCGGCACGCTGCTGGCCGCCATCGGCGTCAGCGGCCAGGGGGTCACGGCGGGCGCGCTGTTCTATCTGGTCAGTTCGACCTTGACGATCAGCGCCTTCTTCATGCTGATCGAGCTGGTGGAGCGTGGCCAGGATGCCGGCGCCAACGTTCTTGCCGTCACCATGGAAGCCTATGGCGATGCCGACGAGGAGGATGTCGAGGACGAGGTCGGCGTTCTGATGCCCGGCACGCTCGCCGTTCTCGGCATCTGTTTTGCGCTGTGCGGCATCCTGCTCGCCGGCCTGCCGCCTTTGCCGGGATTCCTGGCGAAGTTCGCCATGCTGTCTTCGATGTTCAATCCGGGCGGGCTCGGCATGGCGACGACCATCGATGCCTCTGTCTGGTGGCTGACGGGGCTGTTGATCTTTTCCGGATTTGCGGCGCTGATCGCCATGAGCCGCGCCGGCATCCGCACCTTCTGGGCCTCGATCGAGCATACGGTGCCACGCGTGCTGGTCATCGAGGTGGCGCCGGTGCTCTGCCTGCTGGCCTTGACGGTGGCGCTTACCGTCCGGGCCGGGCCGGTCATGGCCTATATGGAGGCGACGGCGCGCGGCTTGCACGCGCCGACCGCCTATATCGAAAGCGTGCTGGGGCTGCAGCGCGTCGAACGCCGGGAGGCTCTCAAGCCATGAGCATCGTTCTCCCCTATCCGCTGCTGACCGTCGCGCTGACCGTGATGTGGATGTCGCTGAACAGCTTTTCGTTCGGCCATCTCGTCCTCGGCCTGACGATCGCCTGGGTTGCCTCGGCCGCCATGGCGGCGCTGCGCCCGGAAAAGCCGCGCATTCGCCGGCCGCTGGCGCTGATCCGGCTGCTGGCTTCGGTTATCTTTCGCGATATCGTGCTGTCCAATATCGCCGTCGCGCGCATCATCCTGGGCGTGCCGCGCCATGCGCGCCGCCCCGGCTTCATGACCATTCCGCTGGAAATGACCAGCCAGAACGGCCTCGCCCTGCTCGCCGTGCTGCTGACCGGCACGCCGGGCACCTCCTGGCTCGAATACAATTCCAACGAGGGAACGCTGCTGATCCATGTCCTCGATCTCGACGACGAGGAGGCGCTGCGCGATCTCATCAAGAACCGCTACGAGCGCACCCTGATGGAGGTCTTCGAATGAGCCTTGTCATCCTCTCCTGGTCGGTCACCATCGCCCAGATCATGCTGGCGCTCGCCATGGCATGCGCCTGTGTCAGAATGTTCCGGGGGCCGCGCGCGCAGGATCGCGTCATGGGGCTGGACACACTCTATATCAACTCCATGCTGCTGCTGCTGACCCATGGCATCCGCACCGGCACCGCCATCTATTTCGAGGCGGCGCTGATCATCGGCCTGCTCGGCTTCGTGTCCAGCGTGGCGCTCGCCAAATTCCTGATGCGTGGAGAGGTGATCGAATGACCGACGCTACCCCCGACCTGCCGCTGTGGACATCGCTGGTGGTCTCGTTCTTCCTGCTTGTCGGCGCCGGCCTGACGCTGACCGGCTCCATCGGCTTCCTGCGCTTCAAGACGTTCTACGAGCGGCTGCACGCTCCGACGCTCGGCACGAGCTGGGGTACGGGCGGCATCGTCATGGCCTCGATGATCTATTTTACGGTGACCCAGCAACGGCCGGTCTTCCACGAGATCCTCGTCGGCATTTTCGTGACCGTGACCACGCCGGTGACGCTGATGCTGCTTGCCCGCGCCGCGCTGCATCGCGACCGCTCCGAAGGCCATCCCGAAGTGCCCGGCAGCTCCAGCCTCACCGAAACGCCCGAGACCTTCATCGATCAGAAAAAAAGCTAGAGCGCCTCAGCGTTTCACGGAAACGCAGAAACGCTCTATCTTATTTGTTTTTGCGCATTTCCCGACGCGAAACCGCTTCGCACTTTTGCTGGAAACGCGCTAGTCGGTCTGCGCGCTGAACTGCGAGCGTTCGAAGATGAGGATGACCACCAGCGCGATCACGAAGGGAATCACCAGGTAGAACAGCCGGAAGACGATCAGGGCGGCCAGTACGTCGACCTGGTTCATGTCCGGCAGACCGGTGATGAACACCAGTTCGAGAACGCCGAGCCCGCCCGGCGCATGCGACATCAAAGCCGCCGAAAACGAAACGAGGAAAATGCCGAGCACGATGAAATAGCCGGGATTGCCCGCTTCCGGCAGCGCGAAATAGATGATGCCGGCGGCGCCGATCAGTTCCAGCGGCGCGATCCACAATTGCTGCAGCACCACCGTGGGGCGCGGATAGGCGAGTTCGAACCGGGCGAATTTCAGCGAACGGAAGCCGAGCAGACTGCCAAAGACATAGATCCCGATCAGCGCCAGGATGACGACGCCGGTGGTGCGCGAGGCATCCAGCGGCAGGACATCGACGAAACGCTCGACGATATCGGGCTCGAAGACCAGCACCAGGCCGATCAACAGCAGCGTGCCGAGGATGAAAGTGAAGGAGCAGAAGGCGATGAGGATGCCGATTTCCTGCCCGTTCAGACCGCGCGAGCTATAGGCGCGATAGCGCACCACTGCCCCCGACAGCACCGAGGCCCCGACATTATGCGACAGCGCATAGGTGGTGAACGAAGTCGCCGTGATGAACAACCATGAGACCTTGCGCCGCAGATGCAAAAGCGCCACCCGGTCGTAGCCGGCCAGCGCCGCATAGGCGAGCAGCGTGGCGCATCCCGACAACAGCCATGAATGCAGCGGAATAGCCGCGAAACTGTCGGCCATGTCGCTCCATGACACCCCACGCAGCTCCTTGTAGAGAAGCCAGATCGAAAAGGCCACGGCGGCAAGGCCGATCACCGGCCAAACATATTTCTTGAACTTCATTCACCCGAGCCTGGACTGCTGTTTCATCCTTTGGTGCCGACGCGCAAATCGGAACAGGAGTTTACAAAGGTTACGGCGCGGCAAGCTACCAATTATTTAACCCCGGCTACCGTAACCGCGTCGCCCGCGCCCTTATCCGCTCCGTTCCTTGTCGCTAGATCAGACAAAGCAAAAAAAAGCAAACAGCGATGGAATAGGTGCGAGGCGGAAAGCGTATACCGGTCATGACCAAGGAAAAACGCCCTTTCGACGTGATCGGCCAGCTTGCGACATTGCGACGCTATGCGCGCTCGCTGGTGCGCAATCCCGAGGATGCGGAGGATCTCGTCCATGACGCGCTGGTGCGCGCCTATGAGCGCGAGCAGACCTTCCGGCGGGGCGGCAGCGTTCGCGGCTGGCTGCTGTCTGTGGTCCACAACACCCATGTCGACCGGCTGCGGCGCTCCCGCTCGCAGGCGCGCCGCGCCGAAGCCGCCGCCGAGGTCGCGGAAACCGCGCAAGCCGCCGACCAGGACCACGCCGTGCGGCTGCGCCAGGTGCGCGAAGCCTTTTTCGACCTGCCGGAGGAGCAGCGCGAGGCGCTGCACCTCGTCGCCATCGAAGACCTCTCCTACCAGGAGGCCGCCGATGCGCTCGGCATTCCCGTGGGCACGCTGATGTCGCGCGTTTCGCGCGCCCGCGCCCGTCTGCGCAATTTCGAGGACCAGGGCGGCCCCGCCCGCCATCTCCGCCTGATTGGGGGACAAGACAATGAAACCCGTTGATCCCGTGCTCGACACCGATCTTTCCGCCTATGTCGACAACCAGCTCGACATTAACCGCCGCATCGAGGTCGAGGCCTATCTTTCGGAAAACCCCGTGATTGCCGCGCAGGTGATGGCCGATCTCAGCCTCAAGGGCGAGTTGCGGCTGGCGCTGGCCGATCAGCGGTCTTCGGTGCGGCCGCAGACGCGCGACGCGGCGCGGCGGCTGGAATCGGCGCTGTCGCGCGGCCGCTTCGTCGCCGCGTTCCGCCGGGCGGCGGCCATCGTGCTTCTGGTCGGCGCCGGCTGGGTGGCGAACGCCCATTTCGGTCCCTTCGGCGCGACCCAGGTAATTGCCTCCGTGCAGCCCCCGCCCTTCGTCGAGGAGGCGGTGCGCGCCCACCAGACGGCGGTGCTTCGCGAAACCATGCCGTCGCAGGCGGAGATATCCGCCTATGACCCCGCCGACATCCGCGCCGCGACCGGCATCGTCATGCCCGAGATCCCCACGGACTGGAAGGTCATCGACGTACAGGTCTTCCCCTCCACATTCGGGCCGAGCGTGGAGATGGCCGTCGCGCCGGCCGCAAACGAGGTGCTGTCGCTCTTCGCCGTCCGTCCCGGCAGCTTTGCCGTGCAGAAGGCGCTGCCGATGGGCGTGGGGGCGACGCAATCCTCATACTGGCAGATCGGCGAGGTCGCCTATGCCCTCGTCTCCAGTTCCCGCGATGCCGGCGATCTCAACGGCATGGCCGAAAAACTCGCCGCCTCGCTCTATTGAGCACCGGCGGCCAACCGACACCAACCCCAGGAGCCTTTCCATGAACCCGACACAGAATCGTTTCGGCTATCGACCGCAGGCGCAGACCCAGGCGCTGTTCGACGAGGGACTGCGCCAGCATATGCTGCGCGTCTACAATTACATGGGCCTCGGCCTGGTGCTGACCGGCATCGTCGCCTTCTTCGTCGGCTCGACGCCGGCGCTTTACGTGCCGATCTTCTCCACCCCGCTGAAATGGGTCGTGATGCTGGCGCCGCTCGCCTTCGTCTTCTTCTTTTCCTTCCGCATCCAGACGATGTCGGCGCGCACCGCACAGATGACCTTCTGGGCATTCTGCGCCGTGATGGGCCTGTCGCTGGCCTCGGTCTTCCTGGTGTTCACCGGCACCAGCATTGCGCGCACCTTCTTCATCGCCGCCACCATGTTCGGCGCCACCAGCCTTTACGGCTATACGACCAAGCGGGACCTGTCGAAATTCGGCTCGTTCCTGATGATGGGCCTGTTCGGTGTGATCATCGCCTCGGTCGTCAACATCTTCCTCGGCTCCAGCGCCCTGCAGTTCGCCATCTCGGTGATCGGCGTCGTGGTCTTCGTCGGCCTGACCGCCTTCGATACCCAGAACATCAAGGAACAGTTTGCCGAAAACATCGACCAGGAATCGCAGCAGAAGCTCGCCGTCTTCGGCGCCCTGTCGCTCTATCTGAACTTCGTCAACCTGTTCCAGCTCCTGCTGAATTTCACCGGCGAGCGCGAGTAAGGCGCACTTTCCGCCCAAACGCAACGTCAAAGGAACCCATTGATGGACCAGAACGATCGCCACGCCATCGAAAGCCTGTTCGGCAAGCTTTCCGAGGTCGAACGGCAGGCAGGCCCGCGCGACAGCGAAGCCGAAGGCTTCATCCGCGAGCGCATCGCCGCGCAGCCCGGGGCGCCCTATTTCATGGCCCAGACCATCGTCGTGCAGGAACAGGCCCTCGATTCGGCGCAGCGGCGCATCGAGGAACTGGAATACGAACTCGCCAACCGGCCGCAGCAGGCGGCTTCGGGCGGCGGCCTGCTCTCCAGTCTGTTCGGCAGCGGTTCGCGACCGTCGCCGCAGGCCTCTGCGCGCCAGCCCGCGCCGCCACCCGGCATCGGCGGCCCGGTAGCCGCCCCCGCCCCGACGTCGGCTCCGGCTGGCCCCTGGGGGCAACAGCCCGCCTTCGGCAACCCACCTGCACGCCCGGCCGGCGGTGGCTTCCTGGCAGGCGCGGCGCAGACCGCCATGGGCGTTGCCGGCGGAGTGCTGCTCGGCAACGCCATCGCCGGCATGTTTGCCGGCGATACAGCCAACGCCGCCCCGCAACCTGCCGCCGAGCCTGCAGCGGCCGAAGAGGACGCGGATACCGGCGACGACGGCATGGACGATATGGAGTTCTGAACTCCATCGTCTGCCAAAAGATTGAGCCGCGCCCCTCGGGGCGCGGCTTTTTATTGTACCGTAGTGAATTCTGGCGACTGCGCCTGCCAGACCGGCAGAATTAATAAAGCTTTAACCATAATCTTGTTCTGCCGATTAAGCTTCTTTTCATGATGACGGCAAGGAACGGCATAATCAATATTAACGCTCCATTAACACAATTGCGAAAATGCATTCATTCTGCTGCTTTTTGCGCATGGGCGGAACATATTTTCGTCAGCGCCGTTTGATAGGCAAGACGGACGCAAGCAACGTTTCCGGCAAGCAGAACGCGGCGGCGGCCGCCTTGTATCGGATTGTCAAGGAGTTCCCCATGACGAGGGATGGAGTAACCGAAATCGGCATGATCGAACAGCAGCCCCACAAGGTCCTGATCGTCGAGGACGAACAGCTTATCGCCATGGACGTCGAGGACATGGTTACCTCGTCGCAGGTCGATGCGGATGTGATCGGGCTTGCCAGTGACAAGAAGCGCGCGCTCGATCTCGCGCCGATGGCCGATATCGCCCTGGTGGATGTCAATCTTGCCGATGGCGCGAGCGGCCCGGAAATCGGGCGTATCCTCGCCGAAACCTATGGGGTGACCGTCATCTTCATGACGGGCAATCCGGAAATGGTCGAAAACGGCATCAAGGGCGCGCTCGGCGTGCTCAGCAAGCCAGTGAGCCCGCGCACCGTCGAGCAGACGCTGCGCTACGCCATTGCCCGCCGTCGCCGGGAACGCGTCGTACCGCCGGCGATGATGCGGATCTTCGCCGCCTGAGCGGCTTGTCTCTTTTCATGCGCTGATACCGATTCCCCTGATTTTTTAAGGGCAAGCCAGAAAATCGCCGCTTGCCCTTTCTCTCCTGCATGAACCCTCATGTTCAATTTTGGTCACATTGCGCCAAGCGGTGGCGATGCGATTGACAATGACGGGGGAAGCTTGAAGACTGCGCCGCAAACACCAGGGCAACGGCGCGTGCTGCGGGAGAGAGATCCATGTTGAGAGCAATGCCAGCAAACGCGCGAGACGATTCGGCGTCCGGAATTGCTACAAGACGGCAAGGCAGAGGGTTTTTCAGGCTCTCGGCTTTGCTTGGACTGGTGATGGCTGCTCTACCGGCCGGCGCCGAGGCCGCCGAACGGCAGGTGACAATCGTCAAGGATGCCGATTTCTTCGGTTTCGACCTGCGCACGGAGACAAATGTCTCTCTCAAGGATTGCCAGTCGATCTGCGTGAACGACAAGGCTTGCAAGGCCTTCACCTATAATCCCAAGGTCAAGTGGTGCTTCCTCAAGTCCGATTTCGGGCCAATGAACAGTTTTCCCGGCGCCGTCGCCGGCAAGATCGTCGAGCCGGATGCCGAGCGCGATATCGGACCGGCACCGGCACAGGCCTTCATTTCCAAGGATTTGCAACAGCAGGCGCGCGATGCGCGCGACGCCATGGTGGTCGCCGACGACCAGATCGGCCAGGGCGCCTCCTCGCTTGCCGCCGTCGGCATGGCCGAGCGCAGCGCCGGCAATCTCGACCGGGCCGTTACCGCCTTCAAATCGGCGATCGCCATCGACAAGGACAATGCCGATCTCTGGATCGAACTGACCCGCACGGGCGCACTTGGCGCCAGCGACACCGAAATTGCCCGCCAGGCCCCCATCTGGGGCGCCATGGCCTACAGTCTCAGCCGCACGACGACCGCGCGCGCAGCCGCCTTTACGGCGCTCGCCCAGGCCTTCGCCGCCAACCAGACATGGCGCAGCGCGCTCAACGCCTACAAGGCCAGCCTCGCCGTCAAGGAAGATGCCGGCGTGCGTGCGGCCTATGTCGACCTGCGCGCCCGCCAAGGCTTTCGCGTCGTCAACCACACCATCGATACCGACAGCGCCACGCCGCGCGCCTGTGTCGAATTCTCCGAGCCGCTGGTCAAGGCCGATGTCGATTATTCCAGCTTCGTCACCCTGAACGGCGCCGCCCCGCAAGGCCTCGAGGCCAAGGGCAGCCAGATCTGCATCGAAGGACTCGTGCATGGCGAGCGCTACAAGATCGCACTGCGCCCCGGCCTGCCCTCCTCCGTCGATGAGAACCTTGAAAATGCCGTCGATCTCGACATCTATGTCCGCGACCGCTCGGCCAGCGTCCGCTTCACCGGCGAGAATTTCGTGCTGCCCGGCACCGCCCGGCGCGGAATCCCGATCGTCTCGGTCAACACGACCGGCGCCAACCTGAAGCTCTATCGCATCGGCGACCGCAACATCGCCTCGGTGCTGACCAATTCGCAGTTCCTCACCCAGATGGACGGCTACAACGCCCAGCGTATCGAGGACGAACTCGGCGAAATGGTCTGGCAGGGTTCCATCGACTTCCAGACCGATCTCAACAAGGATGTCATCACCAGCTTCCCGGTCGACGAAGCCCTGCCCGAGCGCAAGCCCGGCGTCTATGTGCTGACCGCCGCCGCCATTGGCGACAAGTCCGAGTATTGGGACGCCAAGGCGACGCAGTGGTTCGTGGTCTCCGATATCGGGCTGACCACCTATGCCGGCACCGATGGCCTCAACGTCTTCGCCCGCTCGTTGGATAGCGCCAGGCCGATTGCCGGCGTCAAGCTGCAATTGCTGGCCAAAAACAACGAGGTCTTGGGTGACGCCACCACAGACGCGGACGGCCGCGCCGTCTTCACCGCCGGCCTGATCCGCGGCAATGCCGCCATGGCGCCGGCCGTGCTGACCGCGCAAGGGCAAGGCCAGGATTTCGTCTTCCTCGACATGACCCGCGCCGGCTTCGATCTTTCCGACCGTGGCGTGACCGGCCGCGCCACGCCCGGCGCCATCGATCTGCTGACCTGGACCGAGCGCGGCATCTATCGCGCCGGGGAGACCGTCCATGCCTCGGCGCTCGCCCGCGACAATACCGGCGCGGCCATCGAGAACCTGCCGCTGACCTTCATCGTCAGCCGCCCCGATGGCGTCGAGGATCGCCGCATCGTCGAAAATACCGGCACGCTCGGCGGCTATGCCTTCGACGTCGCCATGCTGCCGAACGCCATGCGCGGCACCTGGACGATGCGGGCCTACACCGACCCCAAGGCGCAGGCGATTGCCGAAAAGCAATTCCTCGTCGAGGATTTCATTCCCGACCGCATCGAATTCGATCTCAAGAGCGAGGCAAAATCGATCACGGTCGGAACACCGGCCGAAGTCGAGCTCGACGGCC
Organism: Rhizobium sp. YJ-22; assembly: GCF_029601685.1. NCBI lineage: Bacteria > Pseudomonadati > Pseudomonadota > Alphaproteobacteria > Hyphomicrobiales > Rhizobiaceae > Rhizobium > Rhizobium sp. YJ-22. The sequence continues at coordinate 217,310 of NZ_JARRIR010000010.1, read as the reverse complement.
GCTATCTCTACGGCGCGCCTGCAGCCGGATTGCAGCTCGAAGGCGACGTGGCGCTGAAACGCACCCGCACCGACGATAAATTCAAGGGCTACCAGTTCGGCCTCGCTGATGAGGAAGCCGAGGACGAGACCCGCATTCCGCTGGAAGGTCTGCCCGATGTCGACGAGGCCGGCAAGGCGGCCATCACCGTCGACGTCACCGACGTGCCCTCGACCACCCAGCTCCTGACCGCCGACGTCACCGTGCGCATGCGCGAGCCGGGCGGCCGCGCCGTCGAGCGCAAGCTGTCGCTGCCGGTGCAGTCGCAGGAGCCCGCCATCGGCATCAAGCCGGAATTCGACGGCGAACTCGGCGAGAATTCAATCGCCCGCTTTCATGTGATTTCGGTCGATACCGCCGGCAACAAGCAGTCGGCAAGCGGCCTGCAATGGACGCTCCTGTCGATCCAGCGCAATTACCAATGGTATCGCGACGGCAATAGCTGGCGCTACGAACCGGTGACCACCACCAGCAAGGTCGCCGGCGGGCGCGTCGACGCCACCACCGATGGCGCGGAAATCTCCGCCCCGGTCGGCTGGGGCCGTTATCGCCTCGAAGTCGAGACCGCCTCGCCTGACGGCCCGCAATCCAGCGTCGAATTCGACGCCGGCTGGTATGTCGAGGCGAAATCAACCGAAACGCCAGATGGGCTGGAAATCGCCCTCGACAAGGAGGCTTACAAGCCCGGCGAAACCGCCAAGCTCAAGGTCAGCCCGCGCTTTGCCGGCGAATTGCTGGTCACCATCGGCGCGGAAAACCTTGTCGCCACCAAGCTCGCCAGCATTCCGGCCGAAGGCGGCGAAGTCGACCTGCCGGTCAGCGCCGACTGGGGTGCGGGTGCCTATGTCACCGCGACGCTCTATCGTCCGGGTGCGGCACAGGAAAGCCGCATGCCGATGCGCGCCATCGGCCTCAAATGGCTGACCGTCGATCCCGGCGACCGCAAGCTCGCCATCTCGCTCGGCGCGCCGGAAAAGATTCTGCCGCGCGGCGAACTCACCGTTCCGGTGCAGGTCACCGGCGCCTCGGCGTCGGAGGAAACCTATGTCACGGTCGCCGCCGTCGATGTCGGCATCCTCAATCTCACCCGCTACCAGCCGCCGGATCCGGACAGCTGGTATTTCGGCCAGCGCATGCTCGGGCTTGAAATCCGCGATATCTACGGCCGCCTGATCGACGGTTCGCTTGGCGCCATGGGACGGTTGCGCACAGGCGGCGACGGCGGACAAGGGCCGCTGAACGGCAATCCGCCCACCGAAAAGCTCGTCGCCTTCTTCAGCGGGCCGGTGAAGCTCGATGCCGAGGGCAAGGCGAACGTCAATTTCGACATTCCGCAATTCAACGGCACGGTGCGGCTGATGGCCGTCGCCTGGTCGAAGCACGGTGTCGGCCATGGCACGCAGGACGTGATCGTGCGCGATCCCGTCGTCGTGAGCGCCAGCATGCCGAAATTCCTGGCACCGGGCGATCTCTCCGACCTGCGCATCGATATCGCCAATACAGACGCGCCGGCCGGCGACTACCAGTTGCAGGTCATCAGTTCTCCGGTCGTGACCGTCGATCCCTCCGCCGCGCAGCAGACCCTGCGCCTGGAAGCCGGTGGCAAGGCGAACGTCACCCTGCCGCTGATGGGCGGTTATCCCGGCGACGGGCAGATCACCATTCGTCTCACTGGGGCCGATGGCGCCGGCTTCGAACAGGCGCTTTCCATTCCGGTTCGCCCGGCGACCCTGCCGGTCACCACCCGGAGGATCGTCAACATTGCCGCCAACAGCAGCCTGACGGTCAACGGCGAGTTGCTGGCCGACAGCATCCTCCAGGGCGCTTCGGTCAGCGTCAACGTCACCCGCTCCACCGCCTTCGACATTCCGGCGCTGCTGATGAGCCTCGATCGCTACCCCTATGGCTGCGCCGAGCAGACCACCAGCCGCGCCCTGCCGCTGCTTTATTTCAGCGAGTTGGCGAAGCAGACCGGCCTTGCCGATGACGACCAGATCCATAAACGCGTCCAGGACGCCATCCAGCGCGTGCTCTCCTACCAGTCGTCGACCGGCAGCTTCGGCCTCTGGGCGCCGGGCTCCGGCGATCTGTGGCTGGATGCCTATGTCACCGACTTCCTGACCCGCGCCCGCGAGCAGAAATACGACGTACCGGAAACCGCGCTCGTCGCGGCGCTGGAAAACCTCCAGAATGCGCTCGGCTATGACATGAACATTTCCGAGCGCGGCAACGAGATGGCCTATGCCGTCTATGTGCTGGCCCGCAACCGCAAGGCGGCAATCAGCGACCTGCGCTATTACGGCGATACGGCCATCGATCAATTCCCGACGCCGCTCGCCAAGGCGCATATCGCCGCAGCCCTCGCGCTTTACGGCGACGTGCCGCGCTCACGCACCATCTTCGCCAAGGCGGCGAACATGTCGACCGAGATCACCAATGTCAGCCTGTCGCGCTCCGATTACGGCTCGGCCCTGCGTGATGACGCCGCCGTGTTGGCGCTGGCCGCCGAAACCCGGCCGGTCCCGGAAATCATTCCCGAGATGTCGCGCGTCGTCGCCAAGGAATGGGACCAGAAGCGCTATACCAGCACCCAGGAACAGACCTGGATGCTGCTGGCGGCGCGGGCCGCGCAGGATAGCGACAAGAGCATAAAACTGTCGGTCAACGGCGAAAGCGTCAACGGCGGTTATCGCCGGCAGGTGAGCGGCGATGCGCTGATGGAAAACCCGCTGGCGATCGCCAATCGCAGCGGCAATCCGGTCAGCGCCGTGGTCACCACGGTCGCAGCACCTGCCCAGCCGCTGCCTGCCGGCGGAGACGGCTTTGCCATCGAGCGCAGCTATTACACGCTGGATGGCGAGGCCGCGAATGTCAGCGAGGCCCGCCAGAACGAGCGCTACGTGGTGGTGCTGAAGGTGACGGAGCAGAATTCCTGGGCTTCGCGCATCCTGATCACCGACCTGCTGCCCGCCGGTTTCGAGATCGACAATCCGAGCCTGGTCGACAGCGCCCAGCTTGCCAATTTCGAGTGGATCGGCGAGCAGACGGCGGCGCATACCGAGTTCCGAAGCGACCGTTTCGTCGCCGCCTATGACCGGGCGGATGGCGACAAGGGCGAGTTGACGCTGGCCTATGTCGTGCGCGCCGTCACCCCCGGCACCTACGACCATCCGGCGGCCAGCGTCGAAGACATGTATCGCCCGCAATTTTCGGCGCGCACGGCAACGGGCCGCATGGAAGTGCTGAAGGCCGAGTAAGCAGAGATGCGCCGGCGGCATAAATTCGGGCTTGGCATCGTCGCGACCCTCCTTACGGGGTTCGTTGCTGTGCTCGGGCTCGATGCAGCCGACCGCGCCTTTCCGCCGCCGCTGGAAAAGGCCGGCCTCGTCTCGGCCGAGGTGGTGGATGCGGACGGGCAATTGCTGCGCGCCTTCGCGACGCCGAAGGGGCGCTGGCGGCTGAAGACCACGGCCGCCGATGTCGATCCGCAATTTCTGCACATGCTGGTCGCCTATGAGGATCAACGCTTCTGGGAGCATCGCGGCGTCGATCCCGTCGCCATCGGTCGCGCCAGCTGGCAGTTCCTCACCCATGGCCGCATCGTTTCCGGCGCCTCGACGCTTTCCATGCAGCTTGCCCGGCTGATCGAGCCGCGCGACAGCCGCTCCATTCCCGCCAAGCTCAAGCAGGTGGTGCGGGCGCTGCAGATCGAGCGACGGCTGAGCAAGGCCGAGATCCTCGACCTCTATCTCACCCGCGCCCCCTATGGCGGCAATCTCGAAGGCGTGCGCGCCGCAAGCCTTGCTTATTTCGGCAAGGAGCCGAAACGGCTGAGCGTCGCCGAAGCCGCCCTGCTCGTCGCACTACCGCAATTGCCGGAATTGCGCCGCCCCGACCGGCATCTGAAGACCGCCACCGAGGCGCGCCAGCGCGTGCTGGACCGCATGGCGGTGGCCGATGTCGTCGGCGACGGCGAAAGCGCCCGCGCCGCCCTCATCCCTGTGCCGAACCGCCGCCTGCAACTGCCGGCTTTCGCCGCCCATCTTGCAGAAACCGCCATTCGCAAGCAGCCGGGCATAGCGCGCTACCAGACCACTCTGCGCCGCAGCACGCAGGCCGCGCTCGAATCCCTGGCGCAGGAGGCGGCGACGCGACTGGGGCCACGCCTGTCCGTCGCCATCGTCATGGCCGACGTCCATAGCGGCGCAATTCTCGGCGAGGTCGGCTCGGCCGATTATTTCGATCCCAGCCGCTCCGGCTGGATCGACATGACCCGCGTCAACCGCTCGCCCGGCTCGACGCTGAAACCCTTCATCTACGGCCTCGCCTTCGAGGAAGGGCTGGTGGCGCAGGAAACCATCATCGAGGACCGGCCGGCCGATTTCGCCGGTTATCGGCCACGCAATTTCGACATGACCTATCAAGGCGATGTCAGCGTGCGCACGGCGTTGCAGATGTCGCTGAACGTGCCGGCGGTGCGGCTGCTCGACGCGGTCGGGCCGACGCGGCTGATGGTGCGTTTCCGCCGCGCCGAGGTGCGCCCGGTACTGCCGACCAACGAGACGCCGGGGCTCGCCATTGGCCTCGGCGGCGTCGGGATTACGCTTAAGGATCTGGTGCAGCTCTATGCGGCGCTCGCCAATCGCGGCAGGCCGGTGCGGCTCGGCGATGGGCTGCGCGAGCAGCCTGCCGTTCTCGACGGCGCGCCGATCATGGATGTCGTCGCCGCATGGAATGTCGCCGACAGCCTTGCCGGCGTGTCGCCGCCGCTCGGCGTCTCCCAGCGCGGCATCGCCTACAAGACCGGCACTAGCTACGGCTATCGCGACGCCTGGTCTGTCGGCTTCGATGGCGATCACGTCATCGGCGTCTGGGTCGGCCGCGCCGACAACGGCGCGGTGCCGGGGCTGACCGGCTATGCCTCGGCCGCCCCCATCCTGTTCGAAGCCTTCGCCAAATCCGGCCTTGCCATCGCCGCCCTGCCGCGTGCGCCGGCCGGCGCCATCCGTCTGCCGCAGACGCAATTGCCGGCGAGCCAGCGCCGTTTCGCGACGACGTCGGAGGGGTTGCTCTCGGCCTCCTCCCGCGAAGCCGCGCCGCGCATCATCTATCCGCCGGAAGGCGCACGCGTGGATCTCGGCCTGAAGCAGGGAACGGAGACAATGCCGCTTTCCCTGAAACTGCAGGGCGGCCGCGCACCCTTCCGCTGGCTCGCCAACGGCCAGCCGCTCAGCGAAGCTTCGCGCCGGCGCACGACGCAATGGATGCCGGACGGACAGGGTTATTCGACCCTGACAGTCATCGACGCCGCCGGCCGCGCCGCCAGCGTCCGCGTTTTCATCGAATGACGAAACTACCGATGCGACAGCCGCAGCAATCCGTCGCCATCGACGGAGGCGGCCAACGTGTCATAGCCCGCCAGCGAGAAATGCGGTGTATCGTAGACGCTGGAATGAGTGGCGGTGATGACGCAGACTTCGGCGCCGGCGCCCTCGCCGGCCAGAATGCCGGCCACCGCATCCTCGAACACCACGCATTGGCGCGGATCGACGCCGAGACGCTTGGCGCCGAGCAGGTAGCCTTCCGGGCTCGGCTTGCCGTTCGCCACCTCCTCGCCGGTCACCATGATGTCCGGGAAGGGAATGCCCGCCGCCTTCATGCGCCGATGCGCAAGCGCGCGCGGGGCCGAGGTGACGATCGCCCAGCGTTCCGCCGGCAGGCGGTGAAGAAATTCGACGGCGCCGGGAACGGCGACGATGCCGGTCACATCCTCCATTTCCAGCCGCAGCAGCTCGGCCGCTTCCTTCTGCGGATCGACGCCCGGCAGCGCGAGGTCGGCGATGACGTCTGCGGCGCGGATGCCGTGGACGGTTTTCAGGAAAACCTCGGGTTCGAGCCCGTGAGCGACCGCCCAGTCGGCCCAGATGCGCTCGACCACGGCGATCGAATTCAGCAGCGTCCCATCCATGTCGAACAGGAAGGCCTGATGCGGGCGCGAAAACAGCGGGCGGTGCGAATGGGGCACGGAAAATGTCCTTCCGGAAGCGGGAGCCGGCTAGCGCCGGACTGTCGCCTTTCGTCTATCCGCTTCGCGGCCGCTTGGAAAGTGCGCGTTGTCTAGCCGGTTGAAGCAAGCGCCGTACAGGTTCGCGCGACCAGACCGGCGGCGGCATAGGCCTGGCTGACGATTTCCGGCACCAGATCGATATCCGGCAGGCTGCCGAGGCCGAGCGGGCCGACGGCATAGAGATTGGCGGTCGCCTGGTCTCCGACCAGCACCTCGCCATGGGCGTTGACCAGCAGGCCGAGACCGAGTTCGTCCGGCATCGCCAGCCCGTCCTGCAGCAGCGCCGAAAGCGGCGGGGCGGTAAGATCGGGCGCGGCGCAGCGGCAATCGATGACGGTGCTTGCGGCGATAAAGTCCTCGCGCGCCTCGCCCGGCCAGCGCACCGTCACGCCGTCGTCGGAAAAGCTTCCTGCCCAGCCCTTGCGCAGCACTGTGCCGCCGGTCGACAATTCGCGCATCAGCCGCAGGTAATGCGGCTCCGGCAGACGGTTGCGGTGGCTGTCGTAGATGGCGCGCAGATGGCGGTTGAAACGGCGTTTTTCCGCCGCCGGCAGGTCGCGCCACAGCGAGCGCGCCTGCTTGCGGAAGGCATTCATCACCGATTGCCAGTTCTGGCCGTTCTCCTCGGCGGTGCGGCAGGCCTGTCGCAAGAAGCGGACGATCTCCGGCAGGCGATGCGGAATCTTGCCCTCCAGCTCCATCGGATCGGCGGCAAACCGCGTATGGCTTCGCGGCAGAAAACCATGCGCCGAAAGCAGCGTGATGCGCCCGGCATAACCGCCATCGCGAAGCTGGAACAGCCGGTCGACAACCCGCACGCCGGTTCCGAGCAGCACGATATGCGGACAGGGCGCCAGCCGCCGGGCGCGCACCGGGCGCGCACCGGACATCTCCGGCTGCGGGGAGCTACCGGCCCGCACCGTGCCATAGCCGGTGGCGAGAACCACGATGTCGCACGTCTGCGCCGGGCCTTCGCCGGTCGCCACGGCAAATCGGCCGTCACCGCGCCTCGCGATGCTCAGAACCAGTTCGCTGCGCACCCGGATGCTGACATCGTGGCGCAGCGCCAGCGCATCGGAAAAGCGCTGATAGGCATAATCGGAAAACATGCCCTTCGGCACGAAAATCTGCCGGAAGCCGGGAATGGCGGCGGACACGGCATTGCGGAAGCTGGCATTGCCGCGCAGCCAGGTGTCGAAATCGTCGACATCATCATCGGCAACCGAGAGGTCACGCACCCGGCTGTTGAGGATTTCGCCCAGTTGCGCACCGGCCAAGGCCTGGCCGCCGCTGATATCCGGATGCGGATCGAACAATTGCAGTTCGAACGGCGTGCGCACCCGCCGCAACAACGCGATCGCCGTCATCAACCCCGAGAAGCCGCGCCCGACGATCGCGATCCGTGGAACGGACACACCATCGCTGCCGAACCGGGCGAGAGGGAGGAAGCTGCCATGGATCGTCATGCCATCTCCTTTCGTGCCTTGCCAACGGAAGCCGGTACACTGAAAGAACAACGCCGAAACTTGGGTTCAATCGCCATCCGCCAGAAACGATTCCAGACCCTGAAACGTTCGAAAAAGCCCTGGTCGACGATGCCTGATCCTAGGGGTCACCCTCGCTACTTTCCAAAATATTAATGCCCGATTGTCGCCGTCTTTCAACTGGCTTGTTGGCGGGAAACACGCATGTCATTCATATAACTGGCTTATTTCTGCCTTTATGATACCGCCCGACGGGCCTGTCCGGCCTCTTGCATTGCCTTGCCGAATGAGGGCAGCATGGCGACGATGGTTCAGGAGGCATTGCATGGGCACGGTATCACAGCTTCGCGATCGCAACCGGCCGCCGGCGATGCGGATCGGCAAGGAAGAAGATGCCGTCGCCGTCGCCCGCGCGCTTGCCGCCCGCCTGCAACCGAAGGCGAGCCTGCGCGATATCGAACGCCAGCATGCGCTGGAGGAACTGGAGGCGCTGTGTTCCTCCGGCCTGCTCGGCATCAGCGCCCCGGCCGAGGTCGATGGCATCGATATCTCCAACGGCATACTGGCGGAAATCGTGGCAATGCTGGCCGAGTCCGATCCGTCCGTCGCCGATCTCTATTGCAGCCATCTCCGGGTTCTCGAAATCCTGCGCTGGGAAGGCAGCGACGAGCAGCAGAAGGCGTACTTCGAACGCGCCCTGCAGGGCGAGTTGTTTTCCGCCTGCGCGCAAAGCCAGGAAGAAACCGTGACGCTGACCCAGAACGGCTCGATCTTCCGGGTCGAGGGCCGGCAGACGGCTCACGCCGGCGTGCTCTTCGCCGACTGGATCGCGGTGGCCGCCCGCGACGCCGGCGGGCGCGACGAGATCGTCCTCATCCCCCGCCAGGCGGACGGGCTGACGGTCATCGATGATTGGGACAGCTTTGGCCAGCGCACGGCGGGCGGCGGCACGGTGGTGCTGCAGAACCTAGTGCTTGGCAACGACGCCTTGATCGGCGCACGCAAGCGCCAGCGGGCAACTTCGATCACCGCTTTTTCCGATCTCATGCACGCGGCCGTCGATGTCGGCATTGCTCGCGCCGCTTTTTCCGACGCCGCCCGGCCCGCGCCAGGGGGACAGGAAACGGCTGCGATGATCCGGCGCGGCCGGCTTGCGGTGCGGCTGGAGGTGGCGAGCGCGCTTCTGGAACGGGCGGCGCGCCAGCTCGACATGGCGCAGGTCAATGCCGACGAGGACTCGATCCGTGCAGCGGTGCTCTCGGCGATGGCGACCCGCCTCGAAGCGGCGTCGACGGCGGCAATGCTCGCCGATGCGGTCTTCGATCTCGCGGGCGACGCCGCCACCCGGATCGCTGCCAATCTCGACCGGCACTGGCGTAATGCCCGCGCCCATGCGCGCACCGAAACGGACAGCCTGCTCCAGCAGCTCGGCGGGCTCTACCCGGTGAAGCAGGCCGGGGATCAAGCTTGAATCAGAGCGCCTTCAGCGCGGCTTCCAGCTCGTCGAAATCGAAGGGCTTGCGCAGTAGCGCGCGGCCGGCATAGGGTTCCTCCAGCCCGGAGCGACCATAGCCGGACGCAAACATGTAGGGAATGCCGCGCGCGGCCAGCGCATCGGCCACCGGCAGCGATTTTTCGCCGCCCAGCGAAAGGTCGAGGATCGCCCCGTCGAGTTCGGTCGCCGCGGCCAGTTCCAGCGCCTGCGCCAGGGTGGCGGCGGTTCCGGCCAGTTCATAACCGAGATCGGTCAGCATTTCCTCAAGCAGCATCGCGATCAAGGCCTCGTCCTCGACGATCAGAATACGCGCACCCGCCTTCATGTCCCGCTCCGTTGTCGAGCCTTTGCGAATCGCAAAGGCTAGCACCATGCTCTTACACGCAATTGCCGGCGCGAAGCCAGAGATCACGGCGCAACAGCCGCCAGAACGGAAGCGCCACCCCTCGCCCCACGCACCAATACCGTAAATCCCTTCAATCGCGGCGAAGGCACACTATATCAGGGACGCGGCCATGTGGCCGTTTCGGGAGAAATGGATGTTCAAGCGCCTGTCGCGATATACCCATGTGATTGCAGTCCTTGCCATCGGCCTTGCCGCTTCGCTCGTCGTCGCCGATGTTGCGGAAGCGCGCCGTGGCGGCGGCGGCTTCGGCAGCCGGGGAACGCGCACCTTCCAGGCGCCGCCGGCCACCCGCACCGCGCCCACAGACGCTGCGCCGATCAACCGGACGATGACGCCGCAGCAGCCGGCCAGCCCCTCGGCGACGCCGCAGGCGCAGCGTCCGGCCGCACCGCAGGCCCAGCGCCCCGGCTTCTTCAACGGTTTCGGCCGCTCGCTGATGGGCGGCCTGCTGCTCGGCGGCCTGTTCGGCATGCTGCTCGGCCAGGGCTTTGGCGGCATGGCGGGCTTCCTCGGCCTGTTGCTGCAGGTGGCGCTGATCGCCGGCGGCATCATGCTTCTCATGCGTTTCCTCGCCAATCGACGCTCGCCGATGCCGGCCGGCATGTCCGCGCGTCAGAGTGCTGCCGGCTCCGGCCGTCCGCCGGCCTTCGATATCCCGGCCATGGGCTCGGGTAGCGCCCGCCAGCCGGCGGCAGCGTCCGCAGCGCCGCCGGTGAGCGATATCGAGGTTGGCCAGACCGATCTCGACCGTTTCGAGGTGATGCTGCGCGAGGTGCAGACCGCCTATGCCAACGAGGACTACGCCCAGTTGCGCCGCCTGACGACACCGGAAGCCATGTCCTATCTGGCCGAGGAACTCAGCGACAACGCTACCAACGGCCTTCGCAACGTCGTTTCCGACGTCCGGCTGGTGCAGGGCGACATCGCCGAGGCCTGGCGCGAGGGCACGCAGGAATACGCCACTGTCGCGATGCGTTATTCCGGCATCGACGCCATGGTCGAGCGCACGAGCGGCCGTGTCGTTTCCGGCGACCTGACGCATCCGACCGAAACGGTGGAGGTCTGGACCTTCACCCGCCGGCCCGGAACCGACTGGCTGCTCTCTGCCATCCAGTCCACCTGACGGGAACTTTTCCGCCGGCGCGCCTGTTGAATGCTGCGGCAACGACAGCAGGAGGCAAGCGCCCGGCATGGAACTTTCCGGAAAAATCGCATTGGTCACCGGCGGCGGCTCCGGCATCGGCAAGGCAGCCGCCCTGGCATTGGCGAGGGCCGGCGCCGGCATCGCCGTCCTCAGCCGCACGCCGGACGAGATCGAGCGCACGGCGGCGGAGGTGGAAAAGCTCGGCGCCCCCGCACTCCCCTTGAGCGCCGATATTTCCGACGAGGCCGCCATGCGCGGCGCCTTCGATACCCTGCAAAAACGCTTTGGCCGACTCGACATCGTCGTTGCCAATGCCGGCATCAACGGTGTCTGGGCGCCGATCGACGATCTCAAGCCGCAGGAGTGGGACCGGACCATGGCGGTCAACCTGCGCGGAACCTATCTCACCCTGCATCTCGCCGTGCCCTTGCTGAAGCGACGGGGCGGCGCCATCGTCGTCGTCTCCTCGATCAACGGCACCCGCACCTTCACCACGCCCGGCGCCACTGCCTATTCCGCCACCAAGGCCGCACAGCTTGCCATGGTGCAGCAATTGTCGCTCGAGCTCGGCCGCCACAATGTCCGCATCAATGCCGTCTGCCCCGGCGAGATCGAGACCGAGATCGACGACAGCACCACCTTGCGTCGCGAGGCGGAGACGGAAGTTCCGGTCGTCTGGCCGAAGGGCGACATTCCGCTGACTCACGGCCAGGCCGGGCATGCGGCCGATGTCGCCGATGTCATCCGCTTCCTGGTCTCGGATGGCGCGCGACATATCACCGGCAGCCCCGTCTGGGTGGATGGCGGACAGGGCTTGTTACGGTAAACCGGGCGCGTCTTGCGCCTGTTCGGCGCCGGAGTGCGGGATCTGGCCATTGTCCGGCCCCGACGGGCCATGGCATGGTCCCGATCGCATCCTCAGGGAATGCGCATACTGAGTTATTTCAAGCCATTTATTTCATGCCGTGTCGGGCCGTGGCCGCGCAAGCGCCCGGCCCGTATTCGTCAGGCCTGTTCGGCATAGGCGTGCGCCTCGCCGACGATCCAGTCCACGAAGGCCGCGACGGAAGGATCCCTCGCCCGCGCCGCCGGCGTCACGACATAATAGGAACTCTGGCTTTTCACCCGATGTGGCACGGCAACGACGAGCTGGCCGGTTTCCAGCTCGGTGCGGATCAGGAATTCCGGCATCAGCGCCACGCCGAGGCCGGCGATGCAGGCCTGCGTCACCGTCGAGAACTGCTCGAACCACATGCCCTGCGCCGGGGGCGGCGCCTCGCCGGCGCTGGCGAACCAGTGTTCCCAGGCGCCGGGGCGCGAGCTCATGTGGAAGAGCGGCAGGCTGGCGAGATCGCGCGGGCTTTCCAGCGCATGCGCCTGCTTGAAGGCCGCCGCGCAGACCGGCACCACCGTCTCGGCCATCAGGAAGGTCGAGATCGCATCCGGCCAGTCCGCCTGGCCAATATGGATGGCGGCGTCGATGCCTTCCTTGCCGAAATCGAACCGGCCGATGCGAGTGGCGAAATTGAGGATGATTTCCGGGTGACGGGCGACGAAACCGGGAATGCGCGGCATCAGCCAGCGGGTGCCGAAGGTCGGCAGGATGGCGAGGTTGAGGCTGTTGCCGTGCCGGCGTGTCATGATATTCAGGGAAGCCATGCGCAGCATCTTCAGCGCCGTGCCGACGGTTTCGGAATAGCTGCGTCCCTCCGGCGTCAGAAAGACGCCGCGGCCGTTACGCTCGAACAGGCGCACGCCGAGCTGGTCCTCGAGCTGCGCCACCTGGCGGCTGACGGCGCTCTGGGTCAAGGAAAGCTCACTGGCGGCGGCGGAAAAGCTGCCAAGCCGCGCCACGCTTTCGAAGGCGGCGAGTGCGCTGGTGGAGGGCAGGAAACGGCGTTGCAAGACCATGGCCCCTATTCCTAAATGGAATAGCGGCATGAGTAAACAGAGGTTGCCGCGCCCGGGCGAAACCGTTATCCACGATGAAAAGTCATAGGAGGCGACAATGGCGGCACAATTTTCCTGGAGCGATCCCTTTCTGCTGGAGGACCAGCTCACCGACGAAGAACGGATGATCCGTGATAGCGCGGCGGCCTTCGCCAAGGAAGAACTGGCGCCGCGCGTCGAAGCCGCCTATCTCGATGAAAAGACCGATGCCGGCCTCTTCCGCCTAATGGGCCAGACCGGCCTGCTCGGCATCACCGCCCCGGCCGAATACGGCGCCGCCGGCGCCGGCTACGTGTCCTACGGCCTCGTCGCCCGCGAAGTCGAGCGCGTCGATTCCGGCTATCGCTCGATGATGAGCGTGCAGTCGTCGCTGGTCATCTATCCGATCCAGGCCTATGGCTCGGAAGAGCAGCGCCAGAAATACCTGCCGGGCCTGATCTCCGGCGAGCTGATCGGCTGTTTCGGCCTGACCGAGCCGGATGCCGGCTCCGATCCGGGCGGCATGAACACCCGCGCCGAAAAGATCGAGGGCGGCTATCGCCTGCGCGGCTCGAAGATGTGGATTTCCAACGCGCCGATCGCCGACGTCTTCGTCGTCTGGGCGAAATCGGCCGCCCATGACAACCAGATCCGCGGCTTCATCCTCGAAAAGGGCATGAAGGGCCTCTCTGCTCCGAAGATCGGCGGCAAGCTGTCGCTGCGCGCCTCGATCACCGGTGAAATCGTCATGGATGGCGTCGAAGTCGGTGAGGATGCGCTGCTGCCCAACGTCTCCGGCCTCAAGGGTCCGTTCGGCTGCCTCAACCGCGCCCGTTTCGGCATTTCCTGGGGCGTCATGGGGGCGGCCGAGGATTGCTGGCACCGCGCCCGCCAGTATGGCCTCGACCGCAAGCAGTTCGGCAAGCCGCTGGCCGGCATGCAACTCTACCAGAAGAAGCTTGCCGACATGCAGACGGAAATCGCGCTCGGTCTTCAGGCATCCTTGCGCGTCGGCCGCCTGATGGACGAGCACAAGTTCGCCCCGGAAATGATCTCGATCGTCAAGCGCAACAATTGCGGCAAGGCGCTGGATATCGCCCGCCAGGCCCGCGACATGCATGGCGGCAACGGCATCCAGATCGAATACCATGTCATGCGCCATTCGCAGAACCTGGAAACGGTCAACACCTATGAAGGCACGCATGACGTCCATGCGCTGATCCTCGGCCGCGCCCAGACTGGCCTGCAGGCCTTCTTCTGAGCCATCTCGCCATTCCGTGATGTTTCAAGGGCCGCCGAGGAGCGGCCCTTGTCATTTATCGCCGACGCAACTTGCATCCGCCGCCAAGACGCGGCACCTCTCATCCCCATGTTCACGCTTCGCGCCCCGGTTTCCGTCTCGCAGGAGATCAAGAAGAGCAAGTTTCTCGGCCATGCCGCCCCCGTCGCCTCAGAAGAGGAGGCGCGCGCCTTCCTGGCCGGCCATTCCGATCTCGCCGCCAATCACAATTGCTGGGCCTGGCGCATCGGGCAGGCCTATCGCTTCAGCGATGACGGCGAGCCGAAGGGCACGGCCGGCAAGCCGATGCTGCAGGCTATCGATGGACAGGGGCTGGATAACGTCGCCGTCGTCGTTACCCGCTGGTTCGGCGGCATCCTGCTCGGCAGTGGCGGGCTGATGCGCGCCTATGGCGGCACGGCGGCCGCCTGCCTGCGCGAGGGCGAAAGGGTCGAGGTCATCGCCTTGGCGACCGGAACGGTCACCTGCGCTTTTTCCGATCTGGCGCTGATGAAGGCGCGGCTCGCAGCGCTGCCGGGCACGGATATCGTCGCCGAGGATTTCTTCGATACGGGAGCGCGGCTGACCGTGCGTGTGCCGGCGCAGACGGTCGGCGCGCTCGAAACCCTGGTCACGGATATTTCACGCGGCAAGGCGCTCGTCGATTTCGACTGAGCGCCTTCTCTGTTCAAGCCTGTTGCGTTACATTTACTGCGCCGTTCCGTCCGGCGTGACCCGCTGCGTCGGTCCGCCCGTGCCGGATTCCGGCGTAGGGTCGCGGTCGACCGGGGCGGTCTGCTGCGTGCCGGCGGGAACGTTGTCGTCGAAGGTGCCGTTGCCGGTCGGCTGGTTCGGCACCGTGTTCGTTGCCGGCGCGGTGCCGGTGGTCGTCGTGGTCTGAGCAGCGTCTGGAGCATCGCGTTTGGCGCCTTCGCCCCAGATTTCCGCGCCGCCCCAGGCCAGGAAGGCGAGCAGGATGCCGCAGATGAGCACATAGAGCACCGGGCGCCCGAGCCGTCCCTGACGGGCTTCGCGCGGCGTCAGCGGCTCGGTGGTTTCCTTGCGGGCGGTTGAAACGACGTCGCCGCGTTCATCGACATATTGGGCCATGGCGTCACCTCCTGATGGCTTTTCCATCGTGCTGCCGGCGGCAGCCTCGATGGACCAACGGTCGATGGCCGCAAATGTTCCGATTTGAGCATTTCCTCGACATGCCCAATGCCGACCGAGGCGCAACCGCTCCGCAACGGCATTGGCCTCCGGCGCGTCCTGACGACGCGCCGGCAAGGTCGCGAGTTCGACGGGCCAGCCTTTCCCGGCGGTCACGCCGCCTTTTCGGCAAGCCGGTCCGTCACATAGGTTTTCAGGCCGGCGAAATCCGTCTTGCCGGACCCCAGCACCGGCACCTTGCCGTGCAGGATCTCGGAGGGCACGGCAAGTTCCGGAATGCCCTTGCTGCGCGCATGGGCCAGCAGTTCGCTGCGGTTCGCCCCGTCATTGTCTGTGACCAGCACCAGGCGTTCGCCCTTGCGCGGATCGCTGACGGCGACGACACCGACGGCGCTGCCCGGCCACAACTCGGCCGCCATGGCCTCGACGGCAGCCAGCGACACCATTTCGCCGCCGATCTTGGCGAAGCGCTTGGCGCGGCCGCGAATGGCGATGAAGCCGTCCGCATCGATGGTGACGATGTCGCCGGTGTCGTGCCAGCCATCGGCAGGAACGACCAGCACGCCCGGATTTTCCGCCAGCAGGTAACCGGCCATCACATTCGGCCCGCGAATGAACAGGCGACCACCCTCCTCGACGCCGGGCACCGGCTCCAGCCGCGCTTCCATGCCGGGCATCATCTTGCCGACCGTGCCGGGCCGGTTGTACATCGGCGTATTCAGCGCGATGACCGGGGCCGCCTCGGTGACGCCATAGCCTTCGAGGATGCGGATGCCGAATTTTTCCATGTAGGTTTCGCGGGTCGAGCGCTTCACGGGCTCCGCACCGGCGAAGCAATAACGGATCGAGCGGAAGTCGTAAGGATGCGCGACGCGCGCATAGCCTGCGAGGAACGTATCGGTGCCGAAGATGATCGTCGCATTGCTGGAATAGATCGCCTCCGGAATGAGACGATAATGCAATGGCGACGGATAGAGATAGACCGGCACGCCGCTTGCCAGAGGCAGGATGGTGCCGGCCGTCAGGCCGAAGGAATGGAACAGCGGCAGTACGTTGAACAGCTTGTCGCCACTGTGGAAATCGACGCGCGCCTCCGCCTGCGAGACATTGGCGAGGATGTTGGCATGGGTCAGCACCACGCCTTTCGGCGTGCCTTCCGAGCCGGAGGTGAACAGGATCACCGCCCGGTCGCCGGCCTTGCGGGCGACCAGCGGGCGCCTGCGCAGGAGGAGACCGGCGATCTTGTTCCAGGCGGAGACGGTTTCGCGCAGGTCGTCGAGATAGACAATGCGCAAGCCAGAGGCCGCCAGACCGTCGACGACCGGTTCAAGGCGGGCTTGCGTGATGAAGGCGCGCGAGGTCAGGATGGTGCGCACCTGCGCCGCGGCGCAGGCGGCCTTGAGGTTGGAAAGACCGGCGGTAAAGTTCATCATCGCCGGCACCTTGCCGGCCGACATGAGGCCGAGCAGGGAGACGACCGTGCCATTGGCGTTCGGCAGCAGCAAGCCGAGCGCATCCTCTGCCGGGAACATCGCCTTGAACTTGCCGGCCAGCACGCGCGCGCCGGTCAGCATGCGGCCATAGCTGAGCCCTCCGCTCAACGGATCCTCGATTGCCGCGCGGCCCATGCCGATATCGCGGGCGGTGGCGACGATTTCCTGCAGAACCGTACCGGTGCGGCCGCTGGTCTTGAAGACGAGATCGGACATGATGCGATAGAGCCCGGCTGCGGCGGCCTGCCGCCGCTTGCGGCCCTTCAGTTCTTGATCGACAGACAGGCGTACCGGCTCGGCGATGGTGACCACCACCTTGGGGAAAAGCTGCTTGCGGATCTGCGACGAGGACAGGCGCGACATGATCGAGCGTTCGAGACCATCGATCTTGATGGGCACGACCATCGAGCCGGTGCGGTCGGCGACCATGGCGGCGCCGTCATAGACCTTCATCAGGCTGCCGGTGACCGTCAGGCGTCCCTCGGGGAAGATGACCAGCGGTTCGCCGCCCTCGACGCAGCGGATCAGCGAGCGCGTCGCCATCGGCTTGGTGGGATCGAGCGGGAAGGCGTTGACAATCTTGAGGAGGGGCTTCACCCACCAGCGCCGCGCGATATCGGTGTTGATGGCGAAGACCGGCTGGCGCATGCCGCGGCTGTCGGTCAGCGCCATGGCGAGCGGCGCATCGAGGAAGGAGACGTGATTCAGCGCCAGGATCGGCGTGGCACCCGCCTTGGCAAGGTTTTCCATGCCATGCACTTCGAGGCGGAAGAAGGCGCGCATCAGGATCGAGATGAAATCGCGCAAGGGGCTTGTCGGCAACACCCTGAACATCATAATGGCGGCCAGGATCGAGGCGACGCCGAGGCCGATGGCGATGACGGCGAGCGAAGCGCCGGCCGCCTGCAACAGCGCGACGGCCAGGCCGCCGACGGTCATGAACACGGCGTTCAGCACATTGTTGGCGGCAACCGCGCGGGCACGCTTTTCCGGCTGCGCCCAGGCCTGCAGGGCGGCGAAGCTCGGCACGATCAGGAAGGCGGCGCTGATGGCGGCGAGCGCCAGGTCGACGGCGACATGGATGGCGCCCGGCTGGGCGAAAAAGGCGCGCAGGCCGTCAACCTCGACGGTGGCGACCGGGGTGCGGGCAATCAGCAGGCCGAGATCGATGGCGACAAGGCCCGCGAGAACGGTGCCGACCACGGCATGCAGCAGCACGATACGGCCGGCCGACAACCAGGCGGCGATCGAGGAACCGAGGGCGATCGCGATCGCGAACACGGTCAGATAGGCGGTGATGATGATCTCGCCTCCACCGAGGCTCTTGACCAGCGGCGGCAGGATCGACAGCATGATCGCGCCCATCAGCCAGAACCAGGAAACCATCAGCGATGTCACCAGCATCCGCCGCTCGCCGCAGATCTCGCGGGTCAGGCGCATGGTGGAGCGCAGGATATTGGCGTCGATGGTCAGACCCGGTGCGGCCGGCCCGGTGCGCGGAATGAGGCAGCTCGCACCCCAGGCGATGGCGGCAAAGCCGACGACCAGCGGGCCGAAGACAGCCGGGTGATCGCCGCCGCCGGCAAAGGAAATGCCGGCGAAGATCGTGCCGGTGAGGATGGCGATGAAGGTCGCACCCTCGATCCAGGCATTGGCGGCCGGAAGTTCGGCGCTGGAAAGCTGTTCCGGCAGGATGGCATATTTGATCGGCCCGAAGAGCGCCGAGCCGACGCCGAAGAGGAACAGCGCCGCCATCATGCCCTCGATGGAATGGAAGGCGATGGCGGCGACCGCCAGCATGGCCGCGGCGATCTCACCGAGCTTCAGCCAGCGGGCGACGACGGCCTTGTCGAAACGGTCGGCAAGCTCGCCGCCAAGCGCGGAGAGCAGAAGGAAGGGCGCCATGAAAATAGCGCCGGCCAGCGTTACCAGCGACGCCGCCTCGTCCGCGCTCAGCTTGGCGAGGATAAGAAAGACAAGCGTGTTCTTCAGGAAATTATCGTTGAAAGCGGCGAAGAATTGCGTCCAGAACAGCGGCGCGAAGCGCCGGCACAGCATGAGCGGCTTTTCCGCGAAAGTATCGGCCATGGTTTCCTCCTCCGGCAGCGCGTTCCCCGCCGGCGGCTCAAAAATGAGCTTGAACGCTGTTCAGTTTAAGCTAGAGTAATTTTGATCACTGTTCAATCTCTTTTTTGAGCACTGCTCAAAATTAAATTTTCGGAGCATGAATGCCTATTTCCCCCGAACAGAAAGAGGAGCTGACGCAACGGATCCTCGAAGTCACCGAGCGGCAGATCGCCGAAAACGGGCTGGCGGCGGTTTCGACGCGCTCGATCGCCCGCGAGGCCGGGTGCTCCGGCGGCTCGATCTATACGCGCTTTTCCGATTTTGACGATCTGGTGCTGGCGGTCAATTCGCGGGCGCTCGCGCGTTTCGGCGCGGTGCTGGATAGGCTGGCGGCGGAGGCGGGCAATCTTTCCATCGAGGACCGCCTGATTGCCATGGCCTTCGCTTATCTGGATTTTGCGCTGAGCGAACGCAATAGCTGGAGCGCGCTGTTCGAGCACCGGCTTGCCGATGGCGATACCCTGCCCGACTGGCATCGGCGGGATCACCTGCGGCTGTTTGCCTATATCGAGGCTCCGCTGCTTGAATTTGATCCCGAACTCACCGAAGAACAGGCCGGCCAGCTCGCCCGCACGCTCTATTCGGCCGTCCACGGTATCGTCTCGGTCAGCATCGAGGACCGGCTGGGGCGGGTCGAGACCGAGGTGCTGCGCCGCCAGATCGCCGTCGTCCTCCAGGGTATCGCCGCCGGCTGGCGGCAGGTTCCGCCCTCGCGCCTGCTGGCGCGCTGAACCGAATGGCCCACTTCGGCGTTTTCCGCGGAAAGGCAAGGCCCGGCCTCGCCGCCACGCAGGGAGAACGCCGCGACCATGGACCAGATCATCGCTGACCTCTACCACGAGACCCAGACCCCCTACCCCGTCATCTTCGCCCGGCTTTCGGCCGCCATCCTGCTCGGCGGGCTGATCGGCTGGGAACGCGAGGTGCATGACCGGCCAGCGGGCCTGCGCACCCATATCCTCGTCTGCATGGCGGCGACGCTGTTTGCGATCATCTCCATCGAAAGCGTGCATATGGCCGGTTTTTCCGATCCGCAGGTCCGCATCGACCCCCTGCGGGTCATCGAGGCGGTCACCGCCGGCGTCGCCTTCCTGGCAGCGGGCACGATCATCCATTCCCGCGGGCGGGTCAACGGGTTGACGACCGGCGCCGGCATGTGGATGGCTGGCGGCATCGGCCTGGCACTCGGTTTCGGCCACTGGTTCATTGCCCTGTTTGCCACCTTCGCCTGCCTGATCGTATTGCTTCTGCTCGCCCGCATGCAGATCGCAACCGCCAGCAAAGACAAGCCCTCTGCCAAGAACCCCTGAAAATGAAAGGTCCGCGCCGGCTTGTTTGCCGGCGCGGACCGAAATGACACGTAGCCGCAAGGCTCCTGAAAGCTCAGCCGGGCGAGGTCCGCCGGCAGTTTCCTGCCCGCCCGCTGAACGCTCGAAGCGACGGCGAACGGGTAGTCCGCTCCGAAACTTCACGCATCGTATCAAACCTCTCCGATCCATTGGATGTCGGAGCGTGACGCCATAGAACGTCTGCCCGTCGCAATGGTTCCGAAAAATTTGTCCGGATGGCAAAAATTTCGGCTCGACGATGTCAGCCCATGCGCTCCGAGGCATAGGAGCCGGGGCTGGCCGGGAAGACGACGGTGCGGTTGCCATTGATGAAGGTGCGGTAGTGGATATGCGCATGCACGGCGCGCGCCAGAACCTGGCTTTCGACATCGCGGCCAATCGACACGTAATCCTCCGGCGATTGCGCATGGGTGATGCGCGCCACATCCTGCTCGATGATCGGGCCTTCGTCGAGATCGGCGGTGACGTAATGCGCCGTCGCGCCGATCAGTTTTACACCACGCTCGAAGGCCTGCTTGTAGGGATTGGCGCCCTTGAAGCTCGGCAGGAAGGAGTGATGGATGTTGATGACCCGGCCCGACATCTTCTGGCAGACGGCATCCGACAGCACCTGCATGTAGCGGGCGAGCACGATGAGTTCGGCGCCCGATTGCTCGACCACTTCCATCAGCCGCGCCTCGGCCTGCGGCTTGTTTTCCTTGGTCACCTTGATGTGGTGGAAGGGGATGTCGTGGTTGACGATCACCTTCTGGTAATCGAAATGGTTGGAGACGACGCCGACGATGTCGATCGGCAGCGCCCCGATCTTCCAGCGGTAGAGCAGGTCGTTGAGGCAATGGCCGAAGCGCGACACCATCAGCAGCACCTTCATGCGATGGGCGCCGTCATGGATCTCGGCATTCATGTCGAAGCGTTTCTTCACCGCTTCGAAGCCATCCTTCAGCGCCGCCAGCGACACGCCTTCCTGGCTTTCGAAAGTCAGGCGCATGAAGAACAGGCCGGTTTCCAGATCGTCGAACTGCGACGAGTCGGAGATATAGCAGCCCTGCTCGGCCAGGTAGCCGGTGATCGCCGCGACGATGCCGCGTGTCGATTTGCAGGAGACGGTCAATACGTAATTGGTCATCATTCGTCCTTTCGCGACAGCCTCTCGCTCCGGCTGTCCAGTTGCAGTTTTCGAAGAGGTCGTCCTGCCCGAACCTTTCGGGTCCACGCGAAGCCGCTTCGTGTCGTCGCTGGAATTGCGCTGGCCCTTGGCATCCGGCCCCTTGCGATCTCTCCTCGTCGTCATTCGATCCACCCTTCGCAACGGGGCGCCCGCCACCGACTTCCGCCAAGAATAATCAAGACTGTCGCGAAAGCTGTTCCGGTTGCGTCCTCCGCTAAGCGATTCTACGCAAGCCTTATGCCCTGGATGGTCGCGCGACAAGCATGACCCTGCGCCGCGCCCGCACGATTCGCGATCTTCCATTTGTCGTTCGGTAACCACACCGCAACTTGGGGATAGCTTCCGCGCGCGCAATACACGCCATCTTAAGGGCTGGGCGGTTTTCTGGAACCGTGGCCGCGATCTGCGGATGCGCGGTTTCGATTTACAACCTTGGCCCACGGGTGCGCGACGACCGAACGACGGATAGAGACACGATGACGATCATGGCCCAGTTTCCCCGACACCTGCCGAAAGACGAAGAGACGGAACGGCCGCGCGCGGCGGCACAGCCTGTAACCTTCTCGGGAACCGTGGGACTGTTCATGCCGGCCCACCCTGCGCTCGCCGCCACACGGCTGGCCGCGTTGTTCGTCAGCCCCTGGGGTTTCGAGGAGCTGTGCCTGCGCAAGACCTGGCGCATCCTCGCCGAAAAGCTTTCCGACGCCGGCATCGCCAGCCTGCGTTTCGACCATGCCAATACCGGCGACGCCCTCGATCATGAGACGCCGACGCTGGCGCTATGGCGCGACACCATGATCGACGCCGCCGCCGAGCTGAAGCGGCTTTCCGGCGCCGATGGCGTCATCCTCATCGGGCAGGGCCTTGGCGCAGCGCTCGCCGCTGAAGTCGCCGGCCATATCGACGGGGTATGCGGCTATGCGGCGCTGGCGCCGGTCGTGTCCGGCCGGGCGCATCTGCGCGAGCTCGCCCTGTGGTCGAAAATGACAGAGGATCGCACCGATCTCGAACCGGGCGGCGATCCCGTCTCCGGCGGCTCGATGTTGGCCAGGAGCCTGTCGGAGGATATCCGTGCCATCAACCTATCCAGGACGATGGCGCTGCCGGCGCGCGACTGCCTCGTCGCCGCCCGCGCCGATCGTCCCGGCGATGCCGATCTGGCAAACCGGCTGACCGAACTTGGCGGTGACGTCGTGACCGTCACCTACGAGGGATACGACCGGCTCGTCGGCAACCTCATCTTTTCCAGGCCGCCGCTGACGCTGATCGAAACCATCGTCACCTGGGTGAAAGGGATCGAGGCCGGCCGGCCGCATCTGCAACCGTTTCCGGTTTCCCCGCCCGCGGCGGCGACACCGCTGGCCGGACCCGGCTTCATCGAGACGCCGCTGCGTTTCGGCGACAATGACCGGCTCTATGGTATCCTCTGCGAACCGGCCGACAGCGACGTCAAGGGCGCGATGGTGCTGATGCCGACGACCGCCTATGAGCGCCTGTCCGGCTGGGGCCGCATCGCCACCAGCACCGCCCGCGATCTCGCGTCGGCCGGCATTCCTTCCTTCCGCTTCGATGCCGCCAGTGCCGGCGACAGCCCACCCCTGCCCGGCGCGCCGGAGCAGATCGTCTATTCCGAAGCGCAAGGCCAGGATGCGGAAGCGGCCATCAATTTCCTGGCCCGGAGGCGGCCGGGGCCGATCGTGATTGCCGGTCGCTGCAGCGGAGGTTACCTCGCCTTCCATACAGCGGCGCGCGACAAGCGCATCCGCGCCATCCTCGCCACGAACCCCTACGTCTTCTATTGGGACGGCAGCCAGTCGCTGGAAGAGCTGATGCATTTCATGCCGCAGCAACTCAGCCAATACGGCGTCAAGGCGTTCCGCTTCGGCACCTGGAAACGCATCCTCAACGGCGAGATCAATGTCAAATATGCCGTCATCAACATTTCCCGAGCGATCCAGCGCCGCATGCTCGCCGCCGCAGCCCCGATCCTGAAGGCGATCCCTGCCCTGGCGCGCGAACATCGCGCGGTGCATGGCGCCTTCCGGGCGCTGGAGGAGCGCGGCGTGCCCTTCTCGCTGATCTACAGCGAGGGCGATATCGGGCTGGATTATTTCAAGCTGCATTTCGGCCCGAACGGCGAGAAGCTGAAACGCTACGCCAATGTCCGCCATCAGATCGTTGCCGGCGCCGACCACAACCTGTCGACGGACGCCGCCCGCGATCTTTTCCTGCGCGAAATCACCGCCATGGCGCTGGAACATAAATAGCGCTTACAGCCGGACGATCCTTTTGCCGCCGAGCTGGCCGATCTCGCCGGAGGGGAGTGCTGCCGGATCGGTATCGCCAAGCGGCATCAGCCGGAGCGAGCGGACGCGCCCGGGCGCCAAATGGAACCAGTCGTCACCGGGCAGATAGCCGTCGATGGCGACATGCACCGACTGGGCAAAGCGGTCGGCAGACAGATCGAGCCGCCAGCCGGCCTCGTCTCGGGTCAGCGAAGCCTCGATTGTTGCATCGTGCAGGGCTGCCATTCGTCCCTGCGGGAAGTGAAATGCCTCGGCGATAAGCACCCCTTGCGCATCCGTCAGGCTGGCGACGGTGACGTCATGCGCGGGCGGGCCGAAACGATAGGCATAGGTCGTGTCGAAGAAAGCGCCGAACAGATCCGTCGCCGCGATCTTCTGGGCGCTGCGCCCCTCCAGCCGCAGATCTCTACTTCCGCGCACCACCGGCTGCGTGCCGCTGCGCAGGCAGGCGATGTCGAGGCGGAGCTCCACCTGGTCGGCCCGTTCGTTGACGAGATGGATATCGAGGCCGTTCGTGCCTTCGTCGGTCAGCAGCAATTGCAACGGGCGGAAGGCGCGCTTCAGCGCAAACCATGCGGGCTTGGGCGCGCCGGTGGCGTCGATCACGCCCCAGCCGGGGCCGGGCAGCAGATCCTGCAATGTCCAGACCAGCGCCCCATGGCAGGAGGAACCCGTCCGTCTCCATTCGGCGAAGGTCGCCTCCATCACCTCACCGGTGACGGCGCGGGAAAAATCGAGATAGCGGGCGGGGTCTTCACGGCGCAGCCGCACTGGGTCGACGCCATAGAGCAGATGCAGGTAATGCTCGCGGATATCCTCGAAATCCCAGGACGCGGCATTGTCGCGCGGCACCCGCGCCTTCCACAGCGGATGATGCACCGGCGGCACGGGGAGATGGCGGTCGAGCGCTTCCTGTCGCGGCACGTTGGCGAAAGCGAGGCATTCGGCGGCGAAGCGGATATCGGCGCGGCGGGCGTCCTCCAATGAGCGGCAATAGGCACCGACGCCGTAATAATGGGCGATGCCGGCGTTCGGCTGAAACGGCAGGGCGCCGCCATCGGGCGAATTGGCGACATATGGCACATCGGGCCGAAGAGCGGCGGCAATGCCGGGCAGGATCTCGTCGGTCAGCGGCCCGGTCCAGAAACGTTCGGGCAAACCCATCATCGCCGCCTGCTGGTGGATTTCGCTGCCGCCACACAGCACGGCCAGCGATGGTGCGCCCTGCAACCGGCCCAGCAATTGCGACGCCTCCGTCTCCACATGGGCACGGAACGCCGCATCCTTCACCGGATAATCGAAATTGGCGAACATGAAATCCTGCCAGACCAGCAGGCCCATTTCGTCGCAGAGATCGAAAAAGGCGCGCGTCTCATAGACCATTGTGCCGCCGATGCGGATCATGTTCATGCCCGCCTCCACGGCCAGTGCCAGCAAAGGCCGATAGCTTTCCCGCTCGCCGGAAAGGCGAACAACATCGGCGCTGGTCCACACCGCTCCACGGCAGAACACGGGAACGCCGTTCACCGACAGCGAAAAATCGCTGCCATCCGCACCATGATCGATGGCGATGCGACGGAAACCGGTGCGCCCGAGCGTTTTCGCAACGCCATCAACGGTGAGCGAAATATCGTGCAGAATCGGCGCGCCATGGCTGTGCGGCCACCACGGGGCGATGCCGGGAAGATCGAGCTGCGCATGCCAGCGCCCTTCCCCGTCGCGCTGCATGGCGGCGTGTTGCCCGGCGCATCCGAGCATAGGAGCCGCCGGCTCGCCGTCGATGCGCAGGGAAACGGAGAGAAATCCGACGCCATCCTGCGACAGAGTCGAGCGGATCTGCAGGTCGTCGATCCGCCCCTCGACCTTCGGAAGCAGCCGGATCGGCCGCCATGGGCCGACAGCCTGCACGGAAGGACACCAGCCGGGCATATGGCCGAGCAGCGTGGTACGTTGCAGGCGGAGACCTTGCATATCCATCATCTGCGGACGCCAGCGCGCCCTCGGGCCGGCTGCTTCAAGAAACGGCGTCAAGGCCCGGAAATGAATCGCCAATCGCTCGCCGCCGAAGAGTTGCACCTCGACATCATGGGCCTCGAACATGCTTTCGCAGGACAGGATCGCGGCGTCATCAAGATAGACATCGGCAACCGTCGCCAACCCCTCGAAACGCAGGGTAAAAGCGCCCTGTTCGGTCACGGGAAAATCCAGAAAATACCAGGCGTCGCGATCCTGCAACGGGATTGGCGCTGCGCGGTCGAAACGACCGGCGGTTTCCAGCGCGCCGGCGACCGTGCCGGGGACAGTGGCGGGCAGAAAGCCGTCCAGACGGGCGGCGTCTGCGGGGGTCGCGCATTGGCCGGCCGGTGTGAGGACCATCCGCCAGCCATCGTCAAGCCTGTCATTGTCCTGTGCCGTCATCGTCGCCCCCGGATTCGTCACTCCGGTTTTAATGTGACGGGCAGGATCAGTGCAAGGATGTCAGCCGATCTTACGGCCGAGCCCATCCAGCAGCCGGTCCCAGGCTTCGATGGCCGGGTCGAGTGCGGCGGCCAGCGTATCGAACTTGCGGCGCGTCACGGCGCGGGCAAGCTGGAACTGCACCGACTTGGCGACCTCGGAAATTTTTCGCGCTGCTTCCGCCTCATCGGCAAAACCGCCGTCCATCCAGTCGAGATGGCTGCCGAGCAGTTCGAAATTGGCGCCGAACTGGCGCAGCGTGTTGAAGGCATATTTGTGAAAGAAGCCGAAAGGACGCTCGGCCACCATCGCCACCTGCGCCGGGAAGACAGCGGCAAAGGCACGCAGCGGATTATCCTCCGGCCGGCGGCCGTAGTGGAAGGCCAGTAATTCTCCCGCGACCTTGCGCTGATGGGCTTCTTCCGGTGGAGAGGCCGGGAATTTGGCGAATTCGGTATAAGGCAGGAAGGGCGGCGCACCTTGAGGCGCATCCACCTGGAACAACCCGTCGAAATCCGCGCCCTCCAGCCGGAAGAAACCGCCATTGTGAAAATAATCGAGGCGGCCAGCAGCGCTGTCCAGGCGGTTGATCGCCACCGTCGTCTTGCCATGCTCCTGGCCATAGGCGACGCCGCGCGTATCCGGCATGAAGAAGCTGTCCATCTCCAGGAGGCATAACCGGCCGCGCCCGATCTGCTCGGCGACATGGCCGCGCACATCGTCGAAGATCGCCAGCTCGGTGACGCGAATGCCGTAGAGACGTTCGAGATCCTCCAGCGGCACCTTGAAGAAAGTGAACTGGTCGCCCTCGAAATCCTGGGTCAGGGTAAAGCCCAGCATCGCCTCGGGTGCCGCGCCGAAAGCGGAGAGCACCTCGATCCACAGATCGACGTAACAATTCGTCTCCGGCCACATCCGCTCCGCCGCATGCAGCGCATGCGGCGTATAGGCCTGCGGGTCGAGCCCTGGAAAGATCGCGTCAGGCATGGCCGGCATCAGCCCCACAATGCCGTGCGGACATGCTCAGGCCACTGCTTGACGTCGAGGCCGTGATGGGCAAACAGCGCCAGCGCGATGCGTTCCAGCCCGAAGCCGACGCAGGCGGTGTGGGCGACGGAGCCGTCTTCCAGCGCCAGTTCCCATTTCGCGCCAAAAGCGTCCTGATGGTAGTTGAAGCTCATGCAGGCGGTCGGTTTGGCCGAGGAGGTCACCGGGATGAGCAGCTCGAACTTCAGGTTCTGGTCACGCTGGTTGTTGGCGAGCATCCGGCCGGCGCGCCCGAAGAACGGGTCGTTGGCGACATCGATCTCGACATCGAGCCCGACGAGTTCCATCATCTTCAGGCCGCGATCCATCCAGCTCTGACGGAAGTCGGTGACATGCTCCTGCGTGCCGACGCAGACATATTCGCGCATGCGGAACAGTTGCTGGCGGGCCGGATCCTTGGAGGGTTCATGGCGGAAGCAATAGGATTGCAGGTCGTAAAGCGCGCCGGTTTGCGCCACCTTGCCGCGCCGGGCAATCGTCGGATAGAGCGGATAGCAGGCCGCCGGCGTCAGCACGATATCGGTCGCCTTCTGCCCCTCAGTCCAGTCGCCGTCCTCGTCCATGCATTTCAGCAGGCTGATGTGATCCAGCTCGCAGCCGCAGAAAGAATGAACAGTACCGGCCAGTTGCGGGAAACTCTTCATGTAGCCGCTCTTCTCGAAGAAGGCGCGGTTCATGCCGGGCGGAAAGCGGATCGCCTCCGCGCCGTCCGCGCCGCCGAAGCGGTCGATCAGCCGCTCGAAGCCGGCGATGACATCCTCGAACTGCCCGCTGCGACCGTAGAGGCCGTCAACGCCGGTTTCGATGAGCAGACCGGCATCGAAAAGCCGGTCGAGAAGCGATACCTGCATATCCATGATGTTCACCCCAGGAGACTGTTGTCGAGTTTATGGACGAGCAGCATCGAGGCGACGTTGCTCAGGATACGGTCGTTGGAAATCATCAGCTGCGCCGAATGGACGTCACGCAGGTGCCGGCCGAGGCTGAAGGGCGTGCCGTTCTTGTAGCCCATGATGCCGCAGATCAGCATGGCATGGTTGACGATGGCAAGAATGGTCTCCGACGAGCAGAGCTTGACGTTGTTCATCACCACCGAGAAGCCCATCGACGACAGGCGCTCGGGATCGGCCTTCGCCTCCTCATAGGCCTTCAGGCCGGCGACGATATTGGAGCGCACGGTCTGCAGCATGGTCGATACCTCCGCCAGCCTCAGCGCTCCCGGCGGTGTCGTACCGGGCGTCTTGCGAGCCGCCGCGCGGACAAAGGCTTGCGCCCGCGCCACGGCATCCGCCGCGATACCGTACCAGACGCCGCTCCACAGAAGATGCGAGGCGGCGAGCATCGATTGGGCCGCAATTTCCGCGAACGGTTTCGGGAAAATCTGCTCCGCCGGCGCTACGCCGCGAAACAGGAAACCGTCCGAGCAGGTGCCGCGCATGCCGAGCGTATCCCAGACATGGGTTTTTTCGAGCGTATACTGGTCCTTGAGGAAAACGGTCATTACCTGGTCGGTCGAGACCGCATCCGCATGGGCGCGCGAGGTGATCAGGATGGCATCGGCATGATCGCCATAGGAAATGACGGTCGCATCCTTTTCCAGCCGGCAAATGCCATCGGCCACCTCGACGGCGCAGATGGAGTTTCGCAGGTTTCCACCAATACCGCCTTCGGTGGTCGCGGACCCGAGCAGAAGCTGTTCGGCGGCGATACGGCGCATGAATTGCGTGTGCCAGGGGCTCTCCAACCCATGTTCCACCAGGCTCGACAGCTTGATATGGTGCATGGCGAAAACCATGGCGCTGGCGGCGCAGGCCTGGCCGAGGATCGAGCAGACTTCGGCGATCTCTGCAAAACCCGCCCCTTCGCCCCCGAGAGAAACGGGGATCTGGATGCCGAGCAGGCGCTCGGCGATCATGGCGTCCACCGCTTCGCGCGGGAAGCAGGCCTTCGCATCGACCGCGTCGGCCTGTCTGGCGGCGACGGCCGCGACCCGCCTGGCGCGGGTCTCCAGACTTGTGTCGGGGATGACTACGGCGACGTTCATCACGCAGCCTCGCGGTCTGTCAACAGCCGGACACAGCCCTCGATCGCCGCGATACTGGCGAAGGAGCGGCGATTGAGCATGGTATCGGGGAACTCGACATCGAAGGCCTCTTCGATGCCCAGCATGACCTGAACCGATGCGAAGGAGGAAAGTCCCGCCGTATACAGATCGGAATCGTCCTGCAACTGGTCGACGGATACCGGCAGGTTACCGAACTTCACCAGCAAACCGCGAATCGTCTCGTTCATCTCGACATATCCTCCTAAACCCGTCCGGGGTGCGGCCCTTCGCACCGTGTAGTTGATGATGGGAACGGATTTAGAGGAAAAAGCGTAAGATTCGTCTAAGGAGCGTAGTTAAGCAACGATTTGGAAAATGCCTAAAATTCTAGCGGCGGTTGTCTGCCGCGACCGGAAGGCTTGGTTTTGCATGAAAAAAACTGCACAGCCATTTGAAATAAAGAGATTTTTCAGGCATTAAACATGCGCCGGAATGTGGCCGGCCCGCGTTTCCTGCTCCAAATCGGATGATTGGGATTGTACCAAATTGACTTGCAGCGTCAGTCCGCCGCAGGCGGATAGACGTGTTTGCCGCCACGATAGTCGGAAACGGCATAACAGCCGCCCTCGGTCTGTTGCGCCGAAGAGAGATTGAGCGGCGCCTTCCCGTGGCCGCCGGGAATATCGAGAATATAGGTCGGCTGGCAGAGGCCGGAAATCGTGCCGCGCAGGCTGGCAACGATCGCCTGACCCTCTTCGATCGACAGGCGGAAATGCCCGGTCCCGGGCGCAAGATCCGGGTGATGCAGATAATAGGGCTTGACCCGTGTCTCGACGAAGGCGCGCATCAGTTGCCCAAGCACTGCGGGATCGTCGTTGACACCCTTCAGCAGAACCGTCTGGCTGACCATGGCGATGCCGGTATCGACCAGCCGGGCGCAGGCGGCACGCGCGTCCTCGGTCATCTCGCGCGGATGGTTGGCATGCAGCGCCACATAGGTCACCTTGCCGCTTTCGCGGATGGCGGCGATGAGATCGGCGTCGATCCTGTCAGGCTGCACCACCGGCACGCGCGTATGGAAACGGACGATCTTCACATGCGGGATTGCCGCCAGTCCGCGCATGATCGCCGCCAGCCGGCGCGGAGACAGGATCAGCGGATCGCCGCCGGTGAGGATCACCTCCCAGATCTGCGGGTTTGCGGCGATATAGGCCAGCGCCACCTCCAGCTTTTCGGCCGAAAGCGTACCCTCGCCGTTCGGCCCGACCATTTCGCGGCGGAAGCAGAAACGGCAATAGACCGGACAGACATGCACCGCCTTCAATAGCACCCGATCCGGATAACGATGCACGATGCCCTCGACCGGACTATGCGCATGATCGCCGATCGGGTCGGCCAGTTCTTCCGGGCTGGTGCGCAATTCGGCGGGATCGGGAATGAACTGCCGGGCAATCGGATCGTCCGCTCCGCCCTCCATCAGCGTCAGCATCGGCGGGGTGATCGCCATGGCATACCGCGCCGTCACCGCCTCTATGCCATCGGCATTCTCCGGCGCGACAAGACCGTATTCGGTCAATTCGGCCGCCGTTGTGATCGCGCGTACCGCCGTCATGCGCCGTAGTCCGCGACGGGCGCCCATAGCACCTGGTCGATACGCGCCGCCCCCACCGCCAGCATGACCAGTCGGTCGAAGCCGAGGGCTGCGCCGCTCGCCTCCGGCATGATCGCCAGCGCGGCCAGCAATTCCTCGTCCAGCGGATAGGTTTCACCGTAGATGCGCGCCTTCTCCGCCATCTCGATCTCGAAACGGCGGCGCTGTTCGACGGGATTGGTGAGTTCGCCGAAGGCATTGGCGAGTTCGACGCCGCACGCATAGGCCTCGAAACGCTCCGCCACGCGGCCGTCGTGCGCCGAAGGCCGCGCCAGCGCCGCTTCGCTGACGGGATATTCGTCGAGGATCGTCAGTCGTTCGATGCCCAGATGCGGCTCGACCTTCTCGACGATGACGCGCGAGAACAGGTCGGCCCAGCCATCGTCTTCTGCGACCCGCATGCCCGCCTGTTTCAAGCCCGCCGCCAAACCGTCCCGGTCGCTCTCGCCATCCGCCGTGACGGTTCTCAGCAGATCGATGCCGGCGAAGCGTTCGAACGCCTCGGCGACGCCGAGCCGCCAGGGCTCGGCGAACGGATCCATCGTCTGGCCGCGAAAGGCGAATTTTTTCGCGCCGGCCGTTTCCGCCGCCAGCGCCACCAGCCCGGCACAGTCGCGCATCAGCGTCTCGTACCCCTCGCCCACCCGATACCATTCCAGCATGGTGAATTCGGGATGGTGCAGCGGGCCGCGCTCGCGGTTACGATAGACATGGGAGAAGCAGGCGATGCGTTCTTCGCCGGCGGCCAGCAGTTTCTTGCAGGCGAATTCCGGCGAGGTATGCAGGTAGAGCGGCGTCGCGCTGCCATCCGTGGCGATGCCGCTGGTGGCGAAGGCATGGAGATGCGCCTCGTTGCCGGGCGAGACCTGCAGCGCCGGCGTATCCACTTCGACGAAATCGCGCGCCGCGAAATGGGCGCCGAAAGCGGCACGGATGCGGTTGCGGCCGAGCAGAAAGCCGCGTCTGTCCCTGTGGACTTCGGGTGTCCACCAAGGCGAAGGCTTCGGGGTCGAGGCTGTCATATCAAAGGTTTCTTCTGGCCCAACAGACGGAAAGGCTGGCTATTTCCGCCAATTTGCGGTAGTTGCGCGGCAGAATTCCAAAAGCGGCGTCCCGCGGCACGGTTTTGCCAGTCCTGTACGACGCCCGGAGCACAGATACAAGGAAGTCTTATGGTCAAAATCATCGCCTCTTCCGTCCGCAAGGGCAATGTCCTCGACGTCGACGGCAAGCTTTACGTCGTTCTCACCGCCCAGAACTTCCATCCGGGCAAGGGCACGCCGGTCACCCAGGTCGACATGCGCCGCATCGTCGACGGCGTGAAGGTTTCCGAGCGCTGGCGGACGACGGAACAGGTGGAGCGCGCCTTCGTGGAAGACCGCCCCTACCAGTTCCTCTATGAGGACGGCGAAGGCTTCCACTTCATGAACCCGGAAAACTACGATCAGGTCGCCGTCGATGCCGACACGGTCGGCGATGCCAAGCCCTACCTGCAGGAAGGCATGACTGTCACGCTGTCGATCCATGAAGGCGTCGCGCTCGCCATCGAGCTGCCGCGCCATGTGATCCTCGAGATCGCCGAGACCGAACCGGTCGTCAAGGGCCAGACCGCCTCGTCTTCCTACAAGCCGGCCATCCTCTCCAACGGCGTGCGCACCGCGGTTCCGCCGCATGTCAGCGCCGGCACCCGCGTCGTCATCATGACCGAGGACAATTCCTACGTCGAACGCGCCAAGGATTGATCCTTCCTTCGACCCGACCTTCAAATGCCTGCGAGGTTACGCGTCGCAGGCATTTTTATTTTTGCAGATCAGGCAACAAAAAACCCGCGACGTTTCCGCCGCGGGTTTTTCATCGATACTTGGCAGTCGATTACTCGATGCCGCCGAGGCAGAGATATTTCAGCTCGGTGTAATCTTCCAGACCATATTTCGAGCCTTCGCGGCCCTGGCCGGATTGCTTGATGCCGCCGAAGGGGGCGACTTCGGTGGAGATCAGGCCGGTATTGATGCCGACCATGCCGTATTCGAGCTGTTCGGCAACTCGGAAGATCTTGGCCACGTCCTTCGAATAGAAATAGGAGGCGAGACCGAATTCCGTGTCGTTGGCCATTTCCACGACCTGCTCTTCGGTTTCGAAACGGAAGAGGGGGGC
The DNA here is from genome assembly GCF_029601685.1 of Rhizobium sp. YJ-22. Lineage (NCBI taxonomy): Bacteria > Pseudomonadati > Pseudomonadota > Alphaproteobacteria > Hyphomicrobiales > Rhizobiaceae > Rhizobium > Rhizobium sp. YJ-22. The sequence goes on along the minus strand of NZ_JARRIR010000010.1, from coordinate 184,501 downwards.
GACGGGGCCAAACGTTTCCTCGCGGGCGACCATCATATCGGAGGTGACGCCCGTCAAAATCGTCGGCTCGTAGAACAGGCCGCCAAGCTGATGGCGCTTGCCGCCGGCCGCCACCTTGGCGCCCTTGGACTGCGCGTCGGCAACGTGTTCCTCGACCTTCTTCAGGGCGTTTTCGTCGATCAGCGGACCGGCGGTAACGCCCTCGCCCATGCCGTCGCCGACCTTCATCTTGCCGACGCGGGCCGCGAGCTTTTCGGCAAACGCGTCATAGACGCCGGCCTGAACATAGATGCGGTTGGCGCAGACGCAGGTCTGGCCATTGTTGCGATACTTCGACACCATCGCGCCTTCGACCGCCGCATCGAGATCGGCATCGTCGAAGACGATGAAGGGCGCATTGCCGCCGAGTTCGAGGCCGAGCTTCAGGATCTGTTCCGCGCCCTGGCGCATCAGGATCTTGCCGACATTGGTGGAGCCGGTGAAGGTCAGCTTGCGGATCTTGTCGTTGGTGCACATTTCCTGGCCGACCATCGCCGATTCCGTCGAGGTGAAGACGGAGAAGACGCCTGCGGGAACGCCGGCGCGTTCGGCCAGAAGCGCCAGCGCCAGCGCCGAGAGCGGCGTCTGGGCTGCGGGCTTGGAGACCATGGTGCAGCCGGCTGCAAGCGCCGGAGCCATCTTGCGGGCCAACATGGCGTTCGGGAAGTTCCACGGCGTGATCGCGCCGACGACACCCACCGGCTGGCGGATGACGAGAATGCGCTTGTCCGCCTGGTGGCCGGGGATGGTATCGCCATAGACGCGCTTGGCTTCCTCGCCGAACCACTCGACATAGGACGCGCCATAGAGGATCTCGCCGCGGGCTTCAGCCCAGGGCTTGCCCATTTCGACGGTCAGGATCGTCGCGAGATCGTCGGCATTGGCGACCATGAGGTCATAGAGCTTGCGCAGGATGACGGCGCGTTCCTTGGCGGTCTTCTTCGCCCAGGCCTTCTGCGCGGTATGGGCGGCGTCGATCGCCTTCTTCAGCTCGGCCTGGCCGAGATTGGGCAAGACGGCGATGACATCGCCGTTTGCAGGATTGGTGACGTTGAAGGTCTTGCCGCTGGCCGAGGCTGACAGCCATTCACCGGCCAGCAGCGCCTTGTCGACGGCCAGCGACGGATCCTTCAGCTTCGAGGAGAGAGTTTCGGAAATGCTCATCGTTACTTTGCCTCCGCCGCGCATTCGCGCATTGCCGCTTCCATGATCTCAAGGCCTTCCTGGAAGACTTCGTCCTGGACGGTGATCGGTGCAAGGAAACGAATGACGTTGGCGTAGACGCCGCAGGTTAGCAAGATGAGACCCTTTTCCAAGGCCTTAAGACGCACAGCGTTGGCGAAATCGGCGTTGGGCTTGTCGGTGCCCGGAACGTTGAACTCGACGGCGATCATGAAGCCGGGGCCGCGAATATCGGCGATCTGCGGGACGGCTTCGCGCAACGATTCCAAACGCTGCTTCAGGCGGCCGCCGAGTTGGCTGGCGCGGTCGCAAAGCTGCTCTTCCTCGATGACGTCGAGAACCGCATGGGCCGCGGCAACGCCGATCGGGCTACCGGCATAGGTGCCGCCGAGGCCGCCGGGGCCGGGCGCATCCATGATTTCGGCGCGGCCGGTGACGGCCGAAAGCGGGAAGCCGCCGGCAAGGCCCTTGGCCATGGTCGTCAGGTCGGCGACGACATCGTGATGCTCCATGGCGAACAGCTTGCCGGTACGGGCAAAGCCGGTCTGCACTTCGTCGGCGATCAGCATGATGCCATGCGTATCGCAGATCTGGCGCAACGCCTTCATCAGCGCGCGCGGCACTTCATAGAAGCCGCCTTCGCCCTGGACCGGTTCGATGATGATCGCGGCGACGCGCTTGGGATCGACATCGGCCTTGAACAGCTTGTCGAGAACGTCGAGCGTCATCTCGACGGTGATGCCGTGAACGTCGACCGGGAAAGGAACGTGGAAGACGTCGTTCATCATCGCGCCGAAGCCGACCTTGTAGGGAACGACCTTACCGGTCAGCGTCATGCCCATGAAGGTACGGCCGTGGAAGGCGCCGGTGAAGGCGACGACGGCCGAGCGGCCGGTGGCGGCGCGGGCGATCTTGATGGCGTTTTCAACGGCTTCGGCGCCGGTGGTCGCAAAGATCGTCTTCTTGTCGAAATTGCCGGGAACGATCTTGTTCAGGCGCTCGGCGAGGGCAACATAGTTCTCATAAGGCACGACCTGATGGCAGGTATGGGTGAAGCGGTCGATCTGGTTCTTGACGGCCTCGATCACCTTCGGGTGGCGGTGGCCGGTGTTGACAACGGCGATGCCGGCGGCGAAGTCGATATAACGACGTCCCTCGACATCCCAGATTTCCGAATTCTCGGCGCGTTCGGCATAGACCTGCGTGGTCATGCCAACGCCGCGCGAAATGGCCTCGTTCTTGCGAACAGAAATATCAGCGTTCTTCATCTCGTTACCCTCGGTTGTCCTCCGGAGCCTCCGCGAATGGACGGCATCCAAGCATTTCCGGGGTTGAGGTATGAACCCAATCCCGAAGCTTGGCAACGCCCGGACGCCGTTTCCCAGAAAATTTCTTGCAGAATTACTGCAAAATTCCTTGACGCCCGGCTATCCCTCCAATGCTTTCAACAAGGGCTGAATCGAGAAGCGTCCTTTTTCCGCCTTGGCCGTCAATTCACGCAGATAGCCGCCCGGCGAGCGGATCTCTTCGCCGCGCTGCAGGATCGCCGCAACGACGATCGAAGCGCCGGTGTCACCCATCGCGGCCACCGCCTTTCGCCAGGCATCCGGCGAGACGCCGAGGATGGACCGTACCAATTCCGCCGTCTTTTTCGCGTCTTGCCAGGAGCGCAGCGGCGCAAGGGCATAGGCGGAAAGGTCGGGGCAGAGGGCAAGCAGGCGCTCCAACGGGATTTTGACATCCAGATCCGCCCGGATGCGGGGAGAGGAGGCGCGGCGCGGCTGCTGCTTTTCTGGATCACTGCCGTAATTATCAATATGGGAATCTGTATTTGAATTTGATATATGCCGCTCAAATTCAGCGTCATTGGCGCTCATTTCCTGTACAGAGAGACTTTTCAGGTATGTCCTCTCCACCTCCGCACGTAGGGCTGCGAGCCCGTCACGGCGTCGGCAGAGCGATTCGACATCAGCGGCGCGGGAAATCCGGCCCGAAAGCGCGGCGAGTTGCGCCGAGAGGCCGATCCAGTCCCCTCCCCGCTCTTCCGCCAGGGCGGCGTCGACGATCTTGGCGATGTCGCGCAGATGCAGGGTGATTTCCATGCGCAGCGCCTGGACCGCCTTGGTGCGGGCGCGAGCCTGCTCGGCCTTCTCATAGATATCGCCGGCCAGCAGCGCGAGCGGCGCCAGGTCGAAACCGAAGGCGGCCTCGACGCTGCCCTGCTCGTCGCGGCGGCAGAAGCGT
>NZ_JARRIR010000010.1:180379-180935 GCF_029601685.1 Rhizobium sp. YJ-22 | reverse complement strand
CAATTCGACATTCGACGGGAAAACGATGATCGGATTGCGACCGTCGAGAAGACGGTCGGGATGAAAGCTGGTCAGCGCCTCCAGCACCGCAAGGGTCCGGTCCGACAGGCCATAGGCCACCCGCGCTTCTGTGAGGGCGCGAAGAAGCTGCCATTTGTCGGCCGTGCCGGCATCATTGCCGGATCCTTCGGTCTTGAGTGCATGCTGCCGCTTTGCGACTGCGCTCTGCAGGCTGAAAATTTCAGCACACATCCGCGCGCCGCCAAAAGGCGTCGTTGCAATGCGTTCCATGGGTTGGTCCTCTTTGCGAAGAGGCAAGAGGCTCCGCACCCGCTATTTCAGGCCGCAAATCATCCTTCGATGGTCACGCTTTCGCATAACCGCCGCTTGACTTTGGGCGCTGGAAGTGATTCTCTTGAACTGCGACATAAAAGAGGGCTTCCGAAATGGCGACGTTTTGGGGCCTTTTTTCTTGCTTCCGAGCTATCCTTTCTGCTCTGTTTCCTTAATTCATTGAACGGTTCTCACCGCCCCCAGGCGTCGTGAATCAGCCGCT
>NZ_JARRIR010000010.1:0-179276 GCF_029601685.1 Rhizobium sp. YJ-22 | reverse complement strand
CGCTCGCGCATGGATTTCATCTGCAGCGAAAGCGCCTGGGCATCGGCGGCAATCGTCACGTCGGCGGGAGTCGCCTCCGTGTCCTGCCCGGCCCCCTCGGCCATCTTTCTCTGCGACATCGCCATGCCTGCCAACTCTCCAAGCTACTGCGTCGAGATAACGCTTTTTTAACCGTCCCCGCTTGTCCTGCGATTCCATCCGGCTTGTAAATACGCAAACAGTCGTCGCTAACAGCCGATTGAATAACTTACGGTTTTTTCCACACCAACGGCTGATATCCGTTACAGGCTGAGCGAAAGAGCGAGTCGCGTCAACCCCTTGGCTGGGAATCCAAGGGGCGATGAAAATCAAAGGGATAGGGTATCAGCGGTGCGTGGTGCTCAATCGCGGCCTGAGCGGGCCTTGATCTTCTGCGTCCGGTCTTTCAGCGTTGGCGTGGCGATGAATTCATCGGCAGCCTCGACGAAATCCTCGAAGAATTCGTCGCCCGGATTGAGGCGCGCCATGCGGTTGGCGTAGTTGCGCATTTCCTGCAGCGGATAGAGATCGGCGTCCGGCCGGCGGGTGAGAATCAGGCGCACGCCATGGCGGGCCGGCCAGGCGGTGCAGATCTCCTCCAGCAGGAAACGCACCTCGCTGCTCGATTTCGCCAGTATCTTCTGGGTGAATTGCAAGAGCGTCTTGGTGTCGAGGCCGAGCGCCAGCAACCGATGAAGCTCGACCGTCGAGAACCAGCGCGCCACCCGCTCGATCGGCACGGAGGACATGCGAAGATAAACGGTCGAGATCGCCTCGGCCAGTTCCGCCTCGCTGAAGGCGGGCACGCCGGGGGTACGGCTCTTTGACAAGAGGCCGAGCTGTTCGGCAAACACTTCCAGCACCACGAAGATGGCGAAGGGATTGATGCCTTCCTTGAGGCTGATGCCGAGCAGCATATCGGCGGGATCATCCGACTGGTGCAGCAGCTTGGCAGCGGCGCGCAATGCGCTCTTGTGCGACAGGTCGAAGCTGGTGGCGACCACGTCATCGCTCAGCTCGAACAGGGCGGTCAACAGCCCGATCGGCTGGCTGCCGCGCAGGAAACGATCGATGTTTTCAAGGAAGGAGAGCAGCAGCGGCTTGCCATCGGCGCGGCGGCGGGTCAGCAGGGTCTGCAGGTAATTGCGCGATTTCTGGACGTCGCCGCAGATATGGCGCGCATAGCCCCATTCTTCCTGGCCGATCAAATCGGCATCCGGGAAGGATTGCAGGTAACATTCCCAGCCTTCGGCGCTGTAGAGCGGGAAACGGGTATCCTTGTCATGCATGCGGTCGCGCGGCGAAGGGGCGGCGCCCCCGAGAACCCAGGCAGCATTTTCGAAGGTATGGGCCAGCGTATCGGCAACGGAATCGCGGTTGAGGCGGGTCGCCTGCTCCAGCCCTTCCTCGATGAATTCGCGACCGCGCTGCTCGGCATCCATGGATTGCAGGCTGATGCGCGGGTGGAAATAGATGGAATTGCGCATGATCCAGTCGAAGACGTGGCGCTCCTTGAGGCGCAGGATCTCCATGCGGATCAGGTCGGTGGTGCGGATCGAGCGGCCGGTCGCGGCATCGGCGAAGACCAGCGCATTGCGCAGCCGGCCGACATCGCGCGGCGTCGACAGCAGCACGCGGCCGCGCTTGAAGGTGTCGGAAAGGTCGTCGCGCTCGCTCTCGGCCAGAGGCTGGCCAAAAATCTCGTCGGCCTGGATCATCAGTGCATCCAGCAGCCGTTCGCCGGGAACACGCGGCAGGTCGAGATCCACCTGCACGATCTTTTCGAGGAATTTCGGCAGTCCTTGCTCGCTGTCGGCTTCGCCCAGCGCCCGTTCGAGCACCGAGCGGTCATAACCGATCAGGTAGGTCATGCCCGGCAATTCGCCGAGCGCCTTCATCATCGACAAAAGCGGCCGCACCTCTTCCGGCCGCAGCCGGTCGATATCCTCGATGAGGACGAGCACGGGACGGTTCAATTCGGCAAGCTTGTAAAGCTGATAGGCGAGCTGGTCGCGGGCTTCCTGCAGCGTCAGCGGAATCGGGCTAGAGGTTACCTTGCGGAACAGGCCCTTGATGAAGCCAGCGCGCTTTCCCGCCTCCTGTTTATCGAGCGCCGGGCCGCCGCCGCTGGCCTCGGCATAAAGCGCCAGCAGCCGACCCATGCCAGAGGAGGCGTGGTTGGTGAGGTCCATGAAATCGGCAAGCCGGGTCGCGGCGGCGCGGATCGCCTGCTTCGTCTCACTGTCGACGACGTCACCGATGCGATCGGCGAGGATACGGAAGAAATCCGAAACCAGCGTATCATGGCCGGAGACCAGCCACGGGTTATAACGTACGATGATCGTGCGGCCGGCCTTGCTGCCCCATTCCTGTTCGAGATCGGCGAGATGGTTTTCCTGCTCGTCCGGCTCGACGCCGTTCATCAGCGCATCCAGCGCGTCGCTTTCGTCGCGCTCGGAGGCGGCGTAGCGGTCGAGGCCGGAGCGCTCCATGGCCATCAGCCAGGCCAGCGCCATGTTGAGCACGCTGGATTTGCCGCCGCCCCAGATGCCGTTGAGGCCGATCACCATGTTTTCGCGCACCTGCGCGGCACGGATCACCCGCGCCAGCCGCTGCGAAAACGGCGACAGCGCATAGAGATCCTGCGCCGGCGAGAAAATCGGGGTATCCGGCAATTGCTGCATCGATCGGCTCCTTGTGCGCGCGGATTGAAGAGCAAGGCCGGCCGAGACGCAATCTACGCCCCGGCGATGCAGCGATCTTTCAACCGAAAAATCAGCGATTTCCGCGTCTCAGCCATTGTTCAGCAGAAAAAAGCCGCTGGAAAATGCCTATTCGAGCTGAAAACCGGCCAGCCGCTCGCTGAGTTTGCGAATCGTCGCGACATCGGCATTGGCAAAGGCGAAGCGCAGATAGTCGTCCTGCTCTGCGCCAAAATAGATGCCGGGAATGCAGACGACGCCGGTGCGGCGCGCCAGTTGCTCCGAAACCTTTGCCGAGCCGACGCCTGGGAAGGGATGGCGAATGAAGGCGAAATAAGCGCCGATGGCATCCATCCGCCAAGCCGGCAACTCCGCCATCACCTCTTTCAGCGCGGCGGCGCGGCGCGTGATTTCCGCCCGGTTCTCCCGCCGCCAGCCTTCCAGCGACAGCAGCACCTTGGCGACCGCGCCTTGCGCGGCGCGCGGCGCGCAGATCTGCAGATTGTCCATGACCTTGGCGACCTGCTCGACCACGAAGGGCGCGGCAGTAATCGCGCCGAGGCGATGGCCGGGAATGCACAGCGATTTCGAGAAGCTGTACAGCGAGATCAGATTGTCCTGCCAGCCCGGCACCGAGAACAGGTCATGCGGCCGGCCGCTGCCCTCGGGCAGGAAATCGCGATAGGTCTCGTCGAGGATCAGCCAGGTGCCGGCGGCGCGGCAGAGATCGAGGATTTCGCTGAGCAGGCCGGCGGGATAGACCGCGCCGGTCGGGTTGTTCGGCGTCACCAGCACCAGCGCCTTCAGCCCGCGCGACAGTGCCGCGCGCACCGCCTCCAGATCCGGCAGAAAGCCTTGCGCCGGGTCGCAAGGGATCGTCGCCAGTTTGATGCCGAGCATCGACATCGTCATTTCCTGGTTGAAATAGAAGGGATCGGTCAGCGCCACAGTGTCGCCTGCGCCGGCGACCGTCATCAGCACGGAAATGAAGGCCTGGTTGGCGCCAGAGGTCACATGGATATTCCCGGCCGAAACGGAAGCGCCATAGACGTCATTGACATGCTGCGCATAGACAGCGCGCAGGCTTTCTTCCCCTTCGATATCGCCATAGCCGGTATAGGCCGTGGAGCCGGCCGCGGCGGAAAGCTGCGCCAGCGTTTCCGGATGGGCCGGATAGCCGGGCACGGCCTGGCTCAGTTCGATCTTCGGCCCACGGCTTCCATCATAGGCGGCCGCCCAGGCAAGGACGGAAGGAACCGGCGGCGCCGAGAGATTGCTGACCAAAGGATTGAAGGCGGGATGCGACATGGCGGACTCAATTTGGTTTTCGCGAATAATTGGCGACTGTCATAAAAGCAGACGAGCCGCCGCGCCATCCCCTTGTGTCGCGAGCCGCCGAATTCCGGACGGGGAACGGAAATGTGATTCACCACCGCCCGATTTTGGCCCCCTCCTGCGCCTTAGACTATTGTCTAACACGGTTCACGACCCTACCTGCTGCCGGGACGGAAGAGAGTGACGACATGGAAACTTCATGACCGCGCCCCGATTTCGTCATCAAATGGAAAAAAATTCTATCTAATACGGATGGGCCATTGAACGGAAACGAAGTTTGGACTACATGATGCGTCGGGCCGCTAACGCTTGAATCGCCCGATGGCATAGTAGCGCAACACCAACCAGGGAGAGTGACATGATTTATACATATCGAAAATCGTCCACCCTCGTGTGGTCGGCGCTTACGGTGAAACACACCGCTCCGCTTTTCCGTTCGACCTGTCGAATGTCGTTCTGAGTCAAACTCACAAAAACTCATACGAAAATTCGCGTCACCTGCGTCACCTGATGCAGTAGGAGTATGCCCATGCAAAAGCAAGTTATTGAATTCGCTGGCGTCCCGGTCGGAATCGTTATTCCGGACGCCGATCGGCTGAAGTTCATCGCCGTCAAATTCCACGTCCATGATCTCGACGAGCAGCATTTCGACTCGCCGGCCGAGGTAAAGCGTGCCATTCGTGACCTGCTCGCCAACCGGAAAGAAAGCCCGACCTATGCCTGAGGGCGCGATGATTTGCGCGCAAAACGTGCAGTCATCGGCAAATCGGCCCGCAATCGCATAGTCGGCGGGCCGATGAATCGTTTTATTAGAATTTCATCACATTAGAATTTTTTTGCAGCGCGAAGGATTTCTTTCGCGCTGCAATGGTATTCAGGATACGCCGCTTACCGCCATGAAATGCGACATTCTGGTCACGGCGAGTTCCGGTTGGTCGAGAACGCGGGCGCGGTCGGCCAGCCGAAAAATCTCGGCATAATGATTGACGCCGCGCGCCGACTGCATGCCGGCCGGCATGGTTAAATGCGACTGATGGCCGTTCAGCCAGGCAAGGAAGACGACGCCCGCCTTGTAATATTGCGTCGGCGCTTCGAAAATCTTGCGCGACAGCGGCACGGTCGGCTCGATCACAGAGCGGAAGGTTTCGACATCGCCCGCCTTCAGACAGGCCAGCGCCTTCGATGCCTGCGGCGCGACGGCATCGAAAATGCCGAGCAGCGCGTGGCTGAAATGCGTGCCGTCGCCCTCGATCAGTTCGGCATAATTGAAATCGTCGCCGGTGAAGCAGAGCACGCCCTCCGGCAGGCGACGGCGCAACTCGATCTCCCTTTCATTGTCGAGCAGCGAGATCTTGATGCCTTCGACCTTGGATTTGTTGGCATCGATGATGCCGAGAACGGTGTCGAGCGCCGTTTCGAAACCACCAGAACCCCAATAGCCGGCCAGTTGCGGATCGAACATGTCGCCCAGCCAGTGCAGCACCACCTTGTCCTTGGCCTGCGACAGGATGCGGCCATAGACGCGGGCATAATCCTCGCCTGACTTTGCGACACGGGCCAGCGCCCGGCTCGCCATCATGACGGCGCGGCCGCCATGTTTTTCGACGAAACCGACCTGCTCCTCATAGGCGCCGATCACATCGTCGAGCGAGCGGGTATCGAGCGGCGAGAGATGATCGGTCCCTGCCCCGCAGGCCAGATCAGCGTCCTCGACCGTGCGGGCTTCCGCCAGCGAACGGCGGATCAGTTCCTGCGCGCCGGCCCAATCCAGCCCCATGCCGCGCTGGGCAGTGTCCATCGCCTCGGCGATGCGGAAACCCAGGCTCCACAAATGATGGCGGAAGGCCAGCGTCGCCTCCCAGTCGATAGCTGGGCGTCCCCAAGGATCGGTTTCGGCGCGCGGATCCGACACGACATGGGCGGCGGCATAGGCGATGCGATTGAAAACCGGCACGGCATTCGGCCGCTCGGTGGGCGCGCCGATCAGACTGTATTGCTCGACCGATCCATCGGCCTTGGGAAGCTTCAGCGTCAACATGGGTGGATCTCCTCACCAATGGCTGGCGGTTTAATTTAGATCGTTCCAAATTTCAAGATGGATTTTGACGGTTGTCGCGAATTTTTCGGATACTTCAAGTGAGCGAAAACGACTCATTATCGAAGACGGGCATTAGATAATGACGTTGCCGGATTTATGCATAACGCCTCTGATCGTCATCCTCGGGCTTGTCCCGAGGATCTGCCGTCGTCAATTATGTATCTGATAATAATTAAAATACTGACGTGGTTAGATGCTCGGGACAAGCCCGAGCATGACGGACGCAGAGTTGGTCGCAAGGCATCATCGAAGCGGCGCCCTGGATACCAACCACCTCCCCCACACGAAAATCAGAAAACTCGCTTGACAAATTTGGATCGATCCAATTAAGTCATGACGACAGGCCAAGCAGGCCGGGGAGGAATTCATGAACAAGGGACGCGTGACGGTCGTTGACATCGCCCATGCCGCCGGCGTGTCGAAGTCGACCGTGTCCCTCGTCCTGCAAGGCAGCCCGCTGGTCAACGAGGCGACGCGCGCTAAGGTCAATGCCGTCATCCGCGATCTCGGCTATGTCTATAACCGCGCCGCTGCCAACCTGCGCCAGACCGCCTCCTCGAAGATCGTCGGCATCGTCGTCAACGACCTGACCAACAGTTTCTTTGCCGAACTGGCGGTTGGCGTCGACATGGTGGTGCAATCGGCCGGCTATGTGCAGTTCCTGGCCAATACCGCCGAAAGCGTCACCCGCCAGGGCGAGGTCATCGCCTCGATGCGCGAACACGGGATTTCCGGCCTGGTGATTTCGCCGGCGCGCGGCACCGAAGCCGCAGACCTGAAACCGTTGGTCGCCAGCGGCATTCCGGTGGTCGTCGTGGTGCGCAATATCGCCGGCGCAAAAGTGTCGTCGCTGATTTCGGACAACCGCGCCGGTGCGCGGGCCGCCGTCGAGCATCTCGCCGGCCTTGGCCATCGCCGCATCGCCTTTCTCGGCGGCTTTCCCGATACCGCCGTCTTCGATGAGCGCAGGGTCGGCTATCGCGAAGGCCTTGCCGCCGCCAGTCTTGAGGTCGCGGATGACCTCATCGTCGGCTCGGCCCCGTCGCGGGCGGGCGGCGTCGATGCGGTGCAGCGGGCGCTTTTGCTTTCGGATCGGCCGACGGCGGCGCTGTGCTTCAACGATGCCGTCGCCTTCGGCGTCTGCGATGGCCTGCGCAGCCGGCGGATGGAGCCGGGCGTGGATTTCGGCGTCGTCGGCTTCGACGATGTCATCGAGGCGAAGACCGCCGTGCCGGCGCTGACGACGATCTCCGTCGATCCGCAGGGCATGGGCCAGCGCGCCGCGCAATTGCTGATGAAACAGATCAATGCCGGAAAGCCGGAGCCGGAGGCGCTGACCGGCGCCGTTCGCCTCGTGGTGCGCCAGAGCTGCGGCATCGGCGCCAAAAGACAGGAATGGAGGAGTGCCGTATGACCAGATGGGGATTGATCGGCGCGAGCACGATTGCGCATGAATGGGTGATCGACGCCATTCGCGCCACTGGCGGCGATATCGTCTCGCTCCTGAGTTCGAACGCCGAGCGCGGCAAGGCCTATGCCGCCGAGCACGGCATTCCCAATGCCGTCACCGAACTTTCGGCCTTGGTCGAGGATCCGCAGATCGACGCGGTCTATATTTCCACGACCAATGAATTGCACAAGGCGCAGGCGCTGGCCGCCGCCAAGGCCGGCAAGCATATCCTCTGCGAAAAGCCGCTGGCCGTCAGCCTTTCCGATGCCCGCGACATGGTCGAGGCCGCGAAAGCCGCCGGCGTCGTCATGGCGACCAACCATCACCTGCGCGGCGCCGGCACGCATCGGGCGATGCGCGATGCCATCGCTGCGGGCCGCATCGGCCGGCCGCTTTCGGCCCGCGTTTTCCACGCCGTCTACCTGCCGTCGCATCTGCAGGGCTGGCGGCTCGACAAGCCCGAGGCCGGCGGTGGCGTCATTCTCGACATCACCGTGCATGACACCGATACGCTGCGCTTCGTGCTCGGCGACGATCCGGTCGAAGCCGTCGCCTTCACCCAGCAGGGCGGCATGGCCAAGGCGGGGCTGGAAGATGCGGTCATGGGCGTGCTGCGCTTCAAATCCGGCGTCATCGCCCAGTTCCATGACGGGTTCACCACGAAATTCGCCGAGACCGGCTTTGAAATCCACGGCACCGAGGGCTCGCTGATCGGCCGCAACTGCATGTCGCAGCGCCCGGTCGGCACGGTGACGCTGCGCAATGCCGAGGGTGAGCAGGAACTGCCGGTCGACCATCAGAACCTCTACGAGACGGCGCTCATCAATTTCCATGCCGCCATCGCCGGCAAGGGCAAGCCGCTGTGCAGCGGCGAAGACGGCATCTGGTCGCTGGCGACCGGGCTTGCCGTCGTCAAGGCCGCCGCCACCGGCCAGGCCGTTTCCATCGAATCCGGACTTTGAGCAAGACGATGAGCAAGCATATTTCTCTCTCCGAAGCCGCCGCCCTCATTCCCGATGGCGCCGTGGTCTCGGTCTCCTCCTCCTCCGGCCTCGGCTGCCCGGATCTGATGCTGAAGGCAATCGGCGAGCGTTTCGACGCCACCGGCCATCCCAGGAACATCACGACGCTGCACCCGATCGCCGCCGGCGACATGAGCGGCATCAAGGGTGTCGATTACATCGCCAAGAAGGGCTTGCTCGCCAAAATCCTCGGCGGCTCCTACCCCTCCGGTCCCTCGACAGCGGAACCGCCGCTGATCTGGCAGATGATCACCGGCGATGAAATCCCCGCCTACAACATCCCCTCCGGCGTGATGTTCGACATGCATCGCGAGGCCGCCGCCAAGCGCCCGGGCGTCATCACCAAGGTCGGACTGGATACCTTCGTCGATCCGACACGGCAGGGCTGCGCCATGAACGACAAGGCCGCCGCCGAGCCGATAGTCGAAAAGATCAACTTCGATGGCGAGGATTATCTCTATTTCCGCTCGATCATTCCGCAGGTCGCCATCATCCGCGCCACGACGGCGGATGAGCGCGGCAACCTGACCTATGAGCATGAAGGCGCCACTCTCGGCGGCCTCGACCAGGCGCTTGCGGCCCGCAACAATGGCGGCATCGTCATCGCCCAGGTCAAGCGCATCACCAAGGAAGGCTCGCTGAAGCCACATGATGTCCGTGTTCCAGGCATGCTGGTCGATTACATCGTCGTCGATCCCGAGCAGAAACAGACGACGCAGACGCTTTACGATCCGGCGATATCAGGCGAAATCTTCCGGCCGCTCGATACGTTCCGCGTGCCGGAATTCAACATCCAGAAGGTCATTGCCCGGCGCGTCGCGCAGGAGCTGGAAACCGGAAGCTGCGTCAATCTCGGCTTCGGCATTTCCGCGAACGTGCCGCGCATCCTGCTGGAAGAGGGCCTGCATGGGGCCGTCACCTGGGTCATCGAACAGGGTGCCGTCGGCGGCGTGCCGCTGCTCGATTTCGCCTTCGGCTGCGCCTCGAACGCCGATGCCTACATGCCCTCGCCCTATCAGTTCACGTACTTTCAAGGCGCGGGCTTCGATGCCTCGCTGCTCTCCTTCCTCGAAATCGGCCGCGACGGCTCGGTCAACGTCTCGAAACTCTCCTTCCGTCCGCATGTAACGGCCGGGGCCGGCGGTTTCGTCGATATCACCGCACGGGCGAAGAAGATCGTCTTCTCCGGCATGTTCAATGCCGGCGCGAAACTCGGCATTGAGGGCGGCAGACTGGTGATCGAAAAAGAAGGCAAGCTGAAGAAACTGGTCAACGAGGTCGAGCACGTCACCTTCTCCGGCCGCCGCGCCGTCGAGCAGGGACAGGATATCACCTATGTCACCGAACGCGCCGTAATGAAGCTGACGCCTGAGGGTATCGTGCTGACCGAGATCGCGCCGGGCGTCGATCTGCAGGCGCATATCCTCGACCAGTCCGAATTCCCGCTGATCGTCTCGCCGGATCTGAAGGTGATGGACGCCGCATTGTTCGGCGAAGCGCCGCTGAAGCTGGCACTGCCGCACAAGCCGGTGCGTACCTTGACGGAGGCGAGCCATGGCTGAGAAAGGCGTGCGCGTCGACATCGACGGCCCCATCGCGGTGATGACCGTGTCGCGGCCGGAAAAGCTGAATGCTTTCGACCTCGACATGCTGAAATCCCTCGCCTCCGCCTGCGACACGGTGGAAGCCGAGGCGAATGTGCGCGTGGTGATCCTGACCGGCGAAGGCAAAGGTTTTTCGGCCGGCGGCGATATCAAGGCCTGGGGCGCGATGAGCGCCAATGAATTCGGCCATCAATGGGTGCGCTTCGGCCACCGCGTCTTCGACCGGCTGGCGACCTTGCGCATGCCGCTGATCGCGGCGCTGAACGGCCATGCGCTGGGCGGCGGGCTGGAATTGGCGGGTGCCGCCGATATCCGTATCGCCGAAAGCCAGATCAGGATCGGCCTGCCGGAAACCTCGCTCGGCATGGTGCCGGGCTGGTCCGGCACGCAGCGGCTGGTCAAGCGTTTCGGGGCGCAGATCGTGCGCCGCATGGTGCTGGGCGGCGAGATGTTTTCCGCCGAGGCAGCGCTCGGCCATGGGCTGGTCGACCAGGTGGTCGAGACGGGCACGGCTGTCGCCGCTGCGAAAGAGTATGCCGCACGCATCGCCACCCGTGGGCCGGCGGCGCTGGAAATTTCGAAACTCATGCTCGCCGTCGCCAACGGCGAAGACAATGGCGCCGCCGTCGAAGCGCTGGGCTCCATCCTCGTCGCCAAGACCGGCGACCTGAAGGAAGGGGTCGCTGCTTTCACGGAAAAACGCGCCGCGCAGTTCAAGGGAGAATGGTAATGACGATTGAAATCCGCCCGCAGCCCGGCGCAGACCTGAAGCTCCGCGAATTCTCGATGCTGATCGGCTCGGGCTGGGGCAAGGGCGTCGAGGGCCAGGTCATCGAGCGCGTCGCGCCGAGCCACGGCGTCACCGTCAGCCGCTACCAGGCCGCCACAAAAGCCGATGCCGAACGCGCCATCGCAGCCGCCCGCGCCGCCTTCGATACCGGCCCCTGGCCGCGCATGACCGCATCGGAACGCTCGCGCATCCTCTTGAAGGCCGCCGACCTGATCGCCGACCGCGCCGAAGAACTCGCCTTTCTCGATGCCATCGAGGGCGGCAAGCCGATCAGCCAGGTGCGCGGCGAAATCGCCGGCGCGGTCGATATCTGGCGCTATGCGGCGGCCCTTGCCCGCGACCTGCATGGCGAAAGCTACAACACGCTCGGCGACGGCACGCTCGGCGTCGTGCTGCGCGAGGCGATTGGCGTCGTCTCGATCATCACGCCCTGGAATTTCCCCTTCCTGATCGTCGGCCAGAAGCTGCCCTTCGCGCTTGCCGCCGGCTGCACCGCCGTCGTCAAGCCTTCGGAACTGACCTCCGGCTCGACGCTGGTGCTCGGTGAAATCCTGCTGGAAGCCGGCGTGCCGGAAGGCGTGGTCAACATCATCGTCGGCACCGGCGGCGAAGTTGGCCCGACGCTCACCAGCCACCCGGATGTCGACATGATCTCCTTCACCGGCTCGACCGGCGTCGGCAAGCTGACCATGGCCAATGCGGCCGGCACGCTGAAGAAGGTATCGCTGGAACTCGGCGGCAAGAACCCGCAGATCGTCTTCCCCGATTGCGATCTCGATGCCTTCATCGATGCCGCCGTGTTCGGCGCCTATTTCAATGCCGGCGAATGCTGCAATGCCGGTTCGCGCCTCATCCTGCACAAGAGCATTGCCGCCGATGTGATTGCCCGGATTGGCGAATTGTCTGGTAAGGTCAAGGTCGGCGATCCGCTCGACCCGACGACGCAGGTCGGCGCGATCATCACGCCGCAGCATCTCGACAAGATCGCAGGTTATGTCGACGGCGCGGTGGAGAGCGGCGCCCATGTCGCCCATGGCGGCGGCAAGCTCGATCTCGGGCTCGGCCAGTTCATGGCCCCTACCATCCTGTCCGGCGTCAAGCCGGAGATGGCGGTCGCCCGCGAAGAAGTCTTCGGCCCGGTTCTCTCGGTGCTGGAATTCGACACGCGGGACGAGGCGATCTCGATTGCCAATTCCGTCGAATACGGCCTGTCGGCCGGCGTCTGGAGCAAGGATTTCGATACCTGCCTGACCATCGGCCGCAAGGTCCGCGCCGGCACGGTCTGGATGAACACGTTTATGGACGGCGCCTCGGAACTGCCCTTCGGCGGCTACAAGCAGAGCGGCCTCGGTCGCGAACTCGGCCGCCATGCGGTGGAAGACTACACGGAGACCAAGACGCTCAACATGCATATCGGAGCGCGCACCGGCTGGTGGATGCCGCGCTGATCGACAAACGCCTGTAACCGCTCGGAAGAAAGGAGGCGGCTATGACATTCGAACATCGAAGCGGAAAAGCCGCCATCCTATCTCCCGGCGGCGAACGGCTCCTCGGGACGCAGCAGGACTTGCAGATCGGCCATGCGGGTCTCGCCGCCGATACGCTTCAGCAGGATGCGGCCCATGGCCTCGCCGGTGGCGGTCAGATCCTCATAGATGCTTTCGACGCTCGGCTGGATGGCGGAGAGGAGTTGCGAGGTCTGTTTGGCGACGATGTCATATTCCTTGCCCAGCGTCAGGCCGCAATCGCTCATGCCGGTGATGGTGGCGAGCGCGCAGACTTCGCCGCCGCAAACATAAGCGTCCGGCGGACCGGGCTCGCGGTTACGCCGCGCGATGCGGTCGCGAATCGTGCCGGCGGGATGGTCGAGGTCGATATCGGAAATGATCTCGAATTCGCAGCCCGCCTCACGCACCGCCGTCATGAAGCCATGCAGGATATGGCTACCGAAGGTGAAGCGCGACGGGCCGCTGATCAGCGCCGGCTTGCGCCGCCCCTTGGCGAGCAATCGCTTGGTGGCCGCATAGGTGAAGGTGAAATTGTCGTAATCGACGAAGGGATGGGCGGTGGAAAGCTCCGTGCGCCCATGGGTGACGAAGGGGAAATCGTTTTCCAGCAGCAGTTTGACCCGCGGATCCAGCGGTTCGGTACGCGACATGATCAGGCCGTCGGCCATGCCGTTGCGCATGATATAGTTGACGGCGGCGATATTGCTGGAATTCAAAAAGTTCGGCATGACGATCAGGTGGTAGGCGGTGCCCTGCATCGCCTTGCCCAGCCCCGACAGCAGCGAGGTGCCGTAACCGAGGATTTCCTCGTGCGGTTCCAGCAGCACGGCGATGACGTTCGTCCGGCCGGTCTTCAGGCGCTGGGCGGCACGATCCGGCGAATAGCCGATTTCGGCGGCGACCTGATGCACGCGTTTCCGCGTCTCGATGGAAATCTGCGGTGCATTGGACAGCGCCCGCGACACCGTGGTGACGGCCAGGCCGGTCAGTTCGGCGATGGTGCGCAGGGTCGGCTTGGCGCTTCGCGTGCCGCCTCCACTGGGGGAAGAAGGTTTCGAGGGATTGGGCACGGTTGCTCTGGTCTTTCGGTCGGGTTTGCGCGACACCTTACCCCGCACACCACCACAGTTCAATCTTGCAATGCAAACGATATAAATTGTGCAACGCAACAAATCCATGACCAATTTCGAAAGCGAAAGCCTTTTGAAAAGAATGACTTGCGGAATAAGTTCGAAATTGGTTCCGAAATAGAGACCCATCTTGACTCGACGCGATTTATAACGTTTTAAATTGCGATCGGTTTTGAATACCGTGACCCGGCGCGCCTTGTGAGGAGCCCCGGGAATGTGGGCGGGAGGAGAATGCCCGCGCCGACAAACTTGCAACCGGGAGGATAAAATGCGCAAGTTTCTGACGACGACTGCCTTGAGCCTGGCCATGCTGGCGGGTGCCGCCCAGGCGGCGGAAAATGTGGAAGTTCTGCACTGGTGGACGTCCGGTGGCGAAGCGGCCGCGCTCGACGTCCTGAAGAAGGATCTCGAAAGCAAGGGCATCACCTGGACCGACATGCCGGTCGCCGGCGGCGGCGGCACGGAAGCCATGACCGTCCTGCGCGCCCGCGTCACCGCCGGCAATGCGCCGACCGCCGTTCAGATGCTCGGCTTCGACATTCTCGACTGGGCCAAGGAAGGCGCGCTCGGCAATCTCGATGAAGTCGCCGGCAAGGAAGGCTGGGACAAGGTCATCCCCGGCGCTCTGCAGAAGTTTTCCAAGTATGACGGCCACTGGATTGCAGCGCCCGTAAACGTTCACTCCACCAACTGGATGTGGATCAACAAGGCCGCGCTCGACAAGGCCGGCGGCAAGGAGCCGGCGAACTGGGACGAACTGATCGCCCTGCTCGACAATTTCAAGGCTCAGGGCATCACGCCCATCGCCCATGGCGGCCAGCCCTGGCAGGATGCGACGATCTTCGACGCCGTCGTGCTCTCGCTCGGCAATGATTTCTACAAGAAGGCCTTCATCGACCTCGATTCGGCAACGCTGGGTTCGGACAAGATGAAGGAAGCCTTCGACCGCATGACCAAGCTGCGCTCCTATGTCGACGACAACTTCTCCGGCCGCGACTGGAACCTGGCGTCCGGCATGGTCATCGAAGGCAAGGCGGGCCTGCAATTCATGGGCGACTGGGCCAAGGGCGAATTCCTGAAGGCCAAGAAGGAGCCCGGCAAGGACTTCGTCTGCATGCGCTTCCCCGGCACGCAGGGCTCGGTGACCTTCAACTCCGACCAGTTCGCGATGTTCAAGGTCGCCGCCGACAAGGTTCCGGCCCAGCTCGCCATGGCCTCGGCCATCGAGAGCCCGACCTTCCAGTCGGCCTTCAACGTCGTCAAGGGTTCGGTCCCGGCCCGCACCGACGTTCCGGACACCGCCTTCGACGCCTGCGGCAAGAAGGCGATCAAGGATCTGGCCGAAGCCAACAAGAACGGCACGCTGATGGGCTCCATGGCCCATGGCCATGCCAACCCGGCCGCCGTCAAGAACGCGATCTATGACGTCGTGACCCGCGAATTCAACGGCGAGCTGACCTCGGAAGCCGCCGTGAAGGAACTGGTAACCGCCGTCGAGGCCGCGAAGTAAGCTTGGCCGAGGGGCGCGTCCGCCCCTCATCCGCCAGCCGGCACCTTCTCCCCGCCCCCGGGGAGAAGGCTGTAAACGACCCGCTCCGGGGTCTGCCGCTTCCCGTCGACGAGGACGGGCACGCGCAGGGAGCGGCTCCGCCGGCCGGCATTCATCGGGTCTCAACCCGACAGTCTATTTCGAAAAGATGCGCGCCGCAGAACCGGAAAGGCTTTTCCGATCCGTCTGCCATGCGCAAGGAATGGTGATCGACCATGAACAGTCGCAGCCGATTGCAGGAAATCCTGCCCAAGCTTGTCCTGGCGCCGAGCTTCGTCGTCATATTGATTTTCGTCTACGGCTTCATCGCCTATACCGGCTACCTGTCGATGACCGACAGCAAGATGCTGCCCTCCTACAATTTCGCCGGCCTCACCAACTATTCCAAGCTCTGGGCGCTGCCGCACTGGTGGCGGGCGATCACCAACCTGGCGATCTTCGCCTCGCTCTACATCGTCATCTGCTCGGTGCTCGGCCTGTTCCTGGCGATCCTGCTCGACCAGAAGATTCGCGCCGAAGGGCTGCTGCGGCCGATCTATCTCTATCCGATGGCGCTGTCCTTCATCGTCACCGGCACGGCCTGGAAATGGTTCCTCGATCCCGGCATCGGCCTTGAGAACACCATGCGCATCTGGGGCTGGACGAGCTTCTCCTTCAACTGGATCAAGGACGGCAACTACGCCATCTATTGCGTGGTCATCGCCGCCGTCTGGCAGTCCTCCGGCTTCGTCATGGCCATGTTCCTCGCCGGCCTTCGCGGCGTCGACAATGAGATCATCAAGGCCGCCCAGATCGACGGCGCCTCGACCATGACCGTCTATCGCCGCATCATCATTCCGCTGATGCGCCCGGTCTTCCTCTCCGCCTTCGTCGTGCTCGCTCACCTCGCCATCAAGGCCTACGACCTAGTCGTGGCGCTGACCGGCGGCGGACCGGGACAGGCGACCGAAGTGCCTGCGACCTTCATGTATTCCTACACCTTCACCCGCAACCAGATGGGCATCGGGGCGTCCTCGGCGATCGTCATGCTGGCCATGATCTTCTCGATCATCATCCCCTATCTCTATTCCGAAATCCGTGGAGGCAAAGGCCGATGAGCGGCGCTCCTGCAAATCCCGACAACGTCATTTCCCACGGCCGGCTGACCCGCGCGCTGATCTATACCGCCCTCATCCTGTTTGCGGTCTATTATCTGCTGCCGCTCTACGTGATGGTGGTCAACTCCTTCAAGCCGCTGGACGAAATCCGCCAGGGCGGCATGCTGAACCTGCCGCAGACCTGGACGATCGAGCCGTGGATCTCGGCCTGGTCGACGGCGCAGATCGGCGTGCAGCCGACCGGCCTGAAACCCTTCTTCCTGAATTCGATCCTGATGGTCGTGCCGGCGGTCGCCATCTCCACCATTGTCGGGGCGCTGAACGGCTATGTGCTGACCAAGTGGCAGTTCAAGGGTTCGAACGTCTTCTTCGGCATGCTGCTGCTGTCCTGCTTCATCCCGTTCCAGATCGTGCTGATCCCGATGGCGCGCATCCTCGGCATTCTCGGGCTTGCCGGCAGCATCTGGGGCCTGATCCTGGTGCATGTGATCTACGGCCTCGGCTTCACCACGCTCTATTTCCGCAACTATTACGAAAACTTCCCGACGGAGCTGGTGCGCGCGGCGCAGATCGACGGGGCGAGCTTCTTCCAGATCTTCCGCCGTATCCTGCTGCCCTCCTCCGGCCCGATCATCGTCGTCTCGGTCATCTGGCAGTTCACCAATATCTGGAACGACTTCCTGTTCGGCGCCTCCTTCTCCGGCCCCTATTCGACGCCGATGACGGTCGCGCTCAACAACCTGGTCTCCTCCTCCACCGGTGTGAAGGAATACAACGTCCATTTCGCAGGCGCGATCCTCGCCGCCCTGCCAACGCTGGTCGTCTACATCGTCTCCGGCCGCTATTTCGTGCGCGGCCTGATGTCCGGCGCCGTGAAAGGATAATTCCCATGTCTTTCCTCAAGATCGCAAATCTGCGCAAATCCTACGGCGCGCTCGAAATCCTCAAGGACATCAATATCGAGATTGAGGAAGGCGGCTTTCTCGTGCTCGTCGGCCCCTCCGGTTGCGGCAAGTCGACATTGCTGAACTGCATCGCCGGGCTGGAGCCGATCACGTCAGGCGAAATCGGCATCGACGGCCGCAACGTCGCCGGCCTGCCGCCGTCGCAGCGCGACATCGCCATGGTCTTCCAGTCCTATGCGCTCTATCCGAACATGACGGTCGGCGGCAACATCGCCTTCGGCATGGAAATCCGCGGCGTGCCGAAGGACGAGCGCGACAAGGCAATCAAGCAGGTCGCCGACATGCTGCAGATCGGCCATCTGCTCGACCGCAAGCCGGGCCAGCTTTCCGGCGGCCAGCGCCAGCGCGTCGCCATGGGCCGGGCGCTGGTGCGCGATCCGAAACTCTTCCTGTTCGACGAGCCGCTGTCGAACCTCGATGCCAAGCTGCGCGTCGATATGCGCACCGAAATCAAGCGGCTGCACCACCGCATGAAGACCACCATCGTCTACGTCACCCACGACCAGATCGAGGCGATGACGCTAGCGACCAAGATCGCCGTCCTCAAGGGCGGCGTGCTGCAGCAATTCGGCTCGCCGGCCGAGATCTACAACAATCCCGCCAACATGTTCGTCGCCGACTTCATGGGCTCGCCAGCCATGAACCTGGTGCCGGCCAATGTTGAAAAGGCTGGCGACACCGTTCAGGTCTCGCTGGAGCAGCCGGGCGGCGGCGTGCTGAAACTGCCGATCGCGCCGGGCCGCGAGGCCTTAGCCGCCCATGCCGGGCGTACGGTAATGTTCGGCATTCGCCCGGAAGCCCTGACCGACCCTGACGGCGCCGACCGCAACGCCCGCACGCTCGCCGAGGGCGATTGCCTGATCGAGGTGGTCGAGCCCGCCGGCTCCGATACCTTTGCAGTGACGAAGCTCGGTGGCAAGGAAGTGGTCGCCCGCCTGCGCGCCGATGCCCGCATCGCGCCCGGCGAACGCGCCCGCCTTGCCTTCAATCTCGACAAGGCCGTGTTCTTCGATCCGCAATCGCAAGCCAGAATCGCCTGAGGCCCACGTCCATGCCATCGCAACCGGATATCGTCATCATTGGATCGGGGATCGGCGGGGCCACCGTCGCCGCCGGCCTCGCCGCCAGCGGCGCCGATATCCTGATCCTCGAAGCGGGCGGTCACATCGAGGACCGCCCAGAAAACCGCGACCAGCGCGCCATCTTCCAGCGCGGCCATTTCCGACCGAAAGAGTTCTGGTACGAGGCCGACGGCACGGCGTTCAACCCCGGCAATTACTATAATGTCGGCGGTAATTCGAAATTCTACGGCGCGGTGCTGGCCCGCTACCGCCGCGAGGATTTCGAGGAGATGCGCCACCGCGAGGGCGTTTCGCCTGCCTGGCCCTTCCCCTACGAGGAACTGGAGCCCTGGTATTCGGCGGCCGAGCAGATGTATCAGGTGCGCGGCACGCTCGGCGAAGACCCGACCGAACCGGCCCATAGCAAGCCCTACCCCTTCCCGCCGGTACGGGAAGAGCCTGCCATTGCAAAAGTGCGGGAAAAGCTGCGCAAGGCGGGCATGCATCCCTTCTCGCTGCCGCTCGGTATCGATATCGACCGCTGGCTCGCCAAAGGCCAGACGCCGTGGGATGCGCATCCGCACAGCTTCGACGGCAAGCTGGATGCCGAAACGGTGGCGCTGGCCTTGGCGCGGCAACATGACAACGTCACGCTGCAGACCGGCTCGCGGGTCACGCGGCTGATCACCGCCCCGGACGGGCAGGCCATCGAGGCCGTCGAATATATCAGGGACGGGCAGACGCAGAAACTGACGCCGAAGTTGGTCATCCTCTCGGCCGGCGCCGTGCAATCCGCCGTGCTGCTGCTGCGCTCGGCCAACGACAACCACCCGACCGGGCTTGCCAATGCCTCCGATCAGGTCGGGCGCAATTTCATGAACCACAATTCCAGCGCTGTGCTGGCTCTCTCGCCGACCTATCGCAACGATTCCGTCTACCAGAAGACGTTTGGCTTCAACGACTTTTATCTGTCGGACGGCAATGGCGGGCCGCCGCTCGGCAATGTCCAGCTTCTCGGCCGCGTCTCGGGCAAAATCCTCAAGGGCAACATGCCCTCGATGCCGGAATGGCTGCTCGACCGCATCTCCGCCCATGCCATCGATTTCTACGCGATGAGCGAGGATATCCCGCATCCCGAAAGCCGCATCCGGGTAGATGGCGAACGCATCGTGCTGCAATGGCACCGCACCAACTGGCAGGCGCATCTCGATCTCGTGGCGAAGCTGAAAAGCGTGCTGCGCGCCGCAGGCTTTCCGCTCGTGCTGTCGCGCGCCTTCGACAAGCGCACGCCGTCGCATCAATGCGGCACGGTGGTCATGGGGCGCGAGGCGGCGAAGGCGCCGCTCGATATCCATTGCCGCGCCCACCAGCATCCCAATCTTTTCGTGGTCGATGCCAGCTTCCTGCCGACATCGGCGGCGGTCAATCCGTCGCTGACCATTGCCGCGCAGGCGCTAAGGGTCGCCGATCACATCGCATCGACGGAGCTTGCCCGATGAACAGACCTCTTGCCATCGTCACCGGCGGACGGCGCGGCATCGGCCTCGGCATCGCCAAGGCGCTCGCTGTCGCCGGGTTCGACATCGCCCTGACGGGGCTCGATGCCAACGGCATGGCCGATCCGGCGCTCGATGAAATCCGCGCCCTCGGCGTCGAGGCTTTTTATGCCCAGTCCGATCTTGCCGACCTTTCGACCCATGGCCCGGCGGTCGATGCGATCCTTGGCCGTTTCGGCCGTATCGATTGCCTCGTCAACAATGCCGGCATGGCCTCGGTGGTGCGCGGCGATTTTCTAGACCTGACACCGGAGAATTACGACCGTATCCTCGCCACCAACCTGCGCGGCACGGTGTTTTTCACGCAAGCCGTGGTCAAGGCGATGCTCGGCCGGCCAGAGGGCGATACCTATCGATCAATCATCAACATAACCTCCGTCTCTGCCTCGCTCAGTTCGCCGGAGCGGCTGGATTACTGCATCAGCAAGACCGGGCTTGCCGCCTTCAGCCAGGGGCTGGCGCTGCGGCTGGCGGAAGACGGTATCGGCGTTTTCGAGGTACGGCCGGGCATCATCCGCACCGACATGACCGCCGGTGTCGCCGACCGTTACGACCGGCTGATCGCCGATGGGCTCGTGCCGATGAAGCGCTGGGGTTATCCCGCCGATATCGGCGCCATCTGTGCCGGCCTTGCCGGCGGCGGCTTCGCTTTCGCGACCGGCTCGGTGATCGATGCCGATGGCGGGCTGTCGATCGCCAGACTGTAACGGCTGAAACAGCCATCATCTTGCCTGCCGCCCGCCCTTCCGGCGCGGGAACGGCGGAGCTTTGGAATTCGAGGAGTGTCATATGCGCTACGACTACATCATCACAGGCGCCGGGCCGGCGGGATGCGTGCTCGCCAATCGCCTCAGCGAAGACGCGGACGTGAACGTGCTGCTGATCGAGGCCGGCGGCAGCGACTGGAACCCGCTGTTTCATATGCCCGCCGGCTTTGCCAAGATGACCAAGGGCGTGGCGAGCTGGGGCTGGGAAACCGTGCCGCAGAAGCACATGAAGGGCCGCGTGCTGCGCTATACCCAGGCCAAGGTGATCGGCGGCGGCTCGTCGATCAACGCCCAGCTCTATACGCGCGGCAATGCCGCCGATTACGATCTCTGGGCCAGTGAAGACGGCTGCGAAGGCTGGGATTACCGCTCCATTCTGCCCTATTTCAAGCGGGCAGAGGACAACCAGCGCTTTGCCGACGACTACCATTCCTATGGCGGGCCGCTCGGCGTCTCCATGCCGGTCTCGGCCCTGCCGATCTGCGATGCCTATATCCGCGCCGGACAGGAACTCGGCATTCCCTACAATCACGATTTCAACGGCAGGCAGCAGGCCGGCGTCGGTTTCTACCAGCTGACCCAGCGCAATCGCCGCCGCTCCTCCGCCTCGCTTGCCTATCTCTCGCCGATCCGCAACCGAAAGAACCTGACGATCAAGCTCGGCGCCCGCGTTTCCCGCATCGTGCTGGAGGGAACGCGCGCGGTCGGTGTGGAGGTGGTGACCTCTGATGGCAGCGAAATCATTCGCGCCGAGCGCGAGGTGTTGGTCTCCTCCGGCGCCATCGGCTCGCCGAAACTGCTGCTGCAATCCGGCATCGGCCCGGCCGATCATCTGAAATCGGTAGGCGTCAAGGTGAACCACGACTTGGCCGGCGTCGGTTCCAACATGCAGGATCACCTCGATCTGTTCGTCATCTGCGAATGCACCGGCGACCACACCTATGACGGCGTCGCCAAGCTGCACCGCACCCTCTGGGCCGGGCTGCAATATGTAATGTTCCGCTCCGGGCCGGTCGCCTCGTCGCTGTTCGAGACCGGCGGCTTCTGGTATGCGGATCCGGAGGCGCGCTCGCCGGATATCCAATTCCATCTCGGCCTCGGCTCCGGCATCGAGGCCGGCGTCGAGCGGTTGAAGAATGCCGGCGTGACGCTGAATTCGGCCTATCTGCATCCACGCTCCAAGGGCACGGTGCGGCTCTCTTCCGCCGATCCGGCCGCAGCACCGCTGATCGACCCGAATTACTGGGAAGACCCGCATGACCGGAAAATGTCGATCGAAGGCCTGAAAATCGCCCGCGAGATCATGAGCCAAGCGGCGCTGAAACCTTACGTGCTGGCCGAACGCCTGCCCGGCCCGAAGGCCGTCAGCGACGAAGATCTGTTCAACTACGGCTGCGCCAACGCCAAGACCGATCACCATCCGGTCGGCACCTGCAAGATGGGCACCGGCGCGGATGCCGTGGTCGGGCTGGATCTTCGGGTGCATGGTCTGGAAGGCCTGCGCGTCTGCGATAGCTCGGTCATGCCGCGCGTGCCCTCCTGCAACACCAATGCCCCGACGATCATGGTCGGCGAGAAGGGCGCGGATATCATCCGCAACCGCGAGCCGCTGCCGCCGGCGATCTTTGCCTATGAGCGCAACGATCAACGCCCGCGCGCCCGCGCCAACATCCGCTGACCGGGGATCAGACGGTGGCGACGCGTTCGCCGGGATCGGTCGGCGCGAAACGGGCCACGAGGCTATGGCGGTCGCCGGGATAGATCAGTCGCACATGGGTGATCGGCACGGCGCCGCTCCAGGTGCGGCGCTCGACGACGAGGCAGGGAGCGCCCGGCAAAATCTTTAGTGCCGAAGCCACCTTCTCGTCGGCGCCGATGGCATGGATGGCGTGCTCGGCCGCCGACCAAGGCACGCGGTCGATCAGCCAGGGACCGGGCGCGATGGCGGAAAAATCGGCATCGGCCGCCTCGGGAACGACGGCAAGGTTGATCAGGCGGTCCTCGAAGCAAAACGGCCGCGCGCCGGCCGAATGGCAGGCGGAAACGGAGAGCACCGGCGTGCCGGGCTCCAGCGCCAGTCGCTCGCCCTCGCCTTTCTTCAACTTGTGACGGGATTGGCCGATGAGGCCGTAACCATAGGGCAGGCCGAGGGACTGCACCTCGTCGCGGATATCGTGGATATCGAGCACGGCCGATTGCGCCCGCGGCTGGGCGACATAGCTGCCGGCCTTGCGGCGGCGCTCGATCAATCCGGCATTCGCGAGCTGCGTCAGCGCCTTGTTCACGGTCATGCGCGAACAGCCATATTGCTCGGCCAGATCCAGCTCGAAGGGGATGCGATGGCCGGGCGGCCACGCCCCGGAAACGATCTGCCCTTCGATATCCGAGACGATGCGCTGATGCAGCGTCTTGTCGCCCTCTGCGGTCATAGAGTGTCCGTCAGTTGTTTCATCGCGGCCAGGAAGCGCTGTTCGATTCGCTCGCGCCGAACATGCCGGCCGCCTTCCACCTGTTTCACGCCATGGACCCAGACGCAATCCGGGATGACGTTGCCGGCGAAAATCCAACCGTCGAGAACCGCGTCGTCCTTCAGATAGGGCGCACGCGCGCGGTTCAACGACACGAAATCGGCCGCGACACCAACGGCAATTCCGGACTTCGCACCCAAGGCGACCGCGCCGCCTGCCAGCGCGCCGTCGAACAGGGCGCGGCCCGTCGATTGATTCGGCTGTGCGGCGACGTTGCGCGAACGAGTAGCGAGGCGCAGCGAATATTCGAGCTGGCGCAATTCGTCGCTGACGCCGATCAGCACATTCTGGTCGGAGCCGACGCCGTAGCGTCCGCCGGCCGAAAGGAACTCGACGCCCGGGAAGATGCCGTCGCCGAGATTGGCCTCGGTGATCGGGCAGAGACCGGCGATCGCGCCGGCCTTGGCCATGCCGAGAGTTTCCTGCGGCAGCATGTGCGTCGCATGGATGAGGCACCAGCGCGAATCGACCGGCTGGTTTTCCAGGAGCCATTCGACCGGACGCTTGCCCGACCAGGCGATGCAATCCTCGACTTCCTTGACCTGCTCGGCGATGTGGATATGGATCGGCCGCTCAGCAGCGAGCGGCAGGATCTGCGTCAGTTCGTCCGGCGTGGCGGCGCGCAGGGAATGCGGCGCGATGCCGACGACCGAATCGGGCAGGTTCGCCACGGCCTTCTCGACGCCTTCGAAGACGCGGCGATAGAGGTCGACCGAGGAGACGAATCGGCGCTGGCCTTCGTTCGGGGCGCTGCCGCCGAAGCCGGAATGGGCGTAGAAGACCGGCAGCAGCGTCATCTTCAGGCCGGTTTCGCCGGCGGCGGCGGCGATGCGCTCGCCCATTTCGGCCGGGTTGGTGTAAGGCTGGCCATTCTTGTCGTGATGCAGGTAGTGGAACTCGCCGACGCGGGTGAAGCCCGCCTCCAGCATCTCGAGATAAAGCTGGGCAGCGACAGCCTCGACCTGCTCCGGCGTCATCGACAGGGCGAAATTATACATGACGCTGCGCCAGCTCCAGAAGCTGTCGTCTCCGGGGCCGCGCATTTCGGCAAGGCCGGCCATGGCGCGCTGGAAGGCATGGCTATGCAGATTGGGCATGCCGGGCACGAGGATGTCGTGGCGCTCGTCGCCGGCCTCGGCTGCCACACCAGCGTCGATGGCGGCGATGCGGCCATTCTCCAGGCGCAGCCGGGCGTCTTTCACCCAGCCGTTTGCCGTCAGGACGGCGTTCGCAAAGATCGTATTCGTCTGCATAGTGCTCCTCTCCCGCGGCCGGCATTCTAGCCGCCGCACCGGTTTTATCGCACCGATTCATGAAACCGTCTTCCGGCGCAAGATCGGGCTTGCCAAGTGTAATATTATGTATATACATATTCACAACGAAACACAAAGGCGAAATCACGATGACCGACGAAAACACCAAAACCGTCCGCATCTGGCGCAATGCGCACCTTGCCACCTTCGCCCCCGGCCTTCCGGGCATGGGTATCGTTGAAAACGGCGCGATCGCCGCAAAGGACGGGCGCATCATTTATGCCGGCGCCGAAGCCGCGCTGCCGGCCGGACTTAGCGCCGGCGCCGAGATCTTTGATTGCGAGGGCCGCTGGATCACGCCCGGGCTGATCGATTGCCACACCCACATCGTCCATGCCGGCAACCGGGCGCGTGAATTCGAAATGCGCCTGTCCGGCGCCACCTATGAAGAGATTGCGCGTGCCGGCGGCGGCATCGTGTCCTCGGTCGCCGCCGTGCGTGGCGCCAGCGAAGACCAGTTGATCGCGCAATCCCTGCCGCGCCTCGATGCGTTGATCGCCGAGGGGCTGACGACCGTCGAAGTCAAGTCGGGCTACGGGCTCGATGTCGACAGCGAGCTGAAATCGCTGCGCGCCGCGCGCCGGCTGGAATCGGAACGCGCCGTTTCGGTGCGCACCACCTTCCTCGGCGCCCATGCGCTGCCGCCGGAATTCAAGGAAAACCGTGCGGGTTACCTCGACCTCGTCATCGACAAGATGCTGCCCGCCGTCGCCGCCGAAGGCCTGGCCGATGCGGTCGATGGCTTCTGCGAAGGCATCGCCTTCTCGCCCGAGGAAATCGAGCGGGTGTTCGTTGCCGCCGAAAAGCACGGCCTGCCGGTAAAACTGCATGTCGACCAGCTTTCCAATCTCGGCGGCGCGGCGCTGGCCGCCAGGCATCATGCGCTCTCTGCCGATCATCTCGAATATACCGACGAAGCGGGCGCCATCGCAATGGCGGCGGCCGGCACCGTGGCCGTGATCCTGCCGGGCGCCTTCTACTTCATCCGCGAAACCAAGAAGCCGCCGATCGATCTCTTCCGCCGCCATGGCGTGGCGATGGCGCTGGCGACCGACGTCAACCCCGGCACGTCGCCGCTGACCTCGCTGCTCTTGACCATGAACATGGGCGCGACGCTGTTTTCGATGACCGTCGAGGAGTGCCTGGCCGGCGTCACCCGCGAGGCCGCCCGCGCGCTCGGCCTGTCGAACGAGGTCGGTACGCTGGAAGTCGGCAAATGGGCTGATCTCGCCATCTGGGATATCGATCGCCCGGCCGAGCTGGTCTATCGCATGGGCTTCAACCCGCTGCACAAGCGCGTCTATCGGGGGAAATGAGATGAGCGTTTTCGAAGTCCGGCGCGGCAATTCGCCCGTCATCCTCGGTTTTCCGCATACCGGGACGGATGTACCCGAGGCGATCAAGGCCCGGCTCAACGACAACGGCCTGAAGCTCGCGGATACCGACTGGCATATCCACGACCTTTATGACGGTCTGCTGGACGATGTGACCACCGTGCGCGCCACCTTCCACCGTTATGTCATCGACGCCAATCGCGACCCGCAAGGCGTCAGCCTCTATCCCGGCCAGAACACCACAGGACTCATTCCCGAGACGGATTTCGACGGCGTGGCGATCTGGAAGGACGGCGAGCAGCCGACCGAAGCGGATATCGCCGCGCGGCTGAAGGATTTTCACGCGCCCTATCATGCGGCGCTCGCCGCCGAGGTCGCGCGCGTCAAGGCGATCCACGGGGTCGCCGTGCTCTATGATTGCCATTCGATCCGCTCGCATATCCCCTTCCTGTTCGAAGGCAAGCTGCCGGATTTCAACATCGGCACGGATATGGGCAAGACCTGCGACGCCTCCATCGAGGCCGCCGCAGTCGAGGTCGCGACCTCGGCCGCCGGCTATACCAGCATTCTCAACGGCCGCTTCAAGGGCGGCTGGACGACGCGCCATTACGGAAAACCCGCCGATGGCGTCCATGCCATCCAGATGGAACTGGCGCAATCGAGCCATCTGCAGACCGAAACCCTGCCCTTTGCCTATGACGAGGCCAAGGCGGAACGGCTGCGCCCGCATCTTCAAGCCATTCTGCGGCGCATCGACACCGCCGCACGCAGCATGACACGATAACAGGAGGAAGCCCCATGACCGCCAATCCCCGCCACAATATCCGCGAGATCCGCTCTCCGCGCGGCGACCAGCTCAATGCCAAGAGCTGGATGACCGAAGCGCCGTTGCGCATGCTGATGAACAACCTCGACCCCGACGTCGCCGAAAACCCGCATGAGCTGGTCGTCTATGGCGGCATCGGCCGTGCCGCGCGCGACTGGGCGAGCTTCGACAAGATCGTCGAGACGCTGAAGACGCTCAACGAGGACGAAACCCTGCTGGTTCAATCGGGCAAGCCGGTCGGCGTGTTCCGCACCCACAAGGATGCGCCGCGCGTTCTGATCGCCAATTCCAACCTCGTGCCGCATTGGGCGACCTGGGATCATTTCAACGAGCTGGATAAGAAGGGGCTGGCCATGTACGGCCAGATGACCGCCGGTTCGTGGATCTATATCGGCAGCCAGGGCATCGTCCAAGGCACCTACGAAACCTTCGTCGAGGCGGGCCGCCAGCATTATAACGGAGACCTCAAAGGCAAATGGGTGCTGACCGGCGGTCTCGGCGGCATGGGCGGCGCCCAGCCGCTGGCGGCTGTCATGGCCGGCGCCTGCTGCCTCGCCGTCGAGTGCAACCCGGATTCCATCGATTTCCGCCTGCGCACCCGCTATGTCGACGCCAAGGCCGAAACGCTGGACGAAGCCATGGAGATGATCGACCGCTGGACCAAGGCCGGCGAAGCCAAGTCCGTCGGCCTGCTCGGCAACTGCGCCGAGATCCTGCCGGAAATGGTCCGCCGCGGCATCCGTCCCGACATGGTGACCGACCAGACCTCGGCCCATGACCCGATCAACGGCTATCTGCCGAAGGGCTGGACCATGGCCGAATGGAAGGCAAAGCGCGAAAGCGATCCAAAGGCCGTCGAAAAGGCCGCCCGCGCCTCGATGCGCGAGCATGTCGAAGCGATGATCGCCTTCCAGGATATGGGCGTGCCCACATTCGACTACGGCAACAACATCCGCCAGATGGCCAAGGACGAAGGCCTTGAAAATGCCTTCGCCTTCCCGGGCTTCGTGCCGGCCTATATCCGCCCGCTGTTCTGCCGCGGCATCGGTCCGTTCCGCTGGGCCGCTCTCTCGGGCGATCCGGAGGATATCCGCAAGACCGATGCGAAGGTCAAGGAACTGCTGCCCGACAACAAGCACCTGCACAACTGGCTGGACATGGCGCAGGAGCGCATCGCCTTCCAAGGGCTGCCGGCGCGCATTTGCTGGGTCGGCCTCGGCGATCGTCACCGCCTCGGCCTCGCCTTCAACGAAATGGTCAAGAACGGCGAACTCAGCGCCCCTGTCGTTATCGGCCGCGACCATCTCGACTCCGGCTCGGTCGCCTCGCCGAACCGCGAAACCGAAGCGATGAAGGACGGTTCGGACGCCGTATCCGACTGGCCGCTCTTGAACGCCCTGCTCAACACCGCCTCGGGCGCCACCTGGGTATCGCTGCATCATGGCGGCGGCGTCGGCATGGGCTTCTCGCAGCATTCGGGCGTTGTCATCTGCTGCGACGGCTCCGACGATGCCGCTGCCCGCATCGGCCGCGTCCTGTGGAACGACCCGGCCACCGGCGTCATGCGCCACGCCGATGCCGGCTATGACATCGCCATCGAATGCGCCAAGGAAAAGGGGCTGCGCCTGCCGGGTATTCTCGGTAACTAAGCTCCGATATCTCGAATATAGCCGCGCCCGTTTCTGACCGGCGCGGCTTTTTCATGCCGCATTTCAGTAATGCGGTGGCCGTGTGATCGGTGTCGGACCCAGTGACTGCTCCTCCAGCGCCAGGAAGCGCTCGGTCAGCCGGTCGAGCTTCAGACGGGATTGCTCGGCCGCCTTCCATTGCGCGACAAGCTGCTCGGAAAGCTCCTCGATGACCCGGCCCTGATGGGCGACGAGCTCTTCAAGACGGGTGATACGGTCGTCATTATCCGACATTTCGGCTTCTCCAGATTCTGCGTCTCCCATCCCTCGCCGGGCGCGAAACCGCTGTCAACCGGGCTTTCGGAACGATTTCGGCTGTGGATAGGACGAAAATAAATGAAATTGGTGAATTTCGCCCGATGACTTTTTCGCGGTCGGCTGGCAAGAGGGGCTCAGCAACCAAACGAGGAAACGCTGATATGACCACCACGAACGAAATTGCCGACAAGATCGCCGCGGACAACGGTCTGACCAAGGTTCAGGCCAAGGGTATCGTCGAAGCCGTCTTCAAGGCTGTCGTCGACGCAGCCGTCGCTGGCGCGGAAACCTCCATTGCAGGTTTTGGCAAGTTCAAGGTCAAGGCAACGCCCGAGCGCGAAGGCCGCAATCCGTCGACCGGCGAGAAGGTGAAGATCGCCGCCGCCAACAAGCTGAGCTTCACGCCGGCCAAGGCCGTCAAGGACACGCTGAACAAGTAAGCCGCCCCGCGCAGCTTTGTCTTGGACGCGAAAAGCGGAGCGAGCCATCTCGCTCCGCTTTTGTTTTTGGTGGCTATGTGCCGCAGAAGGTACGCAAAACCACTTCGTCTTCTTGCGGCGGCGTGGTGAATTCGGCAAAAGCATCGCGCGTTTCGTAAGGCTTCGCCACCGCCTCGACCATCCGCTCGAACGGCGCAAAATCGGCAGTGGAGACGGCCGAAACGATTGCCTGCTCGATGCGATGATTGCGGGGAATGATATAGGGATTGGCGTGACGCATGGCCTCTGCCCGCGCCGTCGGTGTCTGCGCATCGCGCCCCAGCCGTTCGCGCCACGCCCCGGCCCAGGCGTCGAATGCCGAGGGATCGGCAAGGCAGGCATGCACAGGCGCATCATCGCCTTCGGCGGCGGCGCAGAGCGCCCGGAAGGTCAGGGTGAAATCGGCCCCCCCTTGCGCCATGACGTCCAGTAGCCCTTCGATCAGCGGGCGGTCGCCCTCTTCGGGGTTCAAAACCCCAATCTTCGCGCCCATCCGCTTGAGCCAGGCCGCTTGGTAGAGTTGGGCGAAATCGATCACTGCGCCATTAGCCATCTCGACGGCGGCGTCGATATCGCTGTCGAGGATCGGCAGCATCGCCTCGGCAAGACGCGCAAGATTCCATTGCGCCACGGCCGGCTGGTTGCGATAGGCATATCGACCGAACTGGTCGATGGAACTGAACACCTTTGCCGGATCATAGGTATCCATGAAGGCGCAGGGGCCGAAATCGATGGTTTCGCCCGATACCGTCATATTGTCGGTATTCATCACCCCATGGATGAAGCCGACAGCCATCCAATGCGCGATCAGTTCCGCCTGCCGCGTCACGATGGCCTTCAGCAGTGCCAGATGAGAATTTTCCTGATGTTCGAGGCCGGGATAATGCCGGGCGATGACATAATCGGCCAGACGCCGGAGGGCTTCGTGATCACCACGCGCCGCGAAGAACTGGAAGGTGCCGACACGGATATGGCTGGCGGCGACGCGGGTGAAGACCGCGCCAGGCAGCGCGGTTTCACGATAGACCGGATCGCCGGTCAAGACCGCAGCCAGCGCCCGCGTTGAGGGAATGCCAAGCGCCACCATAGCCTCGCTGACGATATATTCGCGCAGGACAGGGCCCAGCGCTGCCCGGCCATCGCCACGCCGCGAGAACGGCGTCTGGCCACCGCCTTTCAGCTGGATGTCGCGGCGCTCGCCATTTCGGTCGATGACTTCGCCAAGCAGGATCGCGCGTCCGTCGCCGAGCTGCGGCACGAACTGCCCGAACTGGTGGCCGGCATAGGCCATGGCCAACGGCTGCGCCCCCTCGGCGATTTCCTGGCCGGAAAAGATCGCCGCCAGCCGTTGGTCGGACGCGCCTTCAAGATCGATGCCTAGCTCGGCCGCCAGCGGCCGGTTGAAGGCGATCAGTTTTGGCGCGGAAACCGCAGCCGGCCGCTGCGGCAACTGGAATGGCGCCGGCAGCCGGGCATAGGAATTGTCAAAGGAAAAGATGCGGCGCGCCTCATCGGCCGCCGGACGCACATCGCTCGTCATCACGAACCGCTCCCTGTTCTGCCCGTCTATAGCAGATGAAGGACGGGCGGATACAGGAGAAACCATGCGGGGAACGATAGGGTTCCCGCAAGCCGGACCAAAGGATCAGGCGGAGTGAACCGCCTGGCGGGACGCAACGGCCGGTGCGGCAACTGCCTGACCCTGCTCGTTTTCGACGAACTGAGTCAGCGTCATATTGTCGAGGATGGACGAAATCGCGTCGCGCACATCCGCCATCGAGCGGCGCACGGTGCAGGTTTCAGGGTCGGCGCAATCCTCGCAGGCCTCGAAGGCGGTGCGGCTGGCGCAACGGATCGGCGCGAGCGGGCCGTCCAAGGTTCGGATGACATGGCCGATACGGATTTCGCTTGCCGGACGCGCCAACGAATACCCGCCGCCCGGCCCCTTCTTGGAGCGGAGCATGCCGGCATTGCGCAATTCCAGAAGAATGGCGTCCAGGAATTTCTTCGGAATGTTGTTGCGCGTGGCGATGTCGGTGATGAATGCCGTTTCGCCGGGGTTGAGCTGAGCCAGATCCACCAGCGCTTTCAGTCCATATTTCCCTTTTTTCGTCAGCATGACAAATTCGCTTCTTCGAAAGGCGAAGGCGACATCGCCTGCGCATCGAGCCCGAAACCTACGCGCCCTGTTTGTGAAATTATCGCCGGACTATGGCGAAATACCTAGTTGCTCTTACTATACACCGGAATAATTGACAGGTGTGATCGTTTTTAAGGTTATTTTGAAATATCCCGTGAAGTCGGTCGCCTGCTGTGGCAGCCGCATCACGGCGCCTGCCGGACAAATGTATTCTCAGGTGGCCCGATAAAGAGCATCCTATTCTACGCCCGAGAGCCTAGCCGAAACGTTCTGCGTTACCGCATTCGATAAATTTGATAGAGTTTGGGTATAACGATGGAGGTAAGGATGAAGCGATCAACGGTTACGCGGTTTCTGACAGCCGCATTCGTCGTGGGCATCATGCAGGCAAGCTCGATCGGTCCGTCCTTTGCGGATCAGACGCTCCTGAATGTGTCCTACGACCCCACCCGTGAGCTTTACAAGGATTTCAACGCGGCCTTTGCTGAAAAATGGAAGGCCGATACCGGGGAAACGGTGACGATCCAGACCTCGCATGGCGGGTCCGGCAAGCAGGCGCGCTCGGTGATCGATGGATTGGAGGCCGACGTCGTCACCCTGGCGCTTGAAGCTGATATCGACGCCATCGCCAAGGAATCGGGCAAGATTCCAGCCGACTGGAAGAAGAAGTTCGAAAACAACAGCGCACCCTACACCTCGACCATCGTCTTCCTGGTCCGCAAGGGCAATCCGAAGGACATCAAGGACTGGGGCGATCTGGTCAAGGACGGCATCCAGGTGATCACGCCGAACCCGAAGACCTCGGGCGGCGCCCGCTGGAATTTCCTGGCCGCTTGGGCCTGGGCGCGCCAGGCCAATGGTGGTGACGACGCCAAGGCGCAGGACTATGTGTCGCAGCTCTTCAAGCATGTTCCCGTGCTTGACACCGGCGCACGCGGCTCGACGACCACCTTCGTCCAGCGCGGTCTTGGCGACGTCCTGATTGCCTGGGAAAACGAGGCCTATCTGTCGCTGGCCGAACTCGGCCCCGACCAGTTCGAGATCGTGACGCCGTCGGTCTCAATCAAGGCCGAGCCGCCAGTGGCGCTGGTCGATGGCAATGTCGACGCCAAGGGCACCCGCAAGGTGGCCGAAGCCTATCTCCAATATCTCTATTCGGATGTCGGGCAGAAGATTGCCGCCAAGCACTATTACCGCCCCTACAAGCCGGAACTGGCCAATAAGGAGGATATTGCCCGCTTTGGCGAGGTGAAGCTTTCGACCATCGAGGATTTCGGTGGCTGGGCGGAAGCACAGCCGAAATATTTTGGCGATGGCGGCGTCTTCGACAAGATTTATCAGCCGGGGCAATAAGATTATAT
Organism: Rhizobium sp. YJ-22; assembly: GCF_029601685.1. Classification (NCBI taxonomy): domain Bacteria; kingdom Pseudomonadati; phylum Pseudomonadota; class Alphaproteobacteria; order Hyphomicrobiales; family Rhizobiaceae; genus Rhizobium; species Rhizobium sp. YJ-22. The sequence goes on along the minus strand of NZ_JARRIR010000010.1, from coordinate 146,697 downwards.
GGCTGCACAGACTCGCAAGAGCTGGCAGTTCAGACGGCCGAGCGTCCTTCCCGGTTTCGGGCTGGCGCTCGGCGTTACGCTGTTCTGGCTCACCCTCATCGTTCTCATCCCGCTCGCCGGGCTCGCCATTCGTTCCAGCGGGCTCGGCGCCGCCAAATTCTGGGCGCTTGCAGCCGATCCGCGCACGCTGAATGCGCTGCGCATCAGCTTTGGCACGGCATTCCTGGCGGCCATTCTCAATGTCGCCTTCGGCATCATCCTCGCCTGGGTGCTGGTGCGTTATCGCTTTCCCGGCAAACGCATCATCGACGCCATGGTCGACCTGCCTTTCGCGCTGCCGACCGCCGTTGCCGGCATCGCGCTGACGACGCTCTACGCGCCGAACGGCTGGATCGGGCAATTCCTGACGCCGCTTGGCATCAAGGTGGCGTTCACGCCGCTCGGCATCGTCATTGCCCTCGTCTTCGTCGGCCTACCCTTCGTGGTGCGCACGGTGCAGCCGGTCATGGAAGAAATCGACCGCGAAGTGGAGGAAGCCGCAGCCACGCTCGGCGCTACCCGCTTCCAGACGATTTCGCGCGTGCTGCTTCCCGGCCTGGCGCCGGCGGTGCTCACCGGCTTCGCGCTCGCCTTCGCGCGCGGCGTCGGCGAATACGGCTCAGTGATCTTCATCGCCGGCAACATTCCTTATGTCTCGGAAATCGCGCCGCTTTTGATCGTCATTCGCCTGGAGGAATTCAACTATCCGGCCGCGACAGCGATTGCCGCCGTCATGCTGATCCTCTCCTTCAGCCTGCTGTTCGTCATCAATCTCATCCAGAGCTGGAGCCGCAGGAGGTATGGTTATGGCGCATGACACCCAGGCGCTTGCCCCCGGAAATTACGCCCGCGTCGGCAAGGCGACGACCGAACGACCGCTGGCGCGCTGGACACTGATCGGGATTTCGCTGGTCTTTCTGCTCCTTATCCTGCTCTTGCCGCTCGCAGCCGTCTTCTTCGAGGCGTTGCGTAAAGGCCCAGAGGCATTCCTGGAAGCGCTGGCCGACCCGGAAACCTTTTCAGCCATCCGCCTGACTTTGATCGTCGCCGGGATTTCGGTGCCGCTCAATCTCGTCTTCGGCATTGCCGCCGCCTGGGCCATCGCCAAATTCGAGTTCAAGGGCAAGGCCTTCCTGACGACACTGATCGACCTGCCCTTTTCGGTCTCGCCGGTCATTTCCGGTTTGGTCTTCGTGCTGCTGTTCGGTTCGCACAGCATTCTCGCGCCCTATCTGCAAAGCTATGGCATCAAGATCCTGTTCGCCGTGCCGGCGCTGGTGCTGGCGACCGTCTTCGTCACCTTCCCCTTCATCGCCCGCGAACTGATCCCGCTGATGCAGGAACAGGGCACGTCCGACGAGGAGGCGGCGCTGTCGCTCGGCGCCAGCGGCTGGCAGACCTTCTGGTATGTGACGCTGCCGAACATCAAATGGGGCCTGCTGTACGGCGTGCTGCTCTGCAACGCCCGCGCCATGGGCGAGTTCGGCGCCGTTTCGGTGGTCTCGGGCCATATTCGCGGCGTCACCAACACCATGCCGTTGCAGGTCGAAATCCTCTACAACGAATATAATTTCGTTGCGGCTTTCGCCGTGGCGACCTTGCTGGCGCTGCTGGCCCTTGTCACACTGGTTCTGAAAACGCTGCTCGAATTGCGTTACAGCGCCGAAATTTCCGCCAGCCGGCGCCACTGAAAGGTTCATGAATGGAAGTTCGCGTAGAAAACATACGCAAGGAGTTCGAGCGGTTTCCGGCTTTGCACGACGTGTCGCTCTCGATCCGCTCCGGCGAGCTGATCGCGCTGCTGGGGCCTTCCGGCTCCGGCAAGACGACATTGCTCCGGCTCATCGCCGGGCTGGAAGCGCCAACACAGGGAAAGATCTTCTTCGGCGACGACGACGCCTCCTACAAATCGGTGCAGGAGCGCAATATCGGTTTCGTTTTCCAGCATTATGCCCTGTTCCGGCATATGACGGTGCTGGACAATGTCGCCTTCGGCCTCAAGGTGCGGCCCTCCAGCCGTCGGCCGACGAAGGCCGAAATCCGCGAGCGCGCTGCGAAACTGCTCGACCTCGTGCAGCTTTCCGGCCTCGAAAAGCGCTACCCGACGCAATTGTCCGGCGGCCAGCGGCAGCGCGTGGCGCTGGCGCGCGCCATGGCGGTCGAGCCGAACGTGTTGCTGCTCGACGAGCCCTTCGGGGCGCTGGATGCGCAGGTGCGCAAGGATCTGCGCAAATGGCTGCGCGAGATTCACGACCAGACCGGCCATACCACCGTCTTCGTCACCCACGACCAGGAGGAAGCGCTGGAACTGGCCGACCGCATCGTCGTCATGAGCCAGGGCCGCATCGAGCAGGTCGGCACCCCGGACGAGATCTACGACACGCCGGTCTCGCCCTTCGTCTTCCGCTTCATCGGCCAGTCCAACTGTTTGAAGGTGCGGGTTGCCAATGGCGAAATCTGGCTGGACGACCGGCCGATCGGCCTGCCCGCCAAGGACGAGGCCGAGGGCGAAGCGCTGCTCTATTTCCGCCCGCACGACATCGAGATTCGCGATGGCTGCGGCGGCTGCATCGCCGGCGTCGTCGCCGCCTCGCGGCGCGTGGCCGGCACCCGGCATCTGGAGCTGGAGATCGGCAACGGCCATGCGCTGATGGAAATCGAGCTGCCGCCGGAACGCGCCGCCGCCGTCGACCGCAGCCGCCTCGCCTTCCGCCCGACCAAGTGGAAGCTTTTTCGCGAGTGAGCGTTTCCCCCGGCCTGCTACGTGCCGGGGGAAACCGCCCTATTCGACGCGCAAGCCCGCCTGCCGCAACAGCGGCAGGACGCGGTCGCAGAAGAACGGCAGTTCCTGCGTATAGTTGACGAAGGACAGGGCGATGCCCTCATAACCCTTTCGCGAGATCGCCAGCATATCCTCGACGATCCTTTCCGGCGACCCGACCAGCGGATAGCTGCCGGCGCCGCCGGCGAAACGCTGGCGATAGCGATCATAGGCATCGCTGTCATGCGATTGCGAAAATTCCTTCTTGCCCGCCATATGGGCATCGACCGCCGCATGGTCGGCCAAAGTCACCGCATAGCGGCGATAATACTCCTCCGCCTCGGCCTGCGTTTCGCGGCAGACGACATGGCAGACGGTATAGACGCCGACATCGCGGCCGGTGCGCGCCGCGCGCTCGCGGATATCGGCGACATGGGCGCCGGCCTGCTCGATCTCGGTGAAGGTGGTGAACAGGAAATCGCAATGCGCGGCGGCGAAGTCGCGGCCCGGGCCGCCGAAAGCGGCATTCATCGTCACCGGACGCGGGCTTTGCAGGCTCGCCGGGCTGCTGACCGCATCCTTCAGCGTATAATAACTGCCATCGAAATCGAACGGCGCGCCCTCATAAGCCTTCTCGACGATGTCGAGCCATTCCGCCGCCTGGTCGTATCCCTTTTCGACCAGCGGCACGCCGAACATGGCGAATTCCTTGGGGTTCCAGCCGCAGACGATGTTCAGCCCGGCGCGGCCATGGCTGATGTGATCGACGGTCGCGAGCGCCTTGGCGGCATAGAGCGGATGCACCAGCGGCACATGCACGGTCATGAACAGGCCGATGCGCTGCGTTGCCGCCGCCAACCCCGCCGCCCAGGTAAAAGTCTCGAAGCTCCATTCGCGCACGGCATTCTTGCCGCCGAAGCCTTTCCAGCGGGCAATCGGCAGAAAGAATTCCAGGCCTGCCCGGTCGGCGATCTGCGCGGCCGAGAGATTGTCGTCCCAGCCGGCCTTCCAGCGCTCGGGAACGTCCGTGATCGCCAGCCCACCATCGGCATTGGCCGAGAAGACGCCGAGCTTGAGTGCGTTTCGACCTTTCAGCGGATGCGACGCGATCATGCTCCCTCCTCAGGATTGCGGTCCGTGACGAAAGGGCAGTCTAACGCGATGCGCTGCGCTGGCAAGGTATATTTGAGGCTTAAAATGAAAGCCTAGCGCGTCACCGCCAGCAGCAGCAGCACATAGGCGATAACCGCGACGACGAGCCCCCGGAAGGCAAGCCCCGCAAAGCGATACTTCGCCCGGGCGATCTCGGCCAGCGTATCGACATTGGAGACGTATTCCCGAAAAAGATAATTGGGATCCTTGCGCCGCGCCGCGTCGAGAAATTCCTCACGGTGACGGGCCCAGGCACCCCAGAACAGCGAGCTGGTCTTGGCGCTTTTGCGCGGCATCACCACGCTGATGGCGCAGATCGCCGAAAACAGCGCGGCGGCGCCGAGAAGCAGAGAGGCAATAATGCCGATGAAGGTGCCGTTCAGGTAACGGTCGAGACTGAAGACGCCGCGAACCTCGCTCGACGAGACGAGGAAAGCCAAGATGAAGGTGAAGATATAGGCCGCCTTCTGGTCCGAGATCTTGATCTGGTCGTAGAAGACGTCGTTCACCTTGCGGATATGATCGAAATACTCGCTGTCGCGTTCGAATTCCATGTCGGCCGAGTTCAAACCGTCATCGGCATAACCCACTTCCAAATCCGCCATGAATCAATCTCCCCAATCCTGACCTGTCGCCCTCTTATTACACTTGGCGCAAAAGCGAATATGCTAAATTTAAGCTTATTGACATTTGCCTGCCTCGTATTCACTCCTGACACAAAGTTTGGTGGGGAATAATGATGCGATTTGCTGCCTGGAGCGCCGTTCTGGCAGGCACGATACTGTCTTCGGTTCTGTCGGTGCAGGCCGAGCCGCTGGCGAGAAGCGCCCCGGCCGCCGGCGCCGTCATCGCGCGCAAATTCGGCGAGGAAGTCCGCTTCGTCGATATCACCAACTGGCGCGCCGTCGAACTGCAGCAGAATCTGCTGGCGGGCGACGTGCTGCGCACCAATGCCACCGGCCAGCTCGCCGTTTTGTTTTCCGACCGCACCCAGGTGCGCCTTGCCCGCAATACCTCGCTGCTGGTCAAGAACATGGCCCGCGATGGCGGCGACACCGATCTCGAACTGCAATCCGGCACCATCTGGGCCCGCGCCGAGCGCGGCGGCTCGGGCGTCGCCGTCGATACGCCGGCCGCGACCGCCGCCATTCGCGGTACAGACTGGTCGCTGACCGTCGATGCCGGCGGCAAGACCTCGCTGATCGTGCTCGAAGGCGTGGTCGAACTGAAGAACGCGCAGGGCAGCGTCCAGGTACGCCAGGGCGAAGGCGCCGTCGCTTCCATCGGCCAAGCGCCGCAAAAGGTGGTCATCGTCACCCCCAAGGATCGCGAGCAGATGCTGTATTATCTACAGCTACGCGATTCCTTCACATTCATGCCCGCTTCCCCCTTGCCGGTGCGCAACATGTCGGCCGAAAAGAGCCGCATCGATGCGACGCCGGAAGCCAGCCGCAGCGCCGAGGACTGGCTGACGCTGGCCGAGGTGCAGATGACGCTGGGCGGTCGCCGCCCGGCCGAGGCCGCCTTGCAGGCCGCCGAGGCGCGCGGCCTCTCCGCCCGCCAGCAGGCGCGCGCCGATCTCATCCGCGCGCTGTTTGCCGGCGCCGAGCGCAATTATCCGCAAGCCGCGAAACTGTTCGGCCGCGCTTCCGGCCGGCTTGACCCGCAGCGCCAGGCGATTGCCGCCTATGGCGGCTATTATGCGCGATCGCTGGCAGACCCGGACCGTGTTGAGCAACCGCCGAAAACCGCAGGCGGCCCCTATGCCGCGCTTGCCGAAGCCTGGACCGCCGGCTTCCTGAAGGACGTCAAGGCGGCGGTGGACGTGCTGAAGAAGGCCGAAGCCCGTTATCCCAACGACCCGACCCTGCCGGCGGCGCGGGCGCATTTCGCCATGCTGATCGACGATCGCGACCAGATGCGCGACGCCATCGACCGTTCGCTGGCCCTCGACCCCACCCATCCACTGGCGCTGGAGGCACGCGCCTCCTACCGGTCCGACTACAAGGGCGATATCAAGGGCGCGATCGCCGACCTACGCGACGCCCTTGCAGTCGCGCCGGGCTGGTCCACCGCGCTCAACAATCTCGGCCTCGCACTGATCGAGATCGGGGATACGCGCGGCGCCGAGGAGGCCCTGCAACAGGCCATCGACCTCGATCCGCAAGATCCGCTGTCGCATGTCAATCTGGCGATCCTCTATCTCGACCAAGGCCGCGTGAAGGAAGCCAAGCGCGAGATCGATATCGCGCTGGCCGCCGATCCGAATTTCGAGATCGCCCGCGTCATCCGTGGCCGCTACTACATGCAGACCGGCGAGATGGACAAGGCGATGGAGGATCTGCTGGCCGGCTCGACCGCCAATCCCGGCTATTCGCAGGCCGAACTGATGCTCGCCGCCGTGCATTACGAGACCGGCAATCGCGATGCCGCCGCCCAGGCCATCGACAACGCCGATCGGCTCGACCCGAACGATCCGGCTATTTCCTCGATCCGCACCGCGATCGCCATCGACGACTACGACGCCGACGGTGCGATCCGCAATGCGCAGGACTACCTGAAACGGGCGCGAGCGCGCGGCGGCTATTACGGCGCTCTCAGCGCAAACCAGGACGCCGGCTCGACGTTGAACAACGCCTTCCGCTTGCAGGGCCTTGATGCCTGGGGGCAATATTACGGCGATGTCGTCTTCAGCCCGTTCACGGGCGCGAGTTATGTCGACCAGACCCTGCGCGGCAGCCCTGATCCCTTCGTCAACGCCTATAGTTACGGCGACAACACCGCCGCCTATTCGAACAACAGCTCCACCTTCTCTTCCTTCATGCAGGGGCTGTTGCTCGATCCGCACATGCTTTCCGGCCGTTCGCGCACGGCGAACCTCCTGCGCCGGCCCTTTGTCGAAGGCTCGGCCGGCATCACCTTCACCCGGCCGGACGATCCGGACGCCAAGACCGGCCGCCTGAAGGAAGTGGAGCTGCAGGGCTATAGCAACGAGCCGATGCCATTCAGCTTCTATGCCCAGGGCCAGTTCGAAACCAAGCCCGATACACGCGTTTTCAACGAGTTCGTCGGCGGCTTCATCAGCGATACCGAGTTGCGCAGCGGCACGGCCTATGTCACCGCCTCGCCCGGCGCCAACGACCATGTCGTCGGCTTCCTCTCGCGCGGCAAGTCCGACCAAGAGATAACCGTGCCGCTGATACTCGATTTCGGCGGCATTCCCGTCCTGATCGGTACGCAGAACAACTACAAGACCGAGGCGACCCAGGCGGGCTTTGCCTGGAGCCATTCCTTCGCCTATCGCAACAATCTAAATGCTGCGGTCTTTTACACCCAGCAGAAGCGTGACAGCCGCCAACTCGGAGTCATCAACGATTTCCTGGCGACCGAGGATTACGGATTGGACGAACAGCGTGGCATCATCGGCGCGCTCAATCACACCGTCGGGAATGACGAGCTCACCTGGCGTTACGGCATCGAAGGCGGAACCCTGCGCCTGCATAGTCAGGCGCTCGGCTTCCAGTATCCGCCGTTCACCGTGCCGATGAGCTCCACCTTCAACGAGGTCATTGACGACGTCACCGTCGGCCGCGCCTATGTCGATGCAATTTACGAGGCATCGCCCGACTTGAAATTCGAGGGCGCCCTGTTCGGTACCTATCTCAACGGCGATACCGTCGACGTGGCGCGGCTGGAGCCGCGCGTCGGCGTCGCCTGGTCACCGGCCGAAGGGCAATGGCTGCGGCTCGGCTATCTGCGGGAAAGCTCCGACCTCGGCCTGCCGACGTTGTCGCCCATCGGCCTGCTCGGCCTGCAATCCAACCAGCGACCGCTCGATACCGACGGCTACAGCGACACCTTCGCCGCCCGGTGGGAGGCGGAATGGAATAACCGGCTGTTCACTGCCATCGATTTCCAGCATCAGAACCTGCATAGCCTGTCCATCGGTGTCCCCCTGACGGTCGATACCATCGATCTCACCAAGGGCCGTGTCGACCGCGTCAGCGCCACCGCCAACATCGCCCTCGGTCACGGCTTCGGTCTTTCGGCGACGGGCGTCTATGCGGATTCGGAAAATCTCGACCCAACGAGCGCCGGATATGGTCAAGGCCTGCCCTATGTGCCGGAAAAGGCGGCGCAGGTCGCCGTTACCTGGGTCAACGACCACAATGTCAAGACGACGCTCGCCGCCAACTATACCGGCAAGCGCCAGGGTGACGACAATGGCAACGCGCTGGATTCCTACTGGACTCTGGATGCGACGCTGCAATGGGAACCGTTCGACAAGCGGATCGCGGTCAATCTCGCCGCCTACAACATCCTCGACCAGCAATTCGAGGTCACGCCGCGCGTTCCCGGCTGGGGCCGCACCTATATGGGCTCCATCAAAGTGCGCTTCTGACCATGTGGCCTTTCGGCAGCCAGGCGAGAAACGGTGCGCCGGGGCGGATACGGCATCGGCTGGGCGGGCTCGCCCTGCTGTTCATCGTCTCCATCGTGGCGGTCACAGCGCTGTCCTTCACCTCGCCCTGGCGGCTGGTCGAACTGCGCAGCTTCGATTACCTGACGACGATCGGCAGGCCGCCCTTGCCGAAGGACGGCCCGGTCATCGTCGCCATCGATGAGCCGTCGCTCTCGGAAATTCCGCACCAATGGCCCTGGCCGCGCGCGCTTCATGCCCGCCTGATCGAGAAACTGCGCGAAGCCGGCGCCAAAGCCATCGGCCTCGACATCATCTTCGCCGAACCCGCCGTCGATCCGCAAAACGACGATGCGCTCCAGGCAGCGCTTGGACCGGATGTGGTTCTGGCCGGCGACGAGACGCTCATCAACACGCCACAGGCCGACCAGTTGATTCGCACCGAGCCGCTGCCGCGTTTCGTCGAAGCGGGCGCGCATGTCGGCATCGCCTCGGTCGGGCTTGATGGAGACGGCGTCTTGCGCGGCATGCCGGGCTATGAAGACAGCTTTGCCGCCGAGATCGCCCGCGCTGCCGGCCAACCGGTGGTGAGGCACGAAGCGGGCGCCATGCTTCAGGCGTTCGGGCCCGCCCGCACCTATCCGACCGTTTCCTACTACCAGGCCCTCGATCCGCAGAATTTCCTGCCGGAAGGCTATTTCAAGGACCGCACGGTGCTGGTCGGGCTCAGCCTGCAGACTGCGCCGGATGTGCGCGCCAGCACGCCGGATACGTTTGCCACCCCCTATACCGTTCATACCAGCCGGCTCGTCGCCGGCGTCGAGGTGCAGGCGACGTTGCTCGACAACCTGACCCATGGGCTGGCGATCGCCGATACCGGCACGGCGTTGCGCCTGCTGCTGATCGTGCTCGGCGCGCTGGTCGGCGCCCTCACCGTCTATCGCGACACCAACTGGATAACGGCGTTGTGGGGCGTGGCCTCGGTCGCGGCCGCCCTTGGCCTTGCTTATATGTCCGTGCGTTACGGGCGCGTCTTCACCTCGCCTGTCGGGCCGGTCCTCTCCTATCTGACCGTCGTCATCGGCCAGTCCGGACTGGACTATGCCGCCGAGCGGCGTACGCGCCGGCAGGTGACGCGCGCCTTCGGGCAATATCTGTCACCTGCCATGGTCGAGCGCCTCGCCAACGACCCGTCGCAGCTGAAACTCGGCGGCGAGACCCGCAATCTCTCCATCCTGTTCTGCGACGTGCGCGGTTTCACCACCATCGCCGAGCGGATGAAGAACGATCCGCAGCAGCTCACCACGCTGATCAACCGGCTGCTGACACCGCTTTCCGACGAGATCCTCGCCTGCGGCGGAACGATCGACAAATATATCGGCGATTGCGTGATGGCTTTCTGGAACGCGCCGCTCGACGATCCCCAGCATGCCGCCCATGCCGTCGAAGCGGCGCTCAGGATGCTGGAGGCGATGGACCGCTTCAACGCCGAACTTCAGACGGAGCTGGCGGCGCGCGGCGAAGAACCCTATGGTCTCAGGATCGGCGTCGGCATCAATACCGGCGATTGCGTCGTCGGCAATATGGGTTCGCTCAGCCGCTTCGATTATTCCGCGCTCGGCGATTCCGTCAATCTCGCATCGCGGTTAGAAGGCGAATCGAAATCTGTCGCCGTGCCGCTGCTGCTCGGCGGAGAAACGGCGCGGCAGGCCGCCGACCGCTTCTGCATGGTCGAGCTGGATCGCATCCAGGTGAAGGGCCGCTCGGTCGCCTCGCCCGTGTTCACGGCGCTGAAGGAGGCGCCGCCGCCCGAAATTCTGGCCGAACACCGCCGCTTCCTCGACGCGAAATATGCCGGTGCCCTGACGGCTGACGATGCGATCTTCGATCAGCTGACGGCGGCGCTGCCGCAATTTGCCGCCTATTATGCCCTGATGCGCACCCGCCTCGCCGTTTCCGCCTGAATAAAAAAAGCCTCCCCGCCGCAGCGGAGAGGCCTTTGTCGTTTTGTCGCCGATCAGGCGGCGGCGGAAGCGGAACCGGCCAGCGGCACCTCCGAGATCGTCTTCAGAACCTGAGACGCGATCTGGTAGGGGTCGCCCTGCGAGTTCGGGCGGCGGTCTTCGAGATAGCCGCGATAGCCGTTGTTGACGAAGGAATGCGGCACGCGGATCGAGGCGCCACGATCGGCCACGCCATAGGAGAACTTGTTCCAGGGGGCTGTCTCGTGCTTGCCGGTCAGGCGCAGATGGTTGTCCGGGCCATAGACGGCGATATGGGCGTCGAGGTTCTTCTCGAACTGCGCCATCAGGGCTTCGAAATAGGCCTTGCCGCCGGTCTCACGCATATACTTGGTCGAGAAGTTGCAATGCATGCCCGAGCCGTTCCAGTCGGTATCGCCGAGCGGCTTGCAGTGCCATTCGATGTCGATGCAGTATTTTTCGCACAGACGCGTCAGCAGGTAGCGCGCGATCCAGATTTCATCCGCGGCCTTTTTGGAGCCCTTGCCGAAAATCTGGAATTCCCACTGGCCCTTGGCCACTTCGGCATTGATGCCTTCGTGGTTGATGCCGGCGGCGAGGCAGAGATCGAGATGCTCCTCGACGATCTGGCGGGCGATGTTGCCGACGTTCTTGTAGCCGACGCCAGTGTAATACGGGCCCTGCGGCGCCGGATAGCCCTGCTCCGGGAAGCCGAGCGGACGGCCGTTCTGGTAGAAGAAATATTCCTGCTCGAAGCCGAACCAGGTATCGGCATCGTCGAGCACGGTGGCGCGGCTGTTGGACGGATGCGGCGTCTTGCCGTCCGGCATCATCACTTCGCACATGACCAGAACGCCGTTCGTACGGGCCGGATCGGGATAAAGCGCAACCGGCTTCAGCACGCAATCGGAGCTGCGGCCTTCGGCCTGATTGGTGGAAGATCCGTCAAATCCCCAGAGCGGCAACTGTTCGAGCGTCGGAAAGGCGTCGAATTCCTTGATCTGCGTCTTGCCACGAAGGTTCGGCACCGGGGTGTAACCATCGAGCCAGATGTACTCAAGTTTGAACTTGGTCATTGCGAATCTCTCACTCACGTCTGTTGCAAGGTCTGAACGATCCTGAAGCGGTCGCCGGGTGGCGGCCGTCCAGGGGAGGCTGCCAAGGGGAATGCATATCCCGTGCCAAGTTCGCGAGCGGGCGCCGAAACCGTAATTTGTTGTCATTTTCCGGTGCCTTGACGGTCCGGGTGGAACAAAATGTCAAAACCGGCGTTTGTTATTTGCGCAAATGCAAAAAAATTAGCCAATGCCCCAACATAGTCAGCGAAACCACGCGTTTTCCTGCTTACAGGCCACGCAAATCATGATAATAATTGAGGCATAGAGCCTAAAAAATGTGCAAAATTTAATCGAGTGGAAGTCGTGCCTAAAGAGTAATCCGGAAAGGAAAAGACAATGGCAGCAGGCGTACATCCCGGTTCCGCAGAAATAGTCCCCTTTCCTGTCAAAGGCGGTTGCCGCAACTTCGGGCAGCGCACGGAAGACATGCAGGCAAGCGTGGTTCAGTTTCCGGAACGCGTGATCTATGATGTCGTCGATACCTGCTGGTACCATGCCGATGCCATGGCCGAAGAGGACAAGTCGCGCAACTGAACTGCTGCGACACCTTCCGGCGACACGACCCATCCCCCGAAACACGAAGGGCGCTCCGATAACGTTCGGAACGCCCGCAATTTTTTCATCGATACGCGACTCAGGCTGCCAGAGCGTGGCCGCTCGACAGATGCGCGCGGATGGCGGCCTTGATCTCGTTGACGCCGGCATGAAGGCTATTGTCGAGATCGATGACGTGGAATTTCACGGCGATAAAACGCAGCCGCCCCTCCTGGGGAACGGCAATCCCCACCGGGATGCCACCATATTCAATAACGTGCCTTTGCATGATCGTCGGCCCAGTTCGTTGGAAGGTCAGTGTCAGGCTTGCGTATGGCGTTCCCATACATTCGACATGTGACAGCATCACAACAAACGGCGAGGTTGAACGCCTGGCCATTCGCAAAGATGGATTGGGCAAGTTTGCTGGCGGTCATTTCGTCGTCCTCGTCCGTTATTGTCCATTAAATAAATAGACTATTTTGTCCTTGGCGACAAGATAAACGGCGGATCGGATAGAAAACGAAACCGGATTCACCCATTTCCGGGGCATCTGGCGCAAATTTCTTCTTCGAAACCCAAACGCGACGGACGGGATTTCGAACTTGCCGCCGCCGCGCAAACATCTCTTTCAGAAGCCGGCCGCAAAAGCCGCGACCGGCCAATCCTTCATTCGGCGGCGATGCGCATCGCCAGCGCTTGCCGGCAGGCGGCAATCGAACCGGCTTCGATCGCGGCATAGTGGTCGAATTCATTGAGGACACGGGCGCCGAGATCGGCCTCGAAACGCTGCTGGTTGGGGCTGGCGACGAAATCCTGCTGCGCGCCGTCGCCGAGATTGGACTGGAAGATGCCGGCGGCGCTGACTGGCAAGAAGTCTTCGTAGACGATGGGATCGAAGCAGACGAGGCCCTCGGCGATCCAGCTTTCGAGATCGCCGCCAGTGATGCCCTGGTGCGCGCGGCCCTTGATGGTCAGCGCATAGGTGAAATAGCCGAGGCCTGCGGCGCGGATGCTGGCCCAATCATCCGGAAAGGAGGCGAAAGCTTCCGCCAAGGCCGCCTCATAGGCGCGGGCATTCGAACCATCGGCGGAGGGGCGGACCAGTTTGCGGGATTCCGTCAGCAGTGCATCGTAAAGCGCCCGGCCCTTCGGCGTCAGCGCGATACCGCGCTGCTCGATTTCGCCGAAACGGGCGGTGTGCGAACCCGTCTGCCAATCGCCATCGGCGGATTGGAAGGAAACGGCTTCCTCCAGCGCCTTGAACGAGGTCTGGCGCAGCAGGATCGGGCATTTGCGGGTCGGCGGTCCCTCGACCACGGCCTTGGGCGCGATGCCGTAGTCCGGCATGCGTGCCTGCACGGCATCGATATCGAGGGTGCGCGGCGTGAGATGGTTGATATGCGGCCCCTTGAAGGAGACGACATCGGCGATCAGCCGGTGCGCATCGTGCAGGCGGTGATAGAGATCGGCGCTGACGCTGGCGCGGTCATGCCAGCGGAAGGTTTCGAGCACCTCGGTAACGAAACGCTCGGCATCGGCGGCGGAGAGCCCGCCCTCGCGCTCGGCCTTTTCCGTCAGCTCAATGGCGCCAGCGGTAAAAATCTGGCGCTGTTCGAGGATGGCGCGGGCTTCCTCGCGCAAGGCCTCGTCGGCGATCAGGTCGAGACGCAGCAGCGAGGTGAAGACGCGGAAAGGATTGCGGCTGAGCGCCTCTGCGCCGACCGGACGGAAAGCGGTCGAATGCACCGGCACGCCGGCGGTGGAGAGATCGTAATAACCGACCGGGAACATGCCCATGACGGCGAAGACGCGGCGCATCGTCGCCAGTTCCTGCGGCAGGCCGAGGCGGATGGCGCCGTGGCGCTCCTCGGAAATGCGCGCCAGGGATTCGGTTTCCTCCAGCCGTTCCTTCAGATGCGCATCGGCGGCCAGCGTCTCGGCATTCACCGTCGCGACCAGTTCCATCAGCGTGCCATAGGCCGGCACTTCCTCGCGATACATACGCGACATGGCCGCCGAAAGGGCGGAGCGGATTTCATCAGGAGAGAGATGGACGGACATCGGGGTTAAACCTTTTCTGCGCGTATTCCGGGGAGGTTCATTCGCTGCACGCAATATATTCGTTGCAGTCCGCAAAATCTCATGAGACTTTTCACTCACTTGATGCGGAACCGGAATGATATGAAGCGCAGCCTGATCCCTGACATCGCCATCCTGCAGGCCTTCGAAAGTGCGGCCCGTCATGGCAATTTCACCCGCGCGGCCGCCGAACTCAGCCTGACGCAGAGCGCGATCAGCCGCCAGATCCGCGATCTCGAGGGACAGACCGGCCTGTTGCTGTTCGAGCGCATCCGCCAGCGCGTGGTGCTGACCGAGGCCGGCAAGAAGCTGCTGCCGGATGTGCGGCGGCTTCTGGCGCAATCGGAGGAACTTATGATCCGCGCCGTCGCCTCGGCCAATGCAGTGGCCTCGCTGACCATCGCCACGCTGCCGACCTTCGGGGCGCGCTGGCTGATGCCGCGCCTGCCGCGCTTCTTCGCCAGCCGCCCCTCCATCGCGCTCGCCATGGAATCCCGCTCCGAACCCTTCGATTTCGAGGCGGAGATTTTCGATCTCGCCTTCCATTACGGCCAGCCGAGCTGGGCGAAGGCGGAATGCACCTATCTGTTCGGCGAGGCAGTGCTGCCCGTCGCAAGCCCCGCCCTGATCCGCAGCCTTGCCCTGCCCTCGGCCGCAGCCCTTACCGAAGCGCCGCTCATCCACCTGACGACCCGGCCGCATCTATGGACACAATGGCTGGATCGCTATTGCGCTGCGAGCGACGGCAATTATCGCGGCAGCCGTTTCGACCAGTTCTCGATGATCATCGCCGCCGCCATCGCCGGCCTGGGTATCGCGCTGCTGCCGACCTATCTGATCGAGGAGGAAATCGAAACCGCCAGCCTGGCGCCGGTCTTCGACCTGCCGCTCAGCACCGAAAACGCCTATTACCTGGTGACACCGGAGGGGCGGCGCAGCAATGCGGCGGCGACCGGCTTTCGCGACTGGCTGATCGCCGATCTCACGCGCCAGACGGCGACGGCCCGCATCGATACTTGAGATTGCCCCGGATTCTTCGTATCCCGGAACACCGCAAGCCTTTGGAATGACGAACGTGGCCCCCAGCATCCGCACGATTGCCAAACTAGCCGGAACTTCGGTTTCGTCCGTCTCGCGCGTCATCAACAAGAGCGGCTATGCCTCGCCGGATTTGCGCGAACGCGTCGAGGCGGCGATCCGCAGCCTGAATTTCACGCCCAGCAAGGGCGCGCGCATGCTGCGCGGCGAGCCAAGCCGGATGATCGGTCTCATCCTGCCCTCCATCGACGTGCCCTTTTTCGGCATCCTCGCCCATACCATCGAGCAGCACCTGTTCGAATGCGGCTTCCAGACGCTGATCTGCAGCACGGCGGAAAATGCCGATCATGAGGCGCGCTACATCACCATGCTGCTGTCGCAGCGGGTCGACGGGGTGATCGTCGCCAGCGCCTTTTCCGATACCGGCCATTTCCGGGCGCTGGCCGATGCCGGCATTCCGATCATCGCCATCGACCGCGATCTCTCCGGCATCGCCGACGCCGCCGTCATGGCCGATCACGAGGAAGGCGGCCGGCTGATGGTGCGCCATCTGCTTGGCTTTGGGCATCAAAAGGTCGGCGTCGTCGGCGCGCCGGGGCATAGCCAGCCGGTTCAATTGCGCCTTGCCGGCATCCGCGAGGAACTGGCGAAAACGGGACTGGAGCCACTGGCGGTATCGCTAAGCGGCGAGCACAGTTTTGCCGAAACCTACCGGCTGGCGCGCGGCCTGCTGCAGGCCCGGCCCGAGGTCACGGCGCTGATCGGCACCACCGATATCGCCGCCATCGCCTGCATCCATGCGGCGCATGATCTCGGCTTTACGGTGCCGGAGGATTATTCGATCATCGGTTTCGACGACCTGCCGGAAGCGATGTTCGTGCTGCCGCGCCTGACCACCGTCGCCCAGCCGATCCGCGGCGTCGGCATCGCTGCGGCGGATGCATTGGCCAAGATGATCGCGGCGCGCGAAAGCGGAGCGCCGCCAGTGGCCGCAGACACGACTCGCATGCCGGTGGCGCTGGTCACGCGCCAGTCGGTCGGGCCGGCACGTAGCGCTTAACCGAAGGCGTCGGCCAGCAGGATATCCATCATCGGAATACCGTCCGTCGCGGTCGCGCCACCGAGGCAGCGGGCGGCGGCGGCATGGGCGACCGGAATGATGCGCTCGATTGCCCAGCCCTCATGCAGGCCATAGACGACAGCCGCGCAAAACGCATCGCCCGCCCCGACCGGGCTGACGATGGATGCCGGATCGATCGGCCGCGACGGCATGACCACCGTTTCCCGCCCCGGCGAAAACCAGAAACAGGCTTCAGGCGCATGGATGACCACACCCTTCGAAACACCCGCTTCGAGCAGGCGCGCGCCGGCCTGCCGGACAGCAGCATCCAGCAATTTGCCCTCCGCATCGCGCGGCCTGATGCCCGTAGCGCTGCCGGCCTCCATCTCGTTGATGACGATGTAATCGCAGAACGGCAGCGACGCGCCAACCTGCGCCGAAAAGCCGGCATCCTCGCTGGAAACGAAATCGACGCAGGTGACGAGCCCCGCCTTCTGCGCCGCCTCCAGCAGGCGCGAGGCGCCGGAACGTCCTTCGCTATCCAGCCGGTCGAGGCCCGGCAGCAGCATCAAATAGCCGAGATAGAACAGCCGATAGCCTTGCTCGGCATAGGCCTGCGGCGAAATGATCCCCGCCTCCAACTTGTCATTGGCGCCGCCGTGATAGAAGAAGGTGCGGCTCTGGCCGGGCACGGTCATGACATGGGTATGGGCAGTTGCTTGGCCCCCCAGCGCCACCAGCCCTTCCGCGCCAATGCCGGCCTGCAGCAGGCGCTGGCGCACGAAATCGCCATCCGCATCCGCCCCGACGCAGCCGGCGGCGGCGAGCCGCCCGGGAAAACCCATCGAGGCGAGGTCGGTGGCGACGTTGATCGCCCCGCCGCCGACGCCGATATCCTGATGGCGGATAAAGGTCAGGTTGCCCTGCTCCGGCCAGTAGGACAGGCTGTGGATGCGGTCGACGATGAAATTCCCGGCACAGACGACGCCTCCCTTGCGCTCGTCCGCCCCTGCCTCCTCCCGCTCGGCCATCAGGGTGCTCCTTCGTTCCAGAGACGCCGCAGCGGCGGCGCGTCCTCTTCGATCTGTGCGAAACGTCCGACCGGATCGAGGAAGAAATTGTCGTTGCGGTCGTCATTGACCTGGCTGACCTCGCCGACCAGCACCGCGCCGCCGCCCTTGCGGCCATAAAAGCGATGGTAGAGCCCGGTGCGGATGGTCACGCTTTCGCCGGGCCGTAGCACCAGCGGCTCCCAGGGGTGCAGCCGGCGCGGCAGGCCATCGACCGGCACCTCGATATCCGCGCTAGTCGGAGCGCCGTTTTCATCGCTGGCGCAGAATTCGATGACGAGATCGCCGCCGGCGCGGTTGATGATGTCCTCCATCTTCGCCGCATGGCGATGGGTGGGCGTCAACTGCCCCTCGCCGACCACCAGCAGCTTTTCGGCATAGGTCCGCTCGCCCGCAACACCGACAAGGCCGTTGCGCAGACAGAACAGCACCAGCCCGCATTCCGCGAACTGGTCGGAGCCGAAATCGGTGACATCCCAGCCGAGTTGGCGCGCGGCCAGCCAGGCGGCGGTCTCGGGATGTTCGGCCAGCTCCGCCGCCGTCCAGCCTTCCCAGGCCGGCAGCGACCAGCCATGGCGCTGGAACATCTCCAGCGCATGGCCGATGGCGCGGTTGATCTCGGAGCGTTTCATCAAACGGCCCCGCCGGCATAATCGACGCTGACCACACGGTTTTCACGGCCGGATTGCAGCGCCGCCGTCAGCACCGCGTGATGCGCCGCCGCCTCTTCGGGCGTGGCGCACTGGAACCCATTGGCATTGCCGCCGGCGAGTTCGTCGAGATAGGCGGCCCACATCTGCTGGATGGCATCGGCAAAACCGAATTCAAAGATTTTTCCGGTGATCGCCGGGAACAGCGAGCCGTAACCCAGATCCTCCGTCTGCCAAGCCTGAATGCCGCCGGTATAATCCATCCATTGCCACTGGCGCGGCGATTTGGTGGTGAAGAAGGCGCTCTTCTTCATGCCGAGGATGCGCAGATACCAGGTGTTGGATTCGCCGGGCGCAATGCGCCAGGTTTTTAGCACCATCGGGAAATCCTGTCCCCCCGCGCTGACGCGGCTGCTGATCGTGGCATTGTCCCAGGTGGTGCAGGGCGCCATGCCGCCCTTGCCGTCGGGACGCTCGGGAACGCGCTTGACGAGCTGCGCATGCAGCGTCGAGGGCCGCCAGCCGAGGCGTAGCGGCATATGCAGCACATGCATACCGAGATCGCCCATGCAACCGTAAGCGCCGTTGACCGGCTCCATGCGTTTCCAGTTGATCGGCTTGTTGCGGTCGAGATCGGAGGAATGCAGGAAGCCGGCCTCGACTTCGATGATCTCGCCCATCTCACCGCTGCGGGCGAGATCGAAGACTTTTTGCGCGCCGGGAAAGTAAGGGATTTCCGAGGAGCAGCGCACCACGAGGTGCGGATGATCGGCGAGAACAGCGGAAATCTCACGATTCTGCACCAGATCCATGCCGAAGGGTTTTTCGCCGAACAGGTGTTTGCCGGCCTTGAGGATCGCCGTGTAGAATTCCGCATGCAGCACATGCGGAACGGCGCAATAGATCGCATCCACATCCGGGTTGGCGAGCAATTCCCTGTAGTCCGTCGTCGCCTGGGCAACGCTCGGCACATGGGTGCGGAACCAGTCCATCAGCGCCGGATTGGTGTCGCAGACGGCGACGATCTCAGGCCTTGCCTTCGTGTCCGACAGATGCAGCCAGCGCGCCGCCGCACTGGCGAACTCCCGCCCCATCAAGCCGCAACCGATGACGCCGAAACGGAAAACTTTGGTCATTGCTCGCTCCTCCCAGCGCAGTGGATCAGGCCAGATGCTTGGCGGCGGCTTCGGCCGATGCGCCCTCATGGACGATCGCCATCAGCGCCCGGGTCATGCCGCCCGGATTGGCGTGCTGGACGACATTGCGGCCATAGACGATGCCGCGCGCGCCCTGCTCCATCAAGGTCTTGGTACGCGACAGGATTTCCGCATCCGAAACACGGCCGCCGCCGCGCACCAGAACCGGGATCGTCTGGGCGATTTCGATGACGCGATGATATTCGGAAACATCATCGCAAGGATCGGCCTTGATGATATCGGCGCCGAGCTCGACCGCCTGGCGGACCAGCGGCAGGATCTTGTCGATATTGCCGTCGACCATATAGGCGCCGTGCGAATTGTCCTGCATCACCAGCGGCTCGACCATCAGCGGCATGCCGTAGATCTCGCATTCGCGCTTCAGGCTGTTCACATTGCGCACGCAGGCGCGATAGACTTCCGGCTGGTTCGGCAACAGCAGCAGGTTGACGACGACACAGGCCGCATCCAGCACCACGCCCTGCTCGACGGCGCGGTCGATAACCTCCGAAAACAGCGAAGACGGCAGCGGGTTGCCATAGACATTGGCGATATCGGTGCGCAGCACCAGCGCCGGACGGTTCTTGCCCTTGATCGATTGCAGGATCGGCGCGGTGCCCGGCGGAAGCTGGATGGCATCCGGCGCGGCATCGGCAATCACCTGGATCGCTTTCGTCATGTTCTCGATGCCGGGAATGAAGGTCTTTTCGTTGAACATGCCGTGGTCGATGGCGACGTCGAAGCAATTGCCCGAGGTGCCGAACAGGCGATTGATGCGTGCGGATTTCATGGAAGCTCCTCCGATGTGGTAACGTTTCCATATCTGATACCGGCAAACATTCCGCTGTCAAGCGATGCGGCAACGTTTCCATCCGCAGCCGCGCGTCGTTTCCGGCTGGACGGCCCCGATATCAGCGCCTAAGGCTTTGGGATATCAGAATGGCAGGCATGGGGAGACAATGACCGGCATCGAAATTTTGAAAGCAAGCGATCGCAAGCCGATGCCGTGGAAGAACGGCGGCGGGGAAACCATCGAGATCGCCGTCCATCCGGCCGACGCCTCGCTCGAAACCTTCGACTGGCGGCTCAGCATCGCCACCGTCGCCGTCGACGGCCCCTTCTCCACCTTCGCCGGCATCGACCGCACCATCGCCGTACTGACCGGCGACGGCATGGATATGCGCATTGACGGCAAACCGCAGCGGCTGACGCCGGAGACGGTGCCCTTCCCCTTCCAGGGAGACAGCAAGACGGAAGCCTGGCTGATCGGCGGCCCGGTGCGCGACCTCAACATCATGAGCCGGCGGACGACGCTGCGGCACCGGATGGAGCGCCTCGATATCACCGCGCCGACCCGCATCGAGACCGAGGGCGGCGAATGCCTGGTGCTTGCCGTCGATGCCTGCCGGGTCGGGGGTGTGGTGCTGGATGTCTATGATGTCGCGCACATCGCTCCGACTTCCATGCCCGTGACCGTCGAGCCGCAGGGGCACGCGCGGATATTCGTCATCCGCCTCTTCGCCGCCTGATCAGAGGGCCGTCTCGTCCTCGCCCTCATCGTCGGTCCAATCGGCGATGTCGGCTGCGGCGCAATCTTCCGGAGAAGCCTCAAGACCCATGTCCAGCCAATAAGTTACGGCCATTTCTTCCGCATAATAACGAACGGGCGTACCGTCATCGAAATGCGCGAAGCCCGCATGCTCGATCATATAGGCGACGAAACGCCGAATGAATTCGTCTTCGGTCACGACTTAAGGTTCCGCATGAAGGCCATGGGAAAATTCCATATAATCCAAAAAGCTAAAGGCAATTGTTAAATAAAAGATTGAGCCTTGGTCCTCAACTTTTGGATCAAGTGCGGAAAACTCTCTTAACTTATTGTTAATTATGATGTTTAAGTAAACCGAGCCGCGGTTTCCGTCACGGTACGCTGCATACCGTAGTCACGCTGGAAGGCCGTTTCGATATCTGCCGGGCGGGCGCGTGTCGCCGGCATGCGGGAGATTTCCGCAAAATCGGGATGATCGACAATCGGCGGCGGTGGGGTATCGCGACGCGAGGCGGAAAAAAATCCGAACATGATGCCTTCCTCCAGTTGGTCCCAAAACGGCGAGATTACGATTATCGTTCCTCAGTATGCTGCGGAAATGAAGATTTTGTTAAACATAAATCTTAACCCCGCTTTCAGCAATGAGACCACGTCCAGACCTCTTGCCGAAAACCGACAAATCATCCCATTGTGCCCGCACCTTCCCTCCCGGGGAGAACCGAACCGAGGATACTCGCCTTGCGTTTAGCACTCTATTTTACACCGCCGGCCGATAACGGCCTCACCTGCGCCGCCGGACGATGGCTTCTTCGCGACCCGTTCGCCGACAAAACCCTGCCGCCGGCGGAAATCGATGGTCTCTCCGCCGCCGAACATGCCGCCGCCATCGCCGATCCGCAGCGCTACGGGTTCCACGCCACGCTGAAGGCGCCGTTCGAGCTGGCCGCGAGCGCTAGTCCCGATGCACTGATTGCAGAGGCCGAGCGTTTCGCCGCCGGCTATCCGCGTTTCGAAATCCCCCGGCTTGTTCTCGGCCAGCTTGGGCCCTTCTTCGCGCTGGTTCCGGATGCGCCGCATCCGCCGTTGCAGAATTTCGCGGCCGAGGTCGTCACCCGCTTCGAGCCGTTCCGCGCACCCTTGAGCGAAAGCGACATCAGCAGGCGCAAGCCGGAGCAACTGCCGCCTGCCCAGCGCGAGCATCTGCTGCGCTGGGGCTATCCTTATGTCTTCGAGGAATTCCGCTTTCACATGACTCTCACCGGACCGATCGAGGAAAGCCGTCGCGCCGTGATGCACCGCCTTCTTGAAGCCCGATTCATGGATTTCCTGAACCGGCCGCTGGCGATTTCGCATCTGGCGGTTTTCGTCGAGGAAGAACGCGGCGCGCCGTTCACGGTGCGCGCGCTCTTCCCCCTTAAGGAGAACGATCCGAGATGAGCGCCGAACAGGTCTTCACCAATGCCCAGCTCGTGCTGGAGAACGAGATCGTTTCCGGCTCGCTCGTGGTGCGCGATGGCTTGATCGCGGCCATCGACAGCGGCAACAGTCGCCATGGCGAGGATCTCGAGGGCGATTTCCTGATTCCCGGCCTGGTGGAGCTGCACACCGATCATCTCGAGGCGCATTATTCGCCGCGCCCCGGCGTGCGCTGGAACCTGACGGCGGCGATCCAGTCCTACGACGCCCAGATCGTCACCTCGGGTATCACCACCGTCTTTGACTGTCTGCGGCTCGGCTCCACCGAGGATGCCGGCTTTCCGCGCGGGGAAATGCGCGAGATGGCCGATGCCATCGAGAAGGCCGGCGCGAAACATCGCCTGCGCGCCGAGCACTATATCCACCTGCGCTGCGAGGTGCCGACTGCCGATGTCGTCGCCCAGTTCGAGGATTTTATCGAGGATCCGCAGGTGCGCCTCGTTTCGCTCATGGATCATTCGCCGGGCCAGCGGCAATTCCAGACGATGGACCAGTATATTCTCTACTACAAGATCAAGCGCGGCCTCAGCGACGAGGCTTTCGATGCCTTCGTCGCCGCACGCAAGCAGGATTCCGATCTCTATTCGGCCATGCACCGGCAGGCGATCGCCGATCTCTGCGCCGAACGCGGCATCGCCGTCGCCAGCCATGACGACGCAACGCAGGCGCATGTCGAGGAAGCGATCGCGCAGAAGGTGCGGCTCGCGGAATTCCCGACCAGTATCGAGGCGGCTCGCGCCTCGCATGAAGCCGGCATGAGCGTGCTGATGGGCGCGCCGAACGTGGTGCGCGGCAAATCCCATTCCGGCAATATCGCCGCCAGGGATCTGGCGGCGCTCGGCCTGCTCGATGTGCTCTCCTCGGACTATATCCCCTTCAGCCTGCTCGTCGCGCCCTTCATCCTCGCTGACGAGATCGACGGGATTGCGCTGCCGGAGGCGCTGCGCATGATCACCGCCAATCCAGCCCGCGCCGTGGGGCTCACTGATCGCGGCCGGCTGGCGCAAGGCTTGCGCGGCGATATGGTACGGGTAAAACGGGACGATGGCGTCCCGATCGTGCGCGCCGTCTGGCGCGAGGGGCGGCGCGTGGCGTGATGGAACCGCAGCCTCGAGCCTCCGCTGGCTGCATGGTCGTCGTCGTCGGCCCGAGCGGCGCCGGCAAGGATACGCTGATGGCCGCCGCCGCCGAGCGTTTCGCCGGCGATCCCCGCTTGCATGTCGTTCGCCGCGTCATCACTCGCCCCTCGGATGCCGGCGGCGAGGATTTTGAAGGCGTCGATGTCACGGAATTCGAAAGACGGCGGGCATCGGGCGATTTCGCCGTACATTGGCAGGCGCATGGCCTGCATTACGCTATTCCCCGCAATGCCTGCGAGCGCGTCGAAGCCGGCCAGATTGTCGTCGCCAATGGTTCGCGCTCGGCGCTGAAACACTTCCAAAAGGCTTTTTCGCATCTGGTCGTCTTGAATATCGTCGCTTCGAAGGCGGTACTGGCTGAGCGACTGTTCGCGCGCGGCCGGGAAAGCCTCGACGATATCGAGCAACGGCTGCAGCGGGGCGATCTTGGCGTCAAAGGCGATTTCGAGGTGGTGACCATCGACAATAGCGGGCCGCTCGACCGCTCCGTCGCCGACATGACGGCGCTGCTCGGCGACCTTCTGGCGCGCTTGCCGAAACCGGGGCCGATGGCGTAAACCGGTAGCCGCCGGATTGCCGGCTTCAAAACCATTCGAACAGGCTTCATCCATGCCCGTGCTTCTTTCCCGCCGTCTTCTGCTCCAGTCCTCCGCCGCATTTGCGACGCTCGCGACCCTCGGCTTTCGCGCACAGGCGCAAGGCACCGGCGGGCGGCTGATCGTCGCCGCCGATTCCGAGCCGAAGAACCTGAACCCGGCCATCGTTGCCTCCAACGGCGTGTTCTTCATCGCCAGCAAGGTGATCGAACCGCTGGCCGAAGCCTCCTTCACCGGCGAGGACCGGCTGGAGCCGCGCCTTGCCACCGGCTGGAAAGGATCGGCGGATGGACTGTCGGCGACCTTCACCCTGCGCGAAGGCGTCAAGTGGCACGACGGCAAGCCCTTCACGTCCGCCGACGTCGCCTTCTCGGCGATGAACATCTGGAAGCCGTTGCAAAATCTTGGCCGCATCGTCTTCGCCAATCTTTCCAACGTCGAGACGCCGGACGAGAAGACGGCGATCTTCCGCTTCTCGAAACCGACGCCGTTTCAGCTCATTCGCAACGCCCTGCCGGTGGTCACCAGCGTTGTGCCGAAACATCTCTATGAAGGCACCGATATCGCCGCCAACCCGGCCAACAATACGCTTGTCGGCACCGGCCCATTCAAGTTCGCCGAATACAAGCCCGGCGAATACTACCGACTGGAGCGCAATGCCGATTACTGGAGCGAGGACCAGCCGAAGCTCGATGAGATCGTCTACCGCGTGCTGCCGGATCGCGCCGGCGCCGGCACGGCGCTGGAGGCGGAAGAAATCCATCTGGCGGCATTTTCGGCCGTGCCACTCACCGATCTCGCCCGCATCGGCAAGGAGCCCGGCATCCAGATCATTTCCGCCGGCTACGAGGCGCTGACCTACCAGCTCGTGGTCGAGATCAATCATCGCCGCAAGGAACTAGCCGATCTCAGGGTGCGCCAGGCCATCGCACATGCCATCGACAAGGATTTCGTCGTTCGCACCATCTTCCTCGGCTTTGCCGAGCCGTCGACCGGACCGGTTCCGCACAACTCGACGGAATTCTACTTCTCGGATGTGCCAGACTATGAATTCGACGTCGACAAGGCCAACGCGTTGCTGGACGAGGCCGGCTACACGCGCGGCAGCAACGGCACCCGCTTCTCGCTGAAACTGCTGGCCGCACCCTATTTCAACGAGACTCGCCAGTTCGGCGATTACCTGCGCCAGGCGCTGGCCGCCATCGGCATCGATGCCGAGCTCGCCAACAACGATTCGGCCGCCCACCAGAAGGCCGTCTATACCGACCATGCCTTCGATCTCGCCGTCGCCCCGCCGGTGTTCCGCGGCGACCCGGCGATTTCAACCACCATCCTCGTGCAATCCGGCATCCCGGCCGGCGTGCCCTTCTCCAACCAGGGCGGCTATGCCAATCCCGAACTCGACGCGATTATCGCCAAGGCTTCGGAAACCGTGGATGGAAAAGCCCGCATCGGCCTCTATAATGATTTCCAACGCCTGGTGGCCGAAGACCTGCCGCTGATCAACGTCGCCGAATGGGGCTTTATCACCGTGGCGCGCGATACGGTGCTGAATGTCGGCGACAATCCGCGTTGGGCGGTGTCCAACTGGGCGGATACCGCTTTGAAAGGGTGAGTTACGGGTGGTTCTTGACCCGTTTGTTCAGGAGTAGGCCGGACGTGAAGCGGGCGATCGTCTTGTTGCGGCGCCGATTGATCGGCAGCATTCCCGTGCTGCTGATCGTCGTTGTCCTGACCTTCCTGCTGCTGGAAGCTGCGTCGGGCGATGCCGTCGATGCCTATCTCGTTTCCATGGGCGGCGGCGATGCAGCACTGGTCGAAACGCTGCGGCAATCCTATGGTCTCGACCAGTCCGTCTGGGCGCGGCTGCTGCTCTACCTGCAAGCCTTGGCACATCTCGACCTCGGCTGGTCGGTCGCCTTCAACCGACCGGTGCTGGCGCTGATTTGCGAGCGCCTGCCGAACACGCTGCTGCTAATGGGTACGTCGACGGCGCTGTCCTTCTGTCTCGGCAGCCTGCTTGGCATCGCGGCGGGCGCGAAACCCGGTTCGCCGCGCGACCGGCTGCTCTCGGCGGGCTCGCTGGTGCTGTATGCCGTGCCGGGCTTCTGGCTCGGGCTGGTGCTTGTCATCGTCTTCTCGGTCTGGCTGCGCTGGTTGCCGACCAGCGGGCTGGAGACCATCGCGTCCGGCAAGCATGGATGGGACCGGGCGCTCGATATTGCCCGCCATCTCGTCCTGCCGGTCTGCGCACTCGGCGTCATCTATCTGGCGCTGTTCCTGCGCGTCATGCGCGCCGGCATGGCCGATGTCTGGCGGCAGGATTATATCCTCTTCGCCAAGGCGCGCGGGCTGTCGCGACGGCGCATCCTGTTTCGCCATGTGGCGCGCAATGCGCTGCTGCCGCTGGTGACGGTGCTCGGGCTGCAATCGGCGGCGATGATCGGCGGCAGTGTCGTCATCGAAAGCGTCTTCGCCATTCCCGGTTTCGGGCGGCTGGCGCAGGAGGCGGTGAGCGGCCGCGATGCGCCGCTGCTGATGGGCATCATCCTCGTCAGCGCCGTCATGGTCATTCTCGTCAATGTCGCCGTCGATCTCCTCTATGCCGCCCTCGATCCGCGCGTCGGGGCCTCGGAGGCGGCATCGTGAGCCTGGTTGCGCGGCTGGCCGCCGCTCCCGGCGGCCGGGCCGGCCTGACGATCCTCGGCCTGATGGCTTTTATCGCCTTTGCCGCACCGGCACTGTTTCCGGGCGATCCTTTGCGCATCGCCGGCCCGGCCTTGCTGCCGCCCTTCTCTTCCTCCGAGTTTCCGCTGGGAACGGACCGGCTCGGCCGCGATGTGCTCGCCTGCCTCGTCCATGGCGCGCAGATCTCGCTGCTGGTTGGCCTTGCAGCGGCGGCCGCAGCGATCTTCGCCGGCATGGTTGTCGGGGCGCTGGCGGGCTTCGCCGGCGGGCTGGTCGAAGAAGCGTTGATGCGGGTGGTCGAGACATTCCAGATCGTGCCCGGCTTCCTGATGGCGCTTGCCTTCGCCAGCGTCCTCGGTGCCTCGCTGCCGATCATCATCCTCGCCATCGCGCTTGCCGCCTG
Organism: Rhizobium sp. YJ-22; assembly: GCF_029601685.1. Taxonomy (NCBI): domain Bacteria; kingdom Pseudomonadati; phylum Pseudomonadota; class Alphaproteobacteria; order Hyphomicrobiales; family Rhizobiaceae; genus Rhizobium; species Rhizobium sp. YJ-22. The sequence goes on along the minus strand of NZ_JARRIR010000010.1, from coordinate 119,744 downwards.
GGCAGAGCCGGCACGGCTGACGCGGGCGCAAGTGCTGGCGATCCGCGAGCAGGATTACATCGCGGCGGCCCGGGCGCTCGGAATGCATCCGCTGGAAATCGCCTTCAAGGAGATCCTGCCGAATGCGCTCGCCCCCATACTGGCGCTATCCTCGGTCATCGTCGCCGGCGCGATCCTGACGGAGGCGGCGCTGTCCTTCCTCGGGCTCGGCGATCCGAATGTCGTCACCTGGGGCTCGATGATTGCGGAGGGACGCAATGTCATCCGCTCCGCTCCTTTCCTGTCGATCCTGCCGGGGCTGGCGCTGGTGATGACCGTCCTCGGCGTCTATCTGTTCAGCGAAGGCCTTTCTGATGCCCTGCGGCAGAATGGCGAGGACCGGCCATGACCGCGCCGCTCGCCGCCATCCGTAACCTCTCGCTGCGCTACGGCGACAACCCGCCGGCGCTGCGCGATCTGAGTTTCGACATTCTCACCGGCGAAAGGCTGGCGATCATCGGCGAAAGCGGCTCGGGCAAAAGCAGCTTCGCCCGCGCCCTGGCCGGCCTGGTGCCGGAAACGGCACGCCTTAACGGCGAAATCCAGTGGCCGGGCCTCGGCCACGCGCCCCTGCCCGGCCGCGATCTCGGCATGGTCTTGCAAGACCCCTCGACCAGCCTCGATCCGGTACTGACCATCGGTGAGCAGGTGGCGGAAGGCGCGCGCGCCCATCTGCGCCTGTCGCGCGGCAAAGCCCTGGCGCTCGCCGAAAATCTTCTGACCCGCGTGCGTTTGCCCGAGCCGCATCGGCTGATGCAGGCCTATCCGCACCAACTTTCCGGCGGCCAGCGGCAGCGGGTGGCGATTGCCGCCACCCTTGCCTCGCGCCCGCGCATCCTCATTGCCGATGAAATCACCAGCGCCCTCGATATGGTAACGCAGGCGGAAATCGTCGCGCTGCTCGCCGATCTCGCCCGCGACGGGGCGATGACGCTGGTGTTCATCACCCATGACATCGCGCTCGCCTCCGGTCTCTGCCAGCGCGTCGCCGTCTTTCATGAGGGACGGCTGGTGGAAATCGGGCCGATGCGCGACGTGCTGGCGCGGCCGGGCGATTCCTATACCGCGACACTGATCGCAGACCATATCAGCCTCACCGGACCGCGCTTGATCGGAGAGCGGCGATGAGCGAACCCCTGCTTGCCGTTTCCGGCCTGACCAAAACCTTCCGCAACGGCGGCCGGCATGTGCTGGCCGTCGACGATATCGGCTTTGAACTGCTCGCCGGCCAGACGCTCGGCATCGTCGGCGCTTCCGGCAGCGGCAAGTCGACGCTGGCGCGGCTACTGATGCGGCTGATCCCGACCGATTCAGGAAGCATTCGCTTTCAGGGGCAGGATTGGCTGGCGCTGTCAGGGGCGCGGCTGCGGCGGGCGCGGGCGGACATTCAGATGGTGTTTCAGGATCCGTTGAGCGCCTTCAATCCGCGCGCCACGGTGGAAAGCGTCCTGAACGATCCCTTGCGCATCCATGAGATCGTCGGCAAGGCGGAGCGCCCGGCGCGGATCGGTGAATTGCTGGACAAGGTGGGGCTGGCGATGTCGCTGCGCGGTCGTTCAGTGCTGGCGCTTTCCGGCGGTCAGCGGCAGCGGCTGGCCTTGGCGCGGGCGCTCGCGACGCGGCCGAAGCTGCTAATCCTCGACGAGGCCGTTTCAGCGCTCGACCTTTCCATCCGCCGGCAGATTCTGGAATTACTGGTGGCGCTGCAACGCGAGGATGGCGTGAGCTACCTCTTCATCGGCCACGATCTGGCCGTGGTGCGCGCCATCGCGCACCGGGTGGCGGTGATGGAGGCAGGACGCATTGTCGAGAGCGGCGAGACGGAGGTCGTCATCGCCCGTCCGCAAACTTCGGTGACGAAAGCGCTGATCGCCGCTGTCCCGCAATTGATCAACGGGGCGGAAAGCCGCCCCGGCTGACGGTCTTACGCCGGCACGGGCGACGGTTCCACCGGCTTGGAATCGATCAGCAGCGAGACGAGCGCGGCAAGGATGCCTGTGGTGCCGGCGATCAGGAAGGCCAGTTCATAGGTGCCCTGGAATTCGCGCATGTAACCGCCAAAGAAGGCGGCGCAGGCCGCACCCAACTGGTGGCCGGCGACCACCCAGCCGAAGACCAGCGGACCGCTGCGATCCCCGAACGCCTCGTTGCTGAGACGCAAGGTCGGCGGCACGGTGGCGATCCAGTCGAGACCGTAAAGCACGGCAAAGATCGTCAGGCTGGCGACGGAAAAGCCGGAATAGGGCAGATACATCAGCGACAGGCCGCGAACGCCATAGTAGACGAACAGCAGCTTGCGCGGATCGAAACGGTCGGTCAGCCAGCCGGAGAGCGTCGTGCCGATCAGGTCGAAAACGCCCATTAGTGCCAACAGACCGGCCGCCTGCACTTCCGGAATGCCCATGTCGCCGCAAAAGGCGATCAGATGCGTGCCGACCAGCCCGTTGGTGGTGAAGCCGCAGACGAAGAAGGTCAGGAACAGATACCAGAAGACACGGGTGCGGGCGGCGCGACCGAGCGTCGAGAAGGTGTTGACCAAGAAATTGCCGGTCGCCATGGCCACGGGCGGCTCGTCGGCTTCCGCGCCGTAACGCCTGAGGCCGATGGAGGCTGGGCGCTCCGGCACCAGCAGGAACACCAGCGGCAACAGCGCCGCCGTGGCGATGGACACAGCAATCGCGACCGGCTTCCAGCCGCCGGATTGCGCCAGCATGGCGAGGAACGGCAGGAAGACCAGCAGGCCGGTGGCGCTGCTTGCCGACATAAGCCCCATAACGAGGCCACGATTGGTCTTGAACCAGCGATTGGTGACCGTCGCGCCGAGCACCGTGGCGACCGCCCCGGTGCCGACGCCGGACATGACGCCCCAGGTGGCGATGAGGTGCCATGGCTGGCTCATCAACAGGCTGAGCGCGGTGGAGGCCGACATTAGCGCCAGCGCGCCGAGAATGGTCTTGCGCAGGCCGAAACGCTCCATGAAGGCGGCGGCGAAGGGACCGGCGAGGCCATACAGGAAGATGCCGATGGCCGTTGCGAAGGAAATCGTATCCCGCCGCCAGCCGAACGCCTCTTCCAAGGGCACCATCATGACCGAGGGCGCAGAGCGCAGGCCCGAGGAGATGAGAAGCGCCAGAAAAATGACCCCGACGACGACGAAGGCGTAACGCTGGCCGAATGGCCGTGTGTTTGCTATTGTCATGTGACCAACCGGTACGTATCTTTTGAGCATTTCCAGGAAAAGTGGATACCGGTTTTCCTGGAAATGCGGCGAACAAAATCATGATAAATGAGTACGTACCGGTCAGTAACATGTCAACAGGAATTCGATGCGAAGCGTAAAATCCGATCTCCCGGTCGAGCTTCCCGAACCGGAGGCAAAGCCACCGCGCGCGGTCGACCGCATTCTCGGCACGGCGCGCGCCCTGTTCTACAGGCACGGCATCCGCGCCATCGGCGTCGATGAGATCGTCCGCCAGGCGGGTGTGACCAAGCCAAGCCTTTATCGCAGCTTTTCCTCCAAGGACGAGTTGGCCGCGACCTATCTGCGCAATTACGAGAAGGAATTCTGGGCGCGCATCGAGCAGACCGAGGCCGATCATCCCGGCGATGCGCGAGCGCAGATCATCGCCTATTTCACCGGCCTCGGTGAACGCTCGCAAAACTCGATGCATCGCGGCTGCGGTCTCTCGAATGCCGCGGTCGAATATCCGGAGCGCGACCACCCCGCCCGACTGGTGAGCGAGGAACACAAACGCGCCTTCCGCCGCTGGTTGCACGCCAAGGCGGCGGAGATGGGCGCGGAAAACTCCGACAGCCTCGGCGACGGGCTGCTGTTGCTGTTCGAGGGCGCGCATCTCTCCGGCCAGCTTTTTTCCGGCGACGGCCCCTCCGCTGCTCTGGCGGATACCGTGCAGCGGCTGGTCGAATCGCATCGCCCGAAGGGTTGAGGAGGCCGGGCGATGCCGGCCCGCCCCGATCAATAACCAATGGCCGCCCCCGCCGTGGCGCGGCTGTCGATGGCGCCGTAGTAGTGGGCGCCGCCACCGGCTTCGATCTGCCTCAAATTCTTGCCGCCGACGAGGATGCCGGCGGCTTCGCCCCAGATCGTCCAGTCGGGATCGATGCCGACCGTGTAGCCCATGCCGGCCAGCAGTTTCAGCGTATCGGGCGAGAGCGCATGCGGCTCCATCAACACGCGGTCGGGCAGCCATTGATGGTGGATGCGCGGGGCGTCGATGGCCTCCTGCAGATCCATGCCGTGATCGATGACGTTCATGATCGCTTCCAGCGTGATGGTGATGATGCGCGAGCCGCCGGGGCTGCCGATCACCATGAACGGCTTGCCGTCCTTGGAAACGATGGTCGGGCTCATCGAGGAAAGCGGCGATTTGCGCGGCTCGATGGCATTGGCCTCGCCCTGCACCAGCCCGTAGAGATTGGCGACGCCAGGCTTGATGGTGAAATCGTCCATCTCGTTGTTGAGCAGGATGCCGGTGCCCTCCGCCACCTTTCCGGTGCCGAAGGAGCCGTTCAGCGTATAGGTGACGGCCACCGCATTGCCGTCCTTGTCGATGATCGAATAATGCGTCGTCTCGGTGGATTCGCCGAAACCGCTCGGCTTCAGCTTTTCGCTGACCCCGGCCTTGTAGGGATCGATACGAGCGCGGATTTCGGCGGCATAGGCCTTGCTGGTCAGTTTCTCGACCGGGTTCTTGACGAAATCCGGATCGCCCAGCGCCGTGTTGCGGTCGACGAAGGCGTGGCGCATGGCCTCGACCATCAGCCGCACGGTTTGGGCCGACCCATACCCCAGATAGGAAATCGGGTAACCTTCCAGCACATTGAGGATCTCGCAGATGATCAGCCCACCGGAGGATGGCGGCGGCGAGGAGACGATGTCATAGCCGCGATAGCTGCATTTCACCGGCTCCAGCTCGCGCACCTTGTACTGCTCGAAATCCGCTTTAGCGAGCACGCCGCCATTGGCGGCGCTGGCCTTGACGATCAGGTCGGCGATCTCACCCTTGTAGAAGGCGTCGGTGCCCTTCTCGGCAATCGCTTTCAGGGATTTGGCGAGGTCGGACTGCACCAGTGTCGTGCCAAGCGCCAGCGGCTTGCCGTCCTTCAGGAAAATCTTCGCGGCGGCCGGATCCTTGGCCAGCATCTCGTTGCCTTCGGAGAAGGAGGCGATGTCGCCCTGCTCCAGCGTGAACCCTTCCGAGGCGAATTTGATCGCCGGGGCAAGCAGTTCCTCGCGCTTGCGGGTGCCGTATTTCTCGCGGGCCATCTCCATGCCGGCGACGGAGCCGGGCGTGCCGACCGCCAGATAACCGTCGGTGCTGGCGCCGGGAACGGGTTTGCCATCCTTGTCGAGATACATGGTCTTGGTGGAGGCGAGCGGCGCGCGCTCGCGGAAATCGAGGAAGGTGGTGGTGCCGTCCTTCAGGCGAATGGTCATGAACCCGCCGCCACCGAGATTGCCGGCGGTCGGATAGACGACGGCCAGCGTGTAACCGACCGCCACAGCCGCATCGACGGCATTGCCGCCGCCCTTCAACACATCGATGCCGACTTGCGAGGCCAGATGCTGCGCCGTCACCACCATGCCGTTTTCGCCTTCGGCCGGCGCCGGCGAGGCGGCGAAGGCGGTCGAACCCAGCGCGGTGCCGAGCGACAGGATCACGGCAAAGGTCAGGCTTCTTCCATGGGAATGCTGCATGTTCTCCTCCTTGATGTTCGACCGCCCCTGTCCCGAGGCGCGAAGGGAGTGCAACACCGGCGCAACCGGAAGTCAATGCGCCATCGCCGGGGAAAAATCAGCGTTCGTGGGCGCGGATGACCTCCAGGAACTGCGCACCATAACGCTCCAGCTTCGACTGGCCGACACCGGAAATGCCGAGCAGCGCCTCGCGGCTGGTCGGCCGCTCCGTAGCGAAGGCGACCAGCGTCGTATCGGGGAAGACGACGTAGGGCGGCACCGCCAGTTCCTTGGCGATCGCCAGCCGCGTGGCGCGCAGGGCTTCGAACAGTTCCTGATCGGCCTGCTCCAGCGCTGACTTTGCCTTGGCGGCGCTGGCGGAGCTGCTTTTCGCCGCCTTGCCCTTGGTCGGGCGGTCCTTGCGGAAGCGCACCTCGCGTTCATGCTTGAAGACGGCGCGCGCCTCCGGCTCCAGCTTCAAGGCGCCGAAGGCATTGTGATCGACGCTGACAAGGCCGGCGGCAAGAAGCTGGCGGTAGACCGATTGCCATGTCTTGGCCGGCAGGTCGCGCCCGGCCCCGAAGACTGGCATGTCGACATGGCCGAAACGGATGGTCTTTTCGGTCTCGTTGCCGGTGAGCACGTCGATCAGATGGCCGGCGCCGAAGCGTTCGCCGGTGCGATAGACCGCCGCCAGCGCCTTGATCGCCGCTTCCGTGCCGTCCCAGGTCTCGACCGGTTTCAGGCAGGTGTCGCAATTGCCGCAATGGCCGGCATGCGACTCACCGAAATGGGCGAGGATCGCCTGCCGGCGGCAGCCGGGCGTTTCGCAGATGGCGAGCAGCGCGTTCAGCTTGGCGCGCTCGACGCGCTTGATCTCGTTGGCGGAATTGCCCTCGTCGATCATGCGGCCGCGCTGGATGACGTCGGCCATGCCATAGGCCATCCAGACTTCGGAGGGCAGCCCGTCGCGGCCGGCGCGGCCGGTTTCCTGGTAATAGGCCTCGACCGAACCCGGCAGGTCGAGATGGGCGACGTAGCGCACATTCGGCTTGTCGATGCCCATGCCGAAGGCGACCGTCGCCACCAGGCACAATTCCTCTTCCTTGAGGAAGGCATCCTGGTGGGCATCGCGTTTTGCCCGCTCCATGCCGGCGTGATAGGGCAGCGCATAAATGCCTTGCTCGTTCAGCCAGTCGGCGGTTTCCTCGACCTTCGCGCGCGACAGGCAATAGACGATGCCGCTTGAACCCTTGTGGCGGGCAAGGAAGCGCAGGAGCTGCTGGCGCGGCTGGTCGCGCTCGACGATCTCGTAGGCGATGTTAGGGCGGTCGAAGGAGGTGGTGAAGACGGCGGCGTCCGTCAGTTCCAGCCGCTCGATGATGTCGTCGCGGGTATGCGGATCAGCCGTCGCCGTCAGCGCCATGCGCGGCACGCCGGGATAATCGGCGGCGAGCTTGCCCAATTCCCGGTATTCCGGGCGAAAATCATGGCCCCATTGCGAAACGCAATGAGCCTCGTCGATGGCGAACAGCGCGATCTTCGCGCCGCCGATCAGCTCGCGGAAACCCGGCGTCACGATACGCTCGGGCGTGACATAGAGAAGATCGAGCGTGCCGTTGCCGATGGCGCGGCGGATGTCGAGAAATTCCTCGCGGCTCAGCGAGGAATTCAGCGCGGCGGCGTTGACCCCGACTTGCTTCAGCGCCTCCACCTGATCGCGCATCAGCGCGATCAGCGGCGAAACGACGATGCCGACGCCATCGCGGCAGAGCGCCGGAATCTGGAAGCAGAGCGACTTGCCCGCCCCGGTCGGGAAAAGCACGACGGCATCGCCGCCCGAAACCACCTGCTCGACCACCGCCGCCTGCTTGCCGCGAAATGACGGATAGCCATAAATGCGCTTGAGGACATCGAGCGGGTTGCGGGGACCGTCGCGGTCGAAAACAGGATCGAGACGATTCTGGCTGTGCGGCATGGACTCACGGCTTTCATAAGGACAGAAAGAACCTTATGCCACAGCCGGCGCCCGCCCGGCCAGCCTCAACCCGCCAGTTGCGGCTTAACCAGACCTGGGATCGGAAAGAGCCGGTCATAGGCGATATTGAACCCGAAGTTGTAGACCATATAGAACAACACGATCGACAGGTCGAGCATGAAGGTCTCGAACAGGGTCATGTCGAGATACCAGGCGACCGGCGGCAGGATCATCACCAGCAGACCAAGCTCAAACAGCACGACATGCATGAGCCGCAGCCCAATGGTTTTGCGCGTATGGCCGAGAACACGTTGCAGGGCGTGGTCGAAGCCGAGATTGAAGACAAAGGTCCAGACGGTCGCAAGCGTGGCCGCACCGACGCCGACGACGCCCATCTGCAGCACCGGCTTGTCGTAAAGCCAGGCCGTCGCCGGCGTGATGATGGCGAGACCGATGAGTTCGAACAGCACCGCATGGCGAATGCGATCCGGAAACGTGCGCATGGTCACGATCAAACTCCTTGTTTTTTTCGTTCGCGATGCGCTTTCTATCGAATTTTCTTGCAATATAAAGTTAGATACTATCTGAATCTAAGATAGATGACGATCTCGATGGACCAGTTGGAAGCCTTTGTGGCAGCGGCGGAGCACGGCTCCTTTTCCGCCGCCGGCCGGGCGTTGCGCAAGGCGCAGTCGGCGGTGAGCACGCTGGTTTCCAATCTCGAAACCGATCTCGGCGTGACGCTGTTTAGCCGCGTCGGGCGCAATCCGGTGCTGACGCCGGCCGGCACGCGGCTGCTGTCCGAGGCGAAAGTCATCCTCGATCGCCGCGAGCACCTGATCGGCATCGCCGCCAGCTTCGAGGCGCATGTGGAAAAGCGGCTGGTGGTCGCCATCGACGAGCTATATCCGGAACGGGCGCTCGGCGCGCTGTTTGCGGATTTCGCCCGTCAGTTCCCGCATGTGGAGCTGGAACTGCTGTTTCCGATGATGGAGGATGTCAGCCGCATGGTGCTGGACGGACGTGCCGATCTCGGCGTCATGTGGCGGCAGGAATTGCTGCCGACCGAGCTTGCCTTCCACACCATCGGCTGGATTCCGCTGAAGCTGGTCTGCGGCAAGGATCATCCGCTTGCCAAATCCGCCGTCGATTGGGAAGAGTTGAAGCGCCATCGCCAGATCATGGTGGCGGTGCGTAGCGAGGGGCCGGAGAAGCAGCGACTGCGCACGGCGGCGGAGGTCTGGTGGGTGGAAAGCCATTGGGTGATCCTGCAAATCCTGCGCCAGGGGATCGGCTGGGCGCTGGTTCCCGACCACATCGTCGCCCATTCGCCGGTTGCCGGCGACCTGGCGACGCCGGCCCTGCAATTCGACGTTTCCGACTGGCCGGTGGCACTGGAACTCGTCTGGCACAAGCAGCGGCCCAGCGGTCCGGCCGCCAAATGGCTGCGCGAACGCTTTGCGAAAGTGCCTATCGGCGGAGCCGACGGCTGATGGGGAAAAGTCGGTTGACGATGCCGCCGGTTTTGCTGTCAAATGTTTGTGCGCAAGAGGAAACAGTGCAATTCTTCCGGCGGGAAATGCAAGTCAAGCAACTGATTTATCGCATGATTCTTGACTGTATCGACGGGCGACCATGCCTCGGCAGCGCCTCTTGAACGCTCCGGGAAACCGACCCGCAATCACGCCTGATGGCGACGATTTTCGGTAAAACGGCCACCTGGGATTATATGCGGAAAGCATAAAGTGTTTATCGTCCGGCTATGCTTGCGGGATCCCCTGCCGATACGAAAGATAGCGCACCCCGTTGGAGGACGGGCATGGAACGGGTCGAGGCGATGGGAGGAGTATCCATGAGCGACGCATCCAGTGTACACCCGGTGGACGAGAAACTGCCCGCAGGCAGGCTCGCGACACTGGGCATTCAACATGTTCTTGTCATGTATGGCGGGGCCGTCGCGGTGCCGCTGATCGTCGGCCGGGCGTTGCAGCTCAGCCCGCAGGACGTGGCATTCCTGATCTCCGCCGATCTTTTCGTCTGCGGCTTGGTCACCATCATCCAGTCGCTCGGTATCGGCCGTCACGTGGGCATTCGTCTGCCGGTGATGATGGGCGTCACCTTCGCCTCGGTCGGCCCGATGGTGTCGATGGCGACGCTGTCGCCTGGACCGGATGGGGCGCGGATGATCTTCGGGGCGATCATCGGCGCCGGTTTCGTCTCGCTGCTCATCGCGCCGCTGATGGGGCGCCTGCTGCGCTTCTTCCCACCCGTGGTCACCGGCACGATCATCCTCGTCATCGGTGTGTCGCTGATGCGCGTCGGTATCAACTGGACATTCGGCAATCCCTTTGGCCCCACCGCGCCCAAGCTGATCGATCCCGCCCATGCCGAATGGCTGGCGCAGATGAAGAAGCTTGCCGAAACCGGCGGCCCGGCCGTGCCGGACGGCCTATCGATCGCGCCGACCATCTCCAACCCGATCTATGCGGAGCCGAGCCACATCGCCCTCTCGGCATTGGTTCTGGTCGCCATCCTGGTCATCGCCCGCTTCGGCCGCGGCCTGATCAGTAACATCGCCGTGCTGAGTGGCGTCATCATCGGCTGTGTCGCCGCCTCGCTCCTGGGCATGATGCACTTCGACCGTGTTGCCGATGCCGGCTGGTTCGCCGTCGTCACGCCGTTGCGCTTCGGCATGCCGATCTTCGATCCGGTGCTGATCGCCACCATGGCGTTGGTGATGATCGTCGTCATGATCGAATCGACCGGTATGTTCCTGGCGCTCGGTGAGATCACCGGCAAGACCATCTCGCAGCAGCAGCTGACGGCAGGCCTGCGCGTCGACGGCATCGGCACGATGATCGGTGGCCTGTTCAACACCTTCCCCTATACCAGCTTCTCGCAGAATGTCGGTCTCGTTGGCGTCACCGGCGTCAAGAGCCGCTATGTCTGCGTAGCCGCCGGCATCATCATGATCGTGCTCGGCCTGATCCCGAAGATGGGCGCGCTTGTGGAAGCCGTGCCGACCTTCGTTCTCGGCGGTGCGGGCCTGGTGATGTTCGGCATGGTGGCGGCGACGGGCGTGCGCATCCTCTCCACGGTCGATTTCAAGTCCTCGCGCAACAACCTGTTCGTCGTCGCGGTCTCGGTCGGCTTCGGCCTGATCCCGCTCTTGGCGCCGAACTACCTGATGTGGATGCCGCATGCGATCCATCCGGTCATCGAGTCGGGTATCGTTCTCGCCTCGATTTCGTCCGTGCTGCTGAACGCCTTCTTCAATGGCAACAATGCCGATGCTTCCGCATCCGTCGATGCGGCCCGCCTCGCCGACAGCCACTGAGCATTCGGAAAACTCGCGACAGCAAGGCCCTCATCCTCGCGGATGGGGGCCTTGCTTTTTTTGCCGACTGTTGGGCTTCATCATATTTTCGATTTACTCTTGTATGATGAATGCGATATGGTCTCGCTCATTGGATGACGAACTGCGCCGAGCGTGCGGAAACATGCGGATGACGACACAGGCCGAAACCAACGTACGCCGCCCCCGCGTCCAGAAAAATGTGACGCGGGCGATCGCCTCCGATATCTGCGCCGAGGTTTTTCCCGCCGGCGCCATGCTGCCCACCGAAAACGAATTGTGTCTGCGCCACGGCGTCAGCCGCACGGTCATCCGCGAATCCCTGAAAATCCTGGAATCCAAAGGCATGGTGCGCGGCCGATCGCGCATCGGCACCCAGGTTTGCCCGCGCGAGGAGTGGAACATCCTCGACGGCCAGGTGCTGGAATGGATCGGCCCGCGCATCTTCGAACTCGACCTCCTGGGCAGCGTCCTCGAGGCCCGGCGCGCCATCGAGCCCTTTGCCGCGGAATGCGCCGCCGAGCGCGCCACGGTTCAGGAAGTGGCTGAGATCGAGCGCGCCTGGCAGACGATGCGCGATGCCGAGGGTGAGGTGGCCCGTTTCACCGAGGCCGACGTCGCCTTTCATGCGGCCCTGCTGCGCGCCAGCCATAACCGCGTCTTCATGCAGCTTGCCGGCATCATCCAGGCGGCGCTGCAATTCTCGCTGCATGCCTCGAATGCGGCCGTCGATGCCCACGGCGAGGCGGTCGCTGTCCACCGCGAGCTCATCGAGGCGCTACGCCTGCGTGACGGCGCAACGGCACGGGCATGCTCGCGCCGGATGCTCGATCTTGCCGCACGCGATCTGGCCGTCGCCGAGCGAAAACGCCCCCTCACGACCACCGCCCTTCCCTCCAACGAATGTTGAACGCCATGAAGATCACCAAGCTGACCACCTATATCGTGCCGCCGCGCTGGATGTTTTTGAAGATCGAGACCGACGAGGGCATCGTCGGCTGGGGCGAGCCGGTCGTCGAAGGCCGGGCGCTGACCGTCGAGGCGGCCGTGCATGAACTGGCCGATTACCTGATCGGCAAGGATCCGATGCTGATCGAGGATCACTGGCAGGTGATGTATCGCGGCGGCTTTTATCGTGGCGGCGCCATCCATATGTCGGCGCTGGCCGGCATCGACCAGGCGCTGTGGGACATCAAGGGCAAGGCCTATGGCCAGCCGATCCACCAGCTGCTCGGCGGCCAGGTGCGCGACCGCATCAAGGTCTACAGCTGGATCGGCGGCGACCGCCCGGCCGACGTCGCCAACAATGCCCGCGAGGTCGTGGCCCGCGGCTTCAAGGCGATCAAGCTGAACGGCTGCGAGGAAATGCAGATCGTCGATACCAACGACAAGGTGGAGAAGGCCATCGAGACCATCGCCACCATCCGCGAGGCCATCGGCCCGCATATCGGCATCGGCGTCGATTTCCACGGCCGCGTCCACAAGCCCATGGCAAAGGTGCTGGCCAAGGAGCTGGAGCCCTACAAGCTGATGTTCATCGAGGAGCCGGTACTTTCCGAAAACCGCGAGACGCTGAAGGAAATCGCCAATCATTGCTCGACGCCCATCGCCTTGGGCGAGCGCCTCTATTCCCGCTGGGATTTCAAGGGCGTCCTGGCCGACGGTTATGTCGATATCCTGCAGCCCGACCTGTCGCATGCCGGCGGAATCACCGAATGCCGCAAGATCGCGGCCATGGCCGAGGCCTATGACGTGGCGCTTGCGCCGCATTGCCCGCTCGGCCCCATCGCGCTTGCCGCCTGCCTGCAGGTCGATGCCGTCTCCTACAATGCCTTCATCCAGGAACAGAGCCTCGGCATTCACTACAACCAGGGCAACGATATCCTCGACTACATCTCAAACAAGGAGGTGTTCCACTATGCCGACGGTTTCGTCAGCATTCCGCAAGGCCCCGGCCTCGGCGTCGAGGTGGACGAGCAATATGTGATCGAACGCGCCAAGGAAGGCCATCGCTGGCGCAACCCGGTCTGGCGTCATGCCGACGGTAGCGTCGCCGAGTGGTGATCGTTTGGGCGGCGCCGGGCCGGGAGAGCATCTTCATGGTCCGGCGACGCTTTCGAAGACGGGCCTCATATGATCCTTTCGGGTCAGTTTACGATGTCCATGGATCGTATACTCTTCCGTTTCGACAATCGGGGAGCATGACCATGCCGTCAGGTGAAGCCACAGGCGCCTCCATAAATTTCGCCCATCAGGCGCGAGACGCGCAGCACGTCAGCGGGTATTCGAAAGCTATCCTGGCCAATTGCATGCGGGTGGCCGGCGTCCAATCGATCACGATCACCTCGACCTATCGATCCCCGAAGGATCAGGGCCGTGTGATGCTCGACAATGCATCGCGGCAATCCGGCTGGATGTATAAGGAGCACGGCCACGCCGTCGAGAAGATCGCTCGTGACAGCCTTTCCGCGAACCGGCGGGTGCAGGACGGGCTGGCCAAGGGGTTCGATCCGCAAAGGCCGCTGCCCGGCCCGGCCAAGTCGCACGCCGAGACCCAATCCGAAATGATCCTCAAGATCCATGAACTCGAGCGCAAGTTCGGAGTCGGCTGCGTCAGCAAGCACCAGACCGACCCCAAGAAAATCAATGTGATCGACATAGACCCGAAATCGGTCAAACCTTTCTCGGCGCTTGCGCCCTTCATCAAGGCCTTGACCGGCGACCAGCATGTCGAGCGGATCGGCCTGCCCGGCGGTGCGAGGAAATATTCGAAGAAGCATTTCGTCGAGTCCGTCGGCTGCCTGCATGTCGAAATTCCGCAGATGCCGGCGGTGCCCGACCGAAAGATCAGGGTGGACAATATCGCCTGACGTCAGGTGGGACCGCACATCCCCGCTCGCGCGAACGGGCGGCGCGCCGTGCTGTCTGCAATTCCTGCCTGGTTTCGCCATGACACTCCGACCCGGTCCTTCACCTTTGCCAAATGGCGTCGACGCGGATAAAAGCGGGCGAAGCAATCGGAGCATCCCTTGAAGACCATCGCAATCGATTTCGAAACGGCCAACGAGCAGCGCGGCAGCGCCTGCTCCGTGGGCCTGGCCTGGATCGAGAACAATCGCGTCATGCGTGTCGAGGAACGGCTGATCCGGCCAAAAACCATGCGTTTCTCCTCCTTCAACATCGCCATCCACGGCATCCGGCCGGAGCACGTGGAGGATGCCGGAGAATTTCCCGAGGTGATGGACGAATTCGCCGAGGATTTTCGCGATGCAACGATGATCGCCCACAATGCGGCTTTCGATTTCAGCGTCTGGCGCGCCTGTCTCGATCAATATCGGCAGAGCTATCCCGAGCTTCGTTATCTCTGCTCGGTGAAGATGGCGCAGAAGGTCTGGCCGCATCTCGGATCGCATAAGCTGAACGTCCTCGCCTCCCATCTCGGCCTCACCTTCGCGCATCACAATGCGGCCGAAGACGCCGCTGTTTGCGCCGAGGCGGCCATTTCGATTGCGCGATCCCTGCGGGTGGAGACCATAGGCGACATTCCAGCGATGATCGGTATGCGGGCCGGCCGGTTGTTTGCCGGCGGTTACGAAGCCTGCACCTGCCGGAAGAATTGACCGGATGCGTTTCGGGCAGTCGGATAACGGCCGGAACGCTCCGCTTTTTCGATACGGGACAAGGATCACGATATCCCCTCGCCGCATTTGACTCCTTTGACAGCGGCCTTCACATAGAAGGCGTCACGTCCGTCCTGCTCCAGGGCGCGAAAAACCTTCGAGAGGATCATGCGCAGGCTTCCCGGTTTGTCGGCTCTGAAAGTGTTCGAGGTGGTCGGGCAGACCCGCAGTTTTACTCGCGCGGCGGAGCGGCTGAACCTGACGCAAAGCGCCGTCAGCAAGCAGATCAGGAATCTCGAGGACGATATCCGTGAACCGCTGGTCATCCGCCGCCATCGCCATCTCGAACTGACGCCGGCGGGCGCGGCATTGCTCGAAACCATCCAGCAGGCCTTCCACGATATCGAGATGTCTCTGCGCGGCATTGCCGAGAAGCAGAACCTCAACCGGCTGCGCATCAACGTTCCCCCGACTTTTGCCAAGCGCTGGCTGGTGCCGCGTCTTGCCGGGCTCAAGCGCAGCCTGCCGGCGCTCGACATCAGCATCGGCACCGCTTTGGCCGATAGCCTGGCCGAACGCGGCCTGCTCGACTGCGCCATTCGGTTCGGGGACGGCGAATGGCCGACGCTCGATGCCCGCCGGCTGATGAGCGAAAGACACATCGTCGTCGCAAGCCCGTTGCTGCTTGAGGGCAAGGTGCTGGAAACGCCCGGCGACCTCGCGCAATTCACCTTCCTGCATGTGCTCGCCTCCCCCGACCAGCGCTACCTCACCTGGCGGCACTGGCTGGATGCGGCGGGCTTTCCCGAACTCGACACCGACAGCGGGCTGGAATTCGACGTGCTGGATCTGGCGATCGAGGCGGCGCGCTGCGGCCTCGGCGTCACTATCGCCGACCGTTCCATGGTGCGCGGCGACCTGGCGGCGGGAACGCTGACGCAGCTTTTCGACGTGCAGGTGGAAGGCCACGAATCCTATTGGTTCGTCACCCGGCCGCAGGCAAGCCTTGCTCCCAATATTCGGGCATTCCGGGATTGGCTGTTTTCCGAGATCGACGCGGAAAACCACTGAATCATTCCTCCAGGGAATGCTTCACCCGAAAAATTCTCGTTTGCGTGCGTCGGACGGCGGGCGCATCTCTTGCGTTGCAACGGATCCGGCCCGGGAGAGAGGCCGGCCCGACACCAGCCGAGGGAAAGATCATGCGCGATTACCGCAACTTCTTCGCCGGCCGCTTCGTCGAAGCGTCCGCCTCGCAGCGGATCGAGGTGCGCAATCCGGCCACCGGCGCGGTCTTCACCTCCGTTCCGGCCGCAAGCGAGGCCGAAGTGCGTGTCGCCGCCGAGGCCGCAAGAGCGGCGCAGCGCGCTTGGCGCGTGCTGCCGGCCATCGAGCGCGGCAATGCCCTGCGAGGTCTGGCCGACGCGCTGATCGCCCACGCCGACGCCATTGGCGCGGCGCTCGCAGCCGAATCCGGCAAAAGCCTAGCCGACGCCACCAGCGAAGTCGTCTACGGCGTCGAGCTCATGCGCTACCATGCCGAATGGGCGCGGCGCATCGAGGGCGAAGTCATCGAAAGCGACAATGCCGATGAAACACTGATCCTGCGCCGCGAGCCGATCGGCGTCGTCGCCTGCCTCATCCCCTTCAATTACCCGATCTATACGCTGGTACGGAAAATCGCCCCGGCGTTGATTTCCGGCAATGCCGTCATCGTGCGGCCGAGCAACAACACACCCGCCTCCGCCCTCGTCTTCGCCGAAGCCGTGCAGGCGGCGGAACTCCCGGCCGGCCTCGTCAACGTCCTGACCATGGATCACGAGACGGCCCGCACACTCTGCACCCATCCGGCCATCGGCATGATCACACTGACCGGCAGCGTTGGCGCCGGCCAGACCGTGCTCGACTACTGCAAGGCCAATATCGCCAAGCCGTCTCTCGAACTCGGCGGCAAGACGCCTGTGATCGTCGAGCCGGATGCCGATCTCGATGCCGTCACGGCGATGATCGTCGCGGCCAAGACAACCCATTGCGGCCAGGTCTGCACCAGCGCCGAGCGCCTTTACGTTCATGAAAGCGTGCATGCCCGGCTGCTCGCCAAGCTGAAAACCGCCTTTGCCGCCCGCAGCTTCGGCGACCGCGCCGCCGACCCGTCGCGAATGGGTCCGCTTGCCAACGCCGCCGCCCAACAGCGCATCCATGCAATGGTCGAGCGCGCCCGTGAAGAGGGCGCCGTGGTCGAGGCCGGCGGTTTCCTGCCTGAAGGCGACGGTTATTTCTATCCGCCGACCCTGCTCTCCGGCTGCCGCCAGGAGATGGAAATCGTGCGGGAAGAAGTTTTCGGCCCGGTCCTCGCCGTGCTCGCCTATGCCGATTTCGACGAGGCGCTGGCGCTGGCCAACGACAATCAATACGGCCTGAGCTCGGTGCTGTTCACCGAGAATTACCGCAAGGCGATGCGCGCCGCCACCTGCATCGAGGCTGGCGAACTCTATGTAAACCGCTTCCCGGCCGATCCCTACCAAGGCTTTCATGCTGGCTGGAAGAAATCCGGCCTCGGCGGCGACGACGGCAAGCATGGCATGCTGGAATTCACCCAGACCCGCCTCGTCATCTTCAAGCACTGATCCAGCGAAAGGCACATCCCATGAAGATCGTCTCGCTCAAGACGCATGTCGTCGCCGTTCCTCCGCCGCATATCGGCGGCATGTACTGGATCTTCGTGCGCCTTCAGACCGATTGCGGCATCGAGGGTGTGGGCGAAATCTACGCCACTTCCTTCCACCCTGGGGCCATGACAGCGCTGATCGACGACGTCTTCGAACGCCATCTGCTGGGGCATGACCCGCACCGCATCGAGCGCTTCTGGCGTTCGGCCTATTCCAGCGGCTT
Source organism: Rhizobium sp. YJ-22 (assembly GCF_029601685.1). Lineage (NCBI taxonomy): Bacteria > Pseudomonadati > Pseudomonadota > Alphaproteobacteria > Hyphomicrobiales > Rhizobiaceae > Rhizobium > Rhizobium sp. YJ-22. Next base: position 102,162 of record NZ_JARRIR010000010.1, on the reverse strand, counting down.
CACCCAGCGCCCCGATCCGACGATGATGGGCATCGTCTCCGGCCTCGAAATCGCCTGCTGGGACATCATCGGCAAGGCGGCGGGACGGCCGGTCGCCGATCTGCTTGGCGGCACCGTCCACGAGAAGCTGCGCGCCTACACCTATCTCTACCCGATCAACGCCGCCGGCGAGCATGATTACAATGACCCCGATCTCGCCGCCGAATGGGCGGTAAAGATGGTCGACATCGGCTTCACCGCCGTCAAGTTCGATCCCGCCGGCCCCTATACCAATTATTCCGGGCATCAATTGTCGCTGGGCGTCATGGACCGCTGCGAGGAATTCTGCCGCAAGATCCGCGATGCCATCGGCGCCAGCGCCGACCTGCTATTCGGCACCCATGGCCAGATGGTGCCCTCCTCGGCGATCCGCCTTGCCCGGCGCCTGGAAAAATACGATCCGCTGTGGTTCGAGGAGCCGGTGCCGCCGGGACAGGAGGCCGCCATGGCCGAGGTCGCTCGCGCCACCTCCATCCCCGTCTCCACCGGCGAGCGGCTGACGACGAAATACGAATTCCAGCGCGTGCTGGAATGCAAGGCGGCCTCCATCCTGCAGATGAACGTCGCCCGCGTCGGCGGCCTGCTGGAAGCCAAGAAGATCGCCGGCATGGCGGAGGCCTTCTACGCGCAGGTCGCGCCGCATCTCTATAACGGCCCGGTCGGGGCCGCCGCCAGCATCCAGCTTTCGGCGGCGACGCCGAATTTTCTCATCCACGAGGCGATCGTCGATTTCTCCGGCTTCCATGCCGAGGTGCTGAAGACCAAGCTCGTGGTCGAGGACGGCTACATCATCCCCTCGCGTGAGCCGGGCCTCGGCATCGAACTGGACCTCGATGTCGTCGAAGCCCACACGCCTTACACCGGCGAGCGCCTGCACCTACAGATGGGCAGCGAGCCCGCCGACGTGAAGGAATTTGCGCCGGCGCGCGGATAAGGACGAAGCCATGACCTACGACTATATCGTCGTCGGCGCGGGCTCGGCCGGCTGCATCCTCGCCAGCCGGCTGAGCGAAAGCGGCCGCCACAATGTCCTGCTGGTCGAGGCCGGCGGCAAGGACGATTCCCTCTGGTTCAAGATCCCGGTCGGCTATGCGCGCAGCTATTACAATCCGCGCGTCAACTGGATGTACTACAGCGAGCCGGAACCGGAGCTTCACGACCGCAAAGTCTATGTGCCGCGCGGCAAGGTGCAGGGCGGCTCCGGCTCGATCAACGCCATGATCTTCGTGCGCGGTGCGCGCGAGGATTTCGATGACTGGGCGCGCGCCGGCAATCCGGGCTGGACCTATGAAGAGGTGCTGCCCTATTTCCGCAAGCTCGAGACCCATGCGAAGGGCGCCTCCCCCTGGCACGGCGACAACGGGCCGATCCATGTCACTCCCATGCGCGGCATGACGCATCGCATCACCGATGCCTTCCTCGAAAGCTGCCGCAAGCTCGGCCTGCCGATGAATGAAGACTTCAACGGCGCCTCGATCGAAGGCGCCGGCGTCTACGACGTCAACACCAACCGCGGCCAGCGCTCCCATTCCAGCGCCGAATATCTGCGCCCGGCGCTGAATCGTCCCAACCTCGCCATCGAGCGCGACACCCAGGTCGAGCGGCTGACCTTTGCCGCCGACGGGCACGTCAGCGGCATCGAGGTTCGACAGAACGGGCAGAAGCAGACATTCACCGCGCGGCGCGAGGTCATCCTTGCAGCCGGCGCGGTCGGCAGCCCGCAGATTCTGCAGCTTTCCGGCCTCGGCGACGGGGCGGCGCTGAAGGCGCTCGGCCTCGAGGTGCGTCGTCACCTGCCCGCCGTCGGGCAGAACATGCAGGACCATCTCTGCGCCAGCTATTATTACCGCGCGACGATCCCGACGCTGAACGGCGAATTCGGCAGCCTGTTCGGCCAGGCGAAGCTCGGGCTGCAATACCTGTTGACCGGCAAGGGGCCGTTCGCGATGAGCGTCAACCAGGCGGGCGGCTTCTTCCGCGGCGCCAACGATGAGGCACATCCGAACATCCAGCTCTATTTCAACCCGCTGTCCTATCGCATCCCTAACGATCCCAAGGCCGGGCTGAAGCCGGAGCCTTATCCCGGCTACCTCTTGTGTTTCAATTCCTGCCGGCCGGCCAGCCGCGGCAGCGTCACGCTCGCCTCCGCCGATCCGCTGGCTGCACCTGCGATCCGGCCGAACTATCTATCGGCCAACAAGGATATCGAGGAGGTGATACAGGGAAGCCGGCTGGTGCGGCGCGTCGCTGCCGCCCCGGCGCTCGCGGCCGTGACTGCCGAGGAAGTCACCCCCGGCCACGCCCTGACGAGCGACGAAGCGCTGATCGACTATTTCCGCGAGAATTCCGGCTCGATCTATCACATCTGCGGCACCTGCGCCATGGGGCCTGACACGCGAGGCGCGGTGGTCGATGCGACGTTGAAGGTGCATGGCGTTGAGGGTCTGCGTGTCGTCGATGCCTCGGTTTTTCCCAACATCACGGCGGGCAACATCAACGCGCCGACAATGATGGTGGCCGAAAAGGGCGCCGACCTCATCCTGCATGATGCAGCCTGACGGCGAAATCGGCATAGAATGATCCCGTCATTGCTGGTATCACCACTGCCAGCAGGCGAGGTGATCGCATGTCGAATGGGGATAGGATGCTGAAAATCTACGTTGCCGGTCCGGAAGTCTTTCTGCCGAATGCGCGCGAAATCATGGATCGGAAGGTCGAGCTTTGCCGCAGCTATGGCTTCCAGGCCATCTGCCCCGGCGATCTCGAGATACCGCCGCAGCCGACAAAGAAAGCCTTCGGCCTCGCCATCAGCACAGTCGATGAGGACATGATGAACCGCGCCGACGGCGTCATCGCCAACCTGACGCCGTTTCGCGGCATTTCTGCCGATGTCGGCACCTGCTTCGAATTGGGCTACATGTGCGCCCAGGGCAAGCTGGTGGCGGCCTATACCAATGTCGCCGAAAACTATTTCGAGCGTGCGGCAAGATATTACGACGATCGCATCACCGAGGACGCCAAGGGCATTCGCCGCGGCCCTGACGGCCTTTCGCTCGAAAATTTCGACATGATCGACAACCTCATGATACATGGCGGTATCGAGCGCCGCGGCGGTCACATCGCCATCCATACCGCCGCAGCCGATGCGCTCTACACCGACCTTACCGCCTTCGAGAAATGCCTGAAAGCCCTTTCCGCCCAGGTCAAGAACCGCGTCCATCCCGACGAAGGCCTGCGCCCCGACGAACTGGACGCCGCCAACGACGGTTGAGAAAATCGTATCTCGGAAGGCGTTCAACCGCCGGCTAACTTGCTACCGCAGCGGTTTTCCGCTGGTCGGTTGAACGGTCATCGATGGAACAACGCGCGCCGGTGATCGTTCGAGCGGTATGACGGATACGAACCGAAAAGCCAGGAACGGCATGCTGACCTTCGTTGCGATCATCATCGTGATCGCAATCGCCGTCGCCGGTATCTATACCTTCGCCCTGACTCCGGGCGAGCCCCAGGGCCAGCCCTCTCCCCATGCGATCGACCAGAGCGGCTCCTGAAGCCGTGCCGACCGGTATTTTTCAGGTTCGCGGAGCCGCTTGACGGCCCTCCATCAAGATCGACGCAACAAAAAAGGGTCGCCGAGGCGACCCTTCCATGAGATTTGGCCCGTGACAGGCCCGGATCGTCTTGCGATCCAAGGAAGGCTGGTTCAGGCCGAGGGCTGCCTCGTCCGTTTCACCACAACTCCCATGCCAGTCACGAAGTCCGAAAACTCACTCGACATTGGATCACCTTCCTTTCGTCACGTTGAACACATCCATAAGGTGGGCGAAATGTCAGGCGAATGCAAGACCGAAATGCAGGATCGGCGCTCCCGCGCGCAAGTTGCGCCGCGACCGGCGTCGAAAAATTGGCGAGATCGACGGATCCCGCCGACCGGTGGCGGATCGCCTGCGCACGCATTGCCAGTCAGAGGTGAGCCAATTTTTCGCGCCAGTTCGCGAGGTTTGCGGCCTTCACCGGCCCATAGCCACGTACATCGAGGACGAGGGCGGCCTCGGCGGCGGCAGTCGGGAGGGTTTCAGGGGTGAGTGTCTCGATGAGCGTTTTCATCCTTGAAAGGTAATCTTCACGCAGGGCGCGTTCGGCACGGCGTTCAGCGGTATGGCCGAAGGGATCGAAGAGGGTGCCGCGCAGCCGTTTCATCGGCGCGAGCAGGCGGAAGGCGCGATGCATCCAGGGGCCAAAGGCGCGCTTGGCCGGACGGCCGGTGCGCGGATCCTCGCGGCTGAGAAGCGGCGGGGCCAGATGGAAGCGCAATTTATAGTCTCCCTCGAATTCCTGCGCGATGGAGGCGAGGAAGGCGGGATCGCTGTGCATGCGCGCGACCGCGTATTCGTCCTTGTAGGCCATGACGTGGTAGGCGCCACGCATCAACGTCTTCACGAAATCGTCGCCGCCGTCCCAGCCGTCGACCTTGGTGGCGGCGCGGTCGGCCAGCGCGGCGAAACGTTCGGCGTATTTCGCATCCTGCCACTCAGTGAGGCGGCGGATGAACATGGCCCGCATCTCCGCCACCGAAAGCACCGGCGGCGTCTGCGGCATAGTCGCAAGAGCCTCGGGGCGCAGCACCGAAAGGCGACCGGCCCGGAAGGCGCGCAGGTTCTGCTCGACGCCGCCGCCGTTCAGAGCGATTGCCGTGGCGATGGCCTCCAGCCGGATCGGGATCAGGCCTAACTGAAACGCGCGGCCGGTCAGCAGCATGTTCGCCGCGATGGCATCGCCGAAATGTCGCAGCGCCAGCCCGGTCGCATCGATCGTATCCAACCGCCCCACGCCCGCCCGCTTGCGCAATTGCGCCATCGGCAGGTCGCTATCCAGCGACGCGGTCGGATTGCGGACGAAATCGGCCGTCGGGGTCACATGGCGGTCGGCGACCACCCGCGTTCGCGCCGGATCGATGGTGGCCAACGCCCGTGGCGAGGCGGCGACGACCGTATCGAAGCCGAGCATCGTATCCGTCTCGGCCGCGCCGATCCTTGGTGCATGCAGTGCCCGGCGGTCGGCCGCGATCTTCAGATGCGACATGACCGCGCCGTTCTTCTGCGCCAGCCCGGTCTGGTTCAGCACCTGTACGGCAAGCCCGTCTAGATGCGCCGCCTGCGCCAGGATGGCCGAGACGGTGATGACCCCGGTTCCGCCGATTCCGGCCAGCAGGATGGCATGGCTGCCGTCGATTGTGACAGCCGGCGGCAGGGGCATGTCACCGTCGATACCATCCGGCAGCGGCGCGAGAGAGCGCCGACGCCGACCGCCCTCGATGGTGACGAAGCTTGGACAGAAACCCTTGAGACAGCTGAGATCAGCATTACAGGCCGAAAGATTGATGCGGCGCTTGCGGCCGAGTTCGGTTTCCAGCGGCTCGACCGAGATGCAGTTCGATTGCACCGAGCAATCGCCGCAGCCTTCGCAGACCTCCGGATTGATCATCGCCATGGCCGCCGGCCTGGGAAAGCTGCCACGCTTGCGGCGACGGCGCTTCTCGGCGGCGCAGACTTGGTCATAGACGATGCAGGTCACGCCCTCGGCCTCGCGCAGCCGCGCCTGCTCGGCTTGCAGGAAATCGCGATGCAACACCTTCACCTGGCGCGGAAGCCGACCCTGCCAGACCTCCGGGTTTTCGGCGATGACCACAAGCTCGCGCACGCCTTCGGCCAGGATCTGCTCGACGGCGGCGGGCACCGTCAATTCGCCGTCGTGGCGTTGACCGCCGGTCATGGCGACGGCATCGTTGAACAGGATCTTGTAGGTGGCGTTCACCCCGGCGGCGATGGCGGCGCGGATCGCCAGCAGGCCCGAATGGAAATAGGTTCCGTCACCCATGTGCACGAAGACATGTTTTTCGTCGGTGAAGGGGGCATGGCCGATCCAGTTCGCGCCCTCGCCACCCATCTGGGTGAAAGTCTCGACATTGCGATTCATGCTCACCGCCAGCATCGAACAGCCGATACCAGCCGTCGCGCGGCTGCCGTCGGGCAGCTTCGTCGAAACCGAATGCGGACAGCCGGAGCAGAAATAGGGCTCGCGGAAGGGGATCGGCGGCGCAGGTTTTAGCGCTTCAGGCACAGCGACGGGATTGTCGCGGTGCAGGAAGGCGGAGAGAACCTGCACCAGCCCGCGCGGGTCCAGCTCGGCGGTGGCAGAGATCAGCGCCGCGCCCGCCGGCGTCGTCTTGCCCCAGAGGCGGGGACGGATGCCGTCCGGTCGATTGTAGAAATGGGCGCGGATCTGGTCCTCGATGACCGGGCGCTTTTCTTCGATGACGAGAATTTCGTCCAGTCCTTCGGCAAAACTATCAAGCGTTTCAGCGACCAAAGGCCAGACCAGCCCAACTTTCAGCAGCCGCAGGCCCGCTTCCTCGGGGTCGATCCCGGCGGCAGCGAAGGCGCCTTGAAGATCGCGCCAGGCCTTGCCGGTGGCAACGATCCCCCGCCTTGCCCCCTGCCCCGCGCCTAGAATGCGGTCCAGCCCGTTGGCGACGGCGAAGGCGCGCACGGCGCGCAGCTTGGTTTCCAGCCGCGCCTCCTGCGCCAGCTTGTCATCCGGCCAACGGATGGAAAGCCCACCCGGCGGCATGTCGAAGGCAGGCAGCACGGGGCGTTGCGCCGGATCGGGCAGATCCGCCGAGGCGGTGCATTCGACGATTTCGGTCTGGCATTTGAAGCCCACCCAGGCACCGGAAAACCGGCTCATGGCAAAGCCGGCAAGGCCGAAATCGATATACTCCTCGACGCCGGCCGGCGCGAGGATCGGCACCATGGCGGAGATCAACACATGTTCGGATTGATGCGGGAAGGTGGAGGATACCGCACCGTGATCGTCGCCCATCAGCAGCAGGACGCCGCCCTTCGGATGCGTTCCCGCCGCATTGGCGTGGCGGATCGCATCCATGGAGCGGTCGACGCCCGGCCCCTTGCCGTACCACATGGCGAAGACGCCATCATGGCGCGCGCCCGGCGAGAGGTCGATCTGCTGGCTGCCCCAGACCGACGTCGCCGCCAGATCCTCGTTCAGGCCGGGCTGAAAGCGGATGGCATTGTCGTCAAGGAAGGCGCGGGCCTTGCCGAGTTCATTGTCGAAATCGGCAAGCGGCGAGCCGCGATAACCCGAGACGAAGCCTGCGGTATTCAAGCCGTCGGCCCTGTCGCGGGCATGTTGCTCCATCATCATCCGGATCAGCGCCTGTGCCCCGGAAACGAGGATGCGGCCGCTTTTCTGGCTGTAGCGATCCGTCAGCGCTGGCTTGCCCTCGGGCGACGGGTGGGGCGGAACGGCGACACCGGCGCGGTCTGACATCAGCACTCTCCTTCATAACGGGTGAAGACGCGGCCGTCGTTCAGGATCCAGCCGGGATCAAGCGCCGCCTTCAGCCGCGCCATGGCCCGGATTTCATCGGTCTCGCGGCAAAGCGGCAGCCATTCCACCTTGTCCTGGCCGATGCCATGCTCAGCCGTGATCGCCCCGCCATGAGCGGCCGTCAGGGCGAAGATCTCGCCCACAAGCGCATGATCCGGCTTGCCGGCGAGAATGTAATGCAGGTTGCCGTCGCCGAGATGGCCGAAGACCAGCGGCCGCGCCCGGCCGGCGCAGATCGCCTCCGCCTCCGGCAGGAAACGGGCGATCGCGGCAATCGGCAGCGAGAGATCAAGGCTGGTGATCGGCCCGGCATTGTCGATCAGGTAGTGGCTGCAGCCTTCGCGCAACGCCCAGAATGCGCGGCAATCCGCCTCGGAGGCCGAAAGCACCGCATCGGAAATATATCCATCCGCAAGCGCCTTGCCGAGTACGGCTTCGAACCGTTCGCCGTCTGCCGGATCCGTTACTTCGATCAGCAAAGCTGCCGGCGAGGAGAAGGGCTGACGCAGGCCGCGCGCGGTGCAGGCCTCGGTCAACAGCGGATCGACCATCAATTCGCAGGCCTGCAGCGACGGCCCCAGCCCGGCGCGCAATATCGGCAACAGCGCCAGCGCCGCCTCGACGCTGGCGAGCGCGCAAAACGCCACCCGCCGCGCGAGCGGCGCCGGATGCAGCCGCAACACCAGCCGGGTGATGATGCCGAGCGTGCCTTCGCTGCCGATCAGCAACTGGCTGAGATCCAGCCCGCTGTTGTCCTTGGCGAGCCCGCCCATGCGCCTGACGACGGAACCGTCGGCAAGCACGGCCTCCAGCCCCAGAACCTGCTGTCGGAAGGTGCCGTATCGCAAGGCCAGCGGCCCGCCGGCATTGGTCGCCGCCATGCCGCCGAGCGTGGCGCTGCCGCGCGCGCCGAGATCGGCGGCGAGAAACAGACCGGCCTCTCGCACCACCATCTGCGCGATTTCCAGCGCCGTTCCCGCCCCCGCCGCCAGCGTTGCCGCGACAGGATCGATGACCGGCGGCGCAATCAGCTTTTCGGTGGACAGCACGATTTCGCCCGGCCGCACCCGCGCGCCGCCGGAAAGCCCGGTTCGCCCGCCCTGCACCGCCGCGCGCAATCCAGCCGCCTGCAGCCCACGCAGGATGAGCGCGCAATCATCCGTCGTCCTCGGCGCCAGAACCGCACGCGGCTCAGCACCCGGCTTTCCCGCCGCATCGTCACGATAGCGCGGTGCGGCCGGCACCTGAAAGGCAAGCAGGGCATCGGGAATCGCGGCGGCAGCGGGTTCGGGTTGGCGCAAGGCCATGCTCCTCATGCGTGGGCATTTCGGTCCACGGGTTTCTGCATCTCATTGCCGCATATTCGCCCGACAAGCGGGCGGCGCGGTGCAAACAGGTTATTTCTGTTGCATTCATTGTCAAATAGATATTTCAATATGGAAATATGGATCGTCCGCCCCGAGCATGGTTTGAGCCTCTTGCAACGATGAGGCGAAACTGGCGACGGGAGGGGATCGAAAGCAGCGACGGGCACAGCCCCAACACCTGGAGCATGATGATGAGCACCGAGCAGAGCAACGAGATGACCGGTTTCCGTGGCATGGTCATCCGGGATGTCGACGGCCGACCCACGGCCGGCTTCGAGAAACTGACGCTGGCTGACCTGCCCGATAACGACGTTCTGGTGGAGATCAGCCATTCGAGCCTGAACTACAAGGATGGGCTGGCGATCAGCGGCAAGGGCCGCATCGCCCGCCGCCTGCCGATGGTGGCCGGCATCGATCTCGCCGGCACCGTCATCCGCTCGAAAGCCCCGGACTGGAAGCCGGGCGATGCGGTGATCGTCAACGGTTGGGGCCTGTCCGAAACCGAATGGGGTGGCTATGCGCTTTACCAGAGCCTGAAGGCCGCGCATCTGACGCGTTTGCCGAAAGGATTTTCGCCGGCCGAGGCCATGGCCATCGGCACGGCCGGCTATACCGCCGCGCTTTGCGTCGTAGCGTTGGAGGATTGGGGCGTGATCACGCCGGGCGGGGACGAGGTGCTGGTCACCGGCGCCGCTGGCGGGGTCGGCACGGTGGCGATTGCGCTCCTGGCGGCGCGCGGCTACCGCGTCGTCGCCGCCACCGGGCGCGAAAGCCAGCATGAGTTCCTGCGCGAGCTTGGCGCATCGGATTTCGTAGCGCGCAGCGCGCTCTCCGAACCCGGCAAGATGCTGCAGGCCGAACGCTGGGCCGGGGCGGTGGATACCGTCGGCAGCCATACGCTCGCCAATGTGCTGGCGCAGACGAAATACGGCGGCGCGGTCACCGCCTGCGGCCTGGCGGGTGGCGCCGATCTGCCGGCCTCGGTGATGCCGCATATCCTGCGCAGCGTGGCGCTTCTCGGCATCGATTCCGTCATGGCGCCGGCGGGGAAACGCGACCGCGCCTGGGCTTTCCTCGATGCCCATCTCGATCGCGCCAAGCTCGCCGCGCTGACCACCACCTCATCCTTCGACGCGCTTCCAGCCCTTGCCGAGGCGATCGTCAACGCTGAGACCCGCGGCCGGCATGTCATCGAAATTTCCTGAGGAATCAAATCCATGAACGACGATCTTATTCTGTGGAAGAAGGATGCCGAGGACGCCTTCGTCACCTTAACGATGAACCGTCCCGACAAGATGAACGCCATGAACCAGGCGCTCGGCGATGCGCTCGAGGCGGCCATTGTCCGCGCGGTGAAGGATCCGGATGTCCGCGCCGTGATCCTGACCGGCGCCGGCCGCGCCTTTACCGCCGGCTTCGATCTCGGCGGCGACGATTTCGAGATGAATGCCGATCAATGGCGCAACGATATCGGCGAGAACATGCGTCGGCTGCGGCTGATCCGCGAGGCACCGATCCCGATCATCGCCGCCGTCAACGGTTTTGCGCTGGCCGGCGGGCTGGAACTGATGATGTGCTGCGACATGGCCATCGCCGCCGAGGACGCCATGCTGGGCGAGCCCGAGGTGCGCCACGTCTCGGCCCCGCCGACCCTGATGCTGCCCTGGACCGTGCCGATGATCCACGCCCGCCACCTGATGTATACCGGTGACATGATCGACGCGACAGAAGCGCACCGCATCCATCTGGTCAACAAGGTGGTGCCGCGCGAGGCGTTGATGGCAGAGGCCGAACGGCTTGCCCGCAAATGCGCCCGCATGCCGGGCGCCGCGATCAAATACGCCAAGGCCGCCCTCAACCACCAGCAACAGACCGCCGGCCTCGAAAGCTCCTGGACCTACAACCGCGAAACCACCGCCATCCTCCACGCCACCGACGAGGGGCGCTACTGGATGCGGGTGCTGAAGGAGAAATCGCTGAAGGAGTTTCTTGCCGAACGCGAAGCGCCGTTCCGGGAATTGGATTGAAGTCGCATTCCTCCGCGTCTCGCACCTATATAAGGCACGCCGCTGCCTCAAAACCCCTTCTCGCCTCGGGGAGAAGGGGCATGTGGAGTAAAGACTTACTCCACATGCTCCGTATGCGATTGCCCAGCCCGAGACGGATGGTTCATGATGTGATGCCTTTTATTCCCTACGAAAATCCTGTGGCTGCGGGAGCGTTTTCAGCGGCGGCTCAGCACGCTGTGCGGTTGCTCTGCCTTCGCGGAAACGTCTTGGCATCAGCTTGATTCCATAAGCAATTTCTCCGCCTCGCCGGAAGCCGCATCGATCAACCGACCACACACCCCATCCGCCCCTCGACCAGATCGACAAACAGACCCGCGTGATTGCGCAGGATACGGCTTTGCACCAATTGGCCCTTGGCCGAGACCTCTCCGGCTTCGACGGAGGGCGTGAAACGGGCGAGGGCAAAGCGGCGGATCGCGGTCGAGGAGCCTGGGCTTTCGCGGTTCCAGTCGTGCAGCGTTTTGGCAAGCGTCTCTTCGCAGGTCGCGGGGACGGCGAAGATCAATGCCACCAGCCCGTCGCTGCCGGCGCCGCCGAGCACCAGATCCTGCGCCAGCGGGCCGAGCTTGCGCAGAAGCTGGCCGCGCAGCAGGCCCGACCGGACCTTGATGCCGCTCGCCAGCTTGAAATCCTCGGATATACGGCCGTCGAAGCGCAGCATTTTGCGGCCCGCCGCATCCTCGGTCAGAAGGCCGGCATCGCCGGTGCGATAAAAACCCTCCTCGTCCAGTGGCAGCGGAACAATGCCGTCCTCCCCGAGATAGCAGGGGGCAAGGTTGGGGCCACGAAAGCGGATTTCGAGGCAGCCGTCCGTCTCGACCAGTGCCACCTCATGGCCGGGAAGCGGCCAGCCGAGCGCGCCGGGGCCGGCGATATCGCCGGGGGCGAGGCACATGGTCGAGGCGGCCTCGGTGGCGCCGTAACCGGAGAGAATGGTGATCCATTGCCCATGCCGCGCCTGCATGTCGGCGCGAAAATCCTGCAACCGCAGCCACAGGGAAGGCTCCATCGCCGCGCCGGCGAAGAAGATATGGGTCAGGGCTGCACAAGCGCGGGCGACGTGCTCCGGCCCGGCCTCATGGGCCTCCATCAGAAGTTTCAGCCCAAGCGGCACGCCGATGAACAGTGTCGGCTGCTCATCCGTCATCAGGTGAAGCATCGCATCCATGCCGGCGGCTGAGGGCGGCGGCGCGAGATGCAGTGTGCCGCCGTTCCAGATCATCTTGAAAATATTGTCCAATCCGCCAAAGACATGGTTCCACGGCATCCAGTCGATCAGGACGGGGGGCCGCTCGGCCAGAAACGGCCAAGCCGCCACGCAACCCGCCTGACAGGATGCAATCATGGCGCGGGTGATCGGCACGCCCTTCGAGGCGCCGGTGCTGCCGGCCGTGAAGAAGATCGCTGTCCAGTCGTCGGGCGCGCCGTCGTGATCCTCGGCCGGGGGTGCTGCCGGCAAGGCATGCAGCGCCACCGCCTCGCCCTGGCTCACAAGCGCGTGTCCGGCGGGCGCAATCAGCAGCGCCGGCCGCACGACTCGCAAAAGGCGGGCGGCTTCGTCATCGGCGACCGAGACCCGGAAAGGATGCGGCGGCAGGCTGGTATGGACAAAGCCGCCCAGGAGACAGGCAAGCCGCAAGCGCAAGGCATCGATGCCGGCGGGCAGCAGGCTGCCAATGCGGTCGCCCGGACGTAAGCCGCGCCGCAGCAAGCGGCCATGCAGGGCGCGCGCCTCGGCCAGCGCCTGCGCATAGGACAGGGTCCGACGGCCGCCTGCCCCGTCAGGCTCGGTCAGAAGCGGGCGATCGGGATGGCGGGTGGCTTGCTCGCGCAGTTTTTGCGCAATATCCACCTCCGCCCCGTTCAGTTGCAACGAGGAGGAGAGCACGGACGATCCGTCCGGACGGAGGCGGGAAAGGAGCTGCGGCTCGATGGACATCCTCTTTCCTCCAGTCCTGGCCGGTCAGGCCGTCTTGTCGTCCGCCTGCCGGGCTTCACGCTGGTCGACGGCCATCTGGTAGACGCCGCTCTGGTAGTCGATCAGGGCATCGAAGGCGGCGACCGCTTCTGTCGCGTCCCGCGTCAGGATCGCCGAGAAGATGCGCCGTTGCAGCGCCACCACCCGGTCGCGCTGGCGAAACTGGAAGGAGATCATATTGGCCGCCGGAATCAGCGACTGGTTGACCATGACCATGACCAGACGCAGCAGCGCATTGGGGCTTGCCGCCGCCACCGCCTGGTGGAACTCGACCTCCAGCCGGCAGAAATCCTCGTCGGAGATTTCCGTGTGGTCCAGTTCCATGAGCGCCGCCTCGATGCGCTTGTGCTCGTCGCGGCCAGCATATTCGCAGGCCGCCTCGATGCACAGCCGCCCGAGGCTGCGCCGTGCCTCGACGATATCCGCCAGGCCGACAGCGCCGAGCGACACCAGCCAGTTGGTGGTTTCATGCAGGGTCTGGGCAGCGATATCCAGAGATGGCGGATTGACGAACACACCGCCTTTCGGCCCGCGCTTGGAACGGATCAGCTTCTTGGCGGCCAGGATCTTCATCGCCTCGCGCACCGTCGGCTGCGACACCGAGAAGCGCTCGGCCAGTTCGGCTTCTGACGGCAGCCTTTCGGCTGCGCCCAACCGCCCCTGCATGATGTCGTCCTGTAGGTGGCCGGCGATTTGACGCGCCAGTCCCTGATTGCGGTCTATGCCGTTCATTCGCGATTCCATCTTGTTTGAGCCAATATACCAGCCAATTGCCATATTGAAATATAGAATTATTGACAAAGCCCCGTTTTCGATCCAGCCTGACGATGCGATGCTTCTCACGAGCCGCCTAAACAGAGATCCGTCGAGCAGACGGTCCAACCGGGGAACTACCGACATGATCACACGACGCCAGCTTATGGCGGGTATCGGCGCATCCGCCGCCCTTCTTCCGCTTGCAAACCGGGTCCATGCGCAATCTCCCTTCGTCATTCCGACCTATGGCGGAACATGGGCGAAGCTCTGGGAAGAAACGCTCGTCCCCGAATTCACCGCCACCACCGGCATCAAGAGCCAGATCGACGTGGGTCTTGGCAAGGATTTCGTGTCGAAGATCCGCGCCGGCGGCGCTGCCTCGCCCTATTCCGTTTTCATGGGCAATGAAAACATTGCCGCCACCCTGCGCGCCGAAGGCTTCTTCGAGCCGCTGGACCTGTCGAAGATCCCGAACGCGGCAAACCTGCATGAAGGCCTGCTCAACGCCGGCAACAACGGATTGCGCGGCATCGTTTCGCCCATCGGGCTCGCCTGGCGCACCGACATGGTGGAAACGCCGCCGAAATCCTGGACCGACCTGTGGGAGAATTCCGAATTCGCCGGCCGGATCGGATTGTACCAGATCGGCAATACCGGGGCGCAGCTCTTCCTGCGACTGGCGGGCAAGCTGTTCGGCAAGGGCGATACCGACATCGACACCGCGTTTGCCAAGATCAAGGAATTGCAGCCCTTCACCCAGGCCTCATGGTCGGGCGAAGTCGCCACTGCCCTGATGCGCGGCGATATCGCCATTGCGCCGGTCGACTGGACCGAGATTCTGACGCTGCAGGACAAGGGCGCCCCCGTCCAGATCATCGTGCCCAGCGAAGGCGTGCTCAGCTACGAGCAGAGCTTCAACATCGTGAAGACCGGCGACAACAAGGATGCGGCCCACGCCTATATCAACTTCCTGATCGATCCCAAGGTGCAGTCGAAGCTGGCCGACGTCTTCTATGTCGCGCCCGCCAACCGCCAGTCGGTGGTCAGCGACAAGGTTTCGCCGCGCCTGCCAATTCAGGGCGATCAGATGTCGAAGATCATTCGCTTCGAATGGGATAGCTACGTCAAGATCGCCGCCGAGGTCGCCGATCGCTGGAATCGCGAGATCGGCTGACGCCTTCGCTTTTCGGGACCGGGGCGTCGTCCCCGGTCCTCGCCCGTTTCCACGCCCGAAAGCCCGGAGCCGACATGACCACGCTCAGACTGGACACGATCAACAAGTTCTATGGGGCGCTGCATATACTGAAAGATATCGACCTCGATATCCGCGAGGGCGAGTTCATTTCGCTTCTGGGGCCTTCGGGCTGCGGCAAGACGACGACGCTGCGCTGCATCGCCGGGTTCGAAACCGTGACCAAGGGCAGGCTGCTGTTCGGTAGCCGCGACATGACCCATGCCATGCCCGAGCATCGCGATCTCGGCATGGTGTTCCAGTCTTATGCGCTGTTTCCGCACATGACGGTAGCGGAGAACCTGTCCTTCGGGCTGGAGGTGCGCAAAGTCTCGCCCGTGGATCGCACGCGTCGCATCGCCGCCGTGCTGGAGATGGTCAAGCTCACCGGCTATGAAAAGCGCTATCCGCGGGAATTGTCCGGCGGCCAGCAGCAGCGCGTGGCGCTCGCCCGCGCGCTGGTCATCGAACCCTCGGTGCTGCTGCTCGACGAACCGCTCGCCAATCTCGACGCCAGCCTGCGCGACGACATGCGCTTTTTCATCCGCGACCTGCAGCAGCGCGTCGGCATCACCACCATCTATGTTACCCATGACCAGAGCGAGGCCATGGTGATGTCCGACCGCATCGTGGTCATGAATCACGGCGTCATTGAGCAATGCGGCCCGCCGCGAGACATCTACGAACATCCCGCCTCACAGATGGTCGCCGGCTTTATCGGCCAGTCGAATACGCTGGCAGGCCGGATCCTCGGCCGGGAAAACGACGTCTATGTCATCGATACGCCGGAGGGACAGCTGAAAAGCCTCGGCCGCGACGGACTGAAAGGTGAGGTCCGGGTGATGATCCGACCGGAAAACATCGAGACGGCGGTGGCCGAGAACACGCTTTCCGGCCGGGTGGTGAAATCGACCTATCTCGGCGGCGGCTGTCTCGTAGCGGTGGAGACGCCGGGCGGCAGCCGCTTCACCACCAACATGCCCGCCGACAGCGCGCTTGCGGCAGGCGATGCGGTGACGCTGGGTTTCGCTGCCCGCAAGGCATGGGCTTTCGCGGCATGAGCGCGCTCGCTGCCCCCGTCCCGATGGCGGTCGCCGCGCCGCGCCGGCGGTTGCCGGTCTGGTGGATGATCCTGCCGGCCCTCATCCTGCTCGGCTGTTTCCTGCTGCTGCCCTATGCCTCTATCCTGGTAATGAGCTTTCGCGAGGCCTCGACCAATGCCGTCTACGGCCCCGGTCTCACCCTCGGCCATTACGGCGAGATCGTCACCGACGGCTTCGTCTGGGGCATCGTCTGGCGCACGTTGCGCACCGGGCTGATCGTCACCGTGGCAACGCTGCTGCTCGGCTATCCCGTCGCCTATCATCTCGCCAGCAGCCGCAGCCGTTGGGCGAGCCTTCTCTATATCTGCGTGATTTCGCCACTGCTGGTCGGGCTGGTGGTGCGCACCTTCGCCTGGCTCATCATCCTGTCGAACAGCGGCCTTGCCAATACGGCGCTGAAATGGGCCGGGCTCATCGGGCGGCCGATCATTTTCCTGAATTCATCGCTCGGCGTCACCATCGCGCTGATCCATGTCTTCCTGCCCTTCGTCATCCTGCCGCTGCTCGGCAATCTGCAGGCGATCAATCCGGAGGTGGCGATGGCGGCCCGGTCGCTGGGGGCATCGCGGGCGCGCACCTTCTTCAAGGTGACCCTGCCGTTGTCGATGCCCGGCATCCAGGCGGGCGCGATCCTTGTCTTCGTGCTGTCGATCTCGGCCTATGTCACGCCCGCCATGCTCGGCGGCAGCCAGGGGCGCACCATGGCGGTGCTGGTGGTACAATATCTGGTCGACAATTTCCGCTGGCCGGCGGGCGCGGCGCTGGCGATCTTCATGGCGGCGATCACAGTCTCGATCATATTCGTCTATCTCAAGCTGACGGCGCGCGCCATGCGGAGGCTGCCATGACCATGCGAAAGACCCTGTGGGATCACGTCTTCGCGCTGATCGTGACGCTGATCTACATTTTCCTGATGGCGCCGATCCTGCTCGTGGTGCTCTTGTCCTTTTCCGGCGGCGAGTTCCTGGCGCTGCCGATGCAGGGCGTGTCGCTGCGCTGGTTCGGCGCGCTGTTCACCAACAGCCGTTTCTATGATGCCGCCGTCTATTCCTTCGTCCTCGCCCTTATCTCGGCGGCGGTGAACGGCGTCATCGGCACGCTGGCGGCGATCTATGTCGTGCGCTTTGCGCCCACACGTTTCGCAAACGGCCTGCGGGTGCTGATGAGCGCGCCGCTGATGGTGCCGGAGATCCTCACCGCCATCGCGCTCCTGTTCTTCTTCTTCGAGATCGGCATCGGCAATCGCTGGTCGATCGCCATCCAGGTCGGCCATATCCTCGTCACCTTCCCTTATGTCTTCCTGAACGTCGCCTCGGCGCTGTTCAATTTCGACCGCTCGCAGGAAGAGGCGGCGCGCAGCCTCGGCGCCGATGGATGGCTGACCTTCCGGCGGATCACCCTGCCCTCGATCAAGCCCGGCGTGATCACCGGCTGCCTGTTCGCCTTCGTGATTTCCTTCGATATCTTCAACATTTCGCTGCTGCTGAAATCGGTCGGCAGCAACACGCTGCCGCTGGAACTGTTCGATTACCTGCGCTTCAATTTCGACCCGACAGCCGCCGCCGTGGCGACCGTCAGCATCGTCATCGCCTTCGCCGCCGTCCTTGTCGTCGACCGCACCGTCGGCCTGCGCTCGCTGCGTTTCTGAGGGTCAAAGCCTGACGCGGTTGAAGGCCGTCAGGTGTTGGGTGACCTCGGCGAGTTCCCGTGCCCGCCGATCTTCGCCCCAGCCAAGCACGGTCGCGGCGAGGCTTGCGATCTCGTCGAGCCCCGCCTGCGTCAGCCTGGCCTCAATAGCGAGCGTCGTGCGGCGCATGACGATGTCGGCGAGATGCTCGACCATTTCGCTGCGGGCGATCCACTCAATTTCCGCGCGGCCATATCCCTCGACATGGACCAGTGGCGCGTCGCCGACAGTCCGGATATGGGCAAGAATGGCATCGGCCGTCGTGCCGTAGCGGCTGAGAAGCGCGTCGATGCGCGCGGCGGGTAAATCGTTGGCGGATGCGCGCTCGGAAATCCAGGCGTGGCGGTCGGCGGCCTCCATCGGAAAGCCGCGTCCGCCGCCGATCGGCAGCATCTGCGTGCTGGTCTTGCGGCTTCGACCCATGCGCGACAGGATCGTATCGGCGACCTCCTCGGCGAAACCGCGAAACGTCGTCCATTTGCCGCCGACGAGCGAAATGACGGCGAATGGGCGGCCGGTGGTGGATTCCGCTACCGGGGCAGAATGATCACGGCTGATCAGGCCGGGATTGCTGGCGTCCGATGCCGGCAGCGGCCGGATGCCGCTATAGGCATAGACGATCTGCTCGCGGCCGAATTGCAGCTTGGGCAGCAGCGAGCGCAGGCTGGCGAGGAAATAGTCGATCTCGTCCTCCTCGCAGCGCACCGTATCGGGATTGTCGGCCTTGATGTCGGTGGAGCCGACCAGCGCGAGGCCGAGGAAATCGTAGACGAGGCAGATGCGGCCGTCGTCGGCCTCGAAATAGATCATCCTTCCCTTCAGGCTTTTCACCAGTTCGGGATGCCTCAGCAGGATATGCGAGCCTTTGGTGCCGCCGATCAGTTTGCCGGGAATGCCGAGCGTCGCATTGACATGGTCGATCCACGGCCCCGCGCCGTTGACGACGATGCCGGCGCGCGCCAGCCGCTCCTTGCCGCGCGGGTCGCGCAGACGCAGCACGCCGTTCTCCTGCCCGAGCAGTTCCGTGTCGTTCATGGCGCCGGATTGCGGGCTGGCGTCGAGGCCGTCGCGCACCAGTTCCCAGACCAGCCGCTCCGGCCGGCTGATCTTGGCGTCGTAATAGATGCCGCCGGCGACGATGCGCGGGGTGATCGCCGGCATTTCCTGCAGCGCCTTGCGGCGGAAGAAGAACTGGTGCCTGGGCATGACCCGGTGGCGCGCGCCATAGAGATCGTAGAGCGCCAGGCCGATCTTGATCAGTACCGCGCCGCGGCTGCGCGGCGCGGTGGTCGAGCCGAGCAGGGTGCGCAGCGCCGCAAACGCGCCCTTCATCAGCGAGAAGGAGGGAATGAAGGTCGGCAGCGCCTCCACGCAATGCGGCGCGTTGCGCAGCAGCAGATTGCGCTCCAGCGTCGATTGCGCCACGAGGCCGAGCTCGCCGGTCTCCAGATATTTGATGCCGCCATGGATGAGGCGCGAGGGCGCAGCGCTGGTGCCGGAGCCGAAATCGGCCTTGTCGATAACAAGGCATTTGAGTCCTTGCAGGCAGAGATCGCGAAAAAGGCCCGCCCCGTTGATGCCGGCGCCGAGAACGATGACGTCGAAGGTCTCGACTTCCGGGGCTGTCGTGTCCGTCATGATGGGAAGTCCTGTTATTGCGGGGTTCCGCCAAGGCTGCGCAGCCTTGGCCAGAGCGGCTTCATGGTCTCGGCGAGATCGAGGAAGACCCGGTATTTCTCGTCATAGGCCTGTTGGCGGCCGGGATCCGGCCGATAGGTGGTTTCGATGGCGGCAAGGTCACGCGGATCGTCGGTGGGGGAGGCAAACAGACCGGCGCCAGCGCCTGCGCAAAGTGCGGCGCCCCACGCGGCCGCCTCTTCCGTGCGCGTTGCGGTGACCGGCAGGCCGAGGATATCGGCAAACAGGCCGGCCATGGCGGGATTGCGGGAGATGCCGCCCGTCAGCCGTGCCGAGGCCGGCGCAAAGCCGTCGCGCAGCGCATCGACATGGACGCGGTGATTAAAGGCGATGCCCTCCAGCACCGCGCGCACCAGATCGCCGCGATCGTGCCAGGCATTGAGGCCGTAGAAGCCGGCGCTCGACGCGCCGCCGAAGGGCGAGCCGAACAGATAGGGGTGGAAGAAGACGCTGGACGGGCGCTGCCGCGCCGCCTCGAACTCCTTGCCGATAAGCGCATGGATGCTTTCACCGGCGGTCTCGGCCTGCCTTGCGTCGCCGGCGCAGAACTGCTCGATGAACCAGTCGTAATTGGCGGTCGAGGCGGGCGAGATCGACATGTTGTTCCACTCGCCGGGCAGGATGCCGTTGCGGCAGAACCAGCGGCCGTCGACCTTGGGTACGGCCGACACCGTCTCGTTGATCGAATAGGTGCCGGCGATAACCGCGACCACGCCCTCGCCATAACCGCCCATGCCGAGCGCCGAGGCCGTGACGTCGTGCAGCCCGGCCATGACCGGCGTGCCGGGGACGAGTCCCGTCAACCGCGCCGTCTCGGCGGTCACCCCGCCGACGATCTCGGTCGATGCCGCCATCGGCGGCTGCCGACCTGCCAAGCGGTCGAGCCCGAACAGCCGGAAGGCATCCTCGGCATAGTCCTGCGTGCGGACATCGGTGAAGGAGGTGCTGGCTTCCGTGCGATCCGTTCCGATTGTGCCGCACAGGCGGAAGCGCAGCCAGTCCTTGGCCGCGATGAAATGGGCGATGCGCGCATAGCGCTCCGGCTGATGCTCGCGCACCCAGCGCAGGATGGCCGAGGGGGCGGAGGCATGCGGCTTCTGTCCGGTCAGCTCCAGCGACTGCTGCCCGACCTCGCCGGCGTTCCAGGCCTCGGCGATGGCATCGGCGCGGGTATCGAGCGAGACGATGGCCGGCCCGAGCGGGTTTTTGTCCTCATCGAGCAGATAGATGCCGTCGCCGTGGGCGGTCGCGGCAATCGCGACGATATCGGAGGCCGGGCGTCCGCAGGCGGCGACCGCTTCGCGGATGGCATCGGCCGTCGCGGCCCAGAGGCCGTCCATGTCGCGCTCGACATGCTGCGGCGCCGGGATCAGTTGCGGAACCCGGCGCCGCGCGATGGCGAGCGCCGTGCCGTCCGCGTCGAAGATCACGGCCTTGGTGACGGTCAGGCCGCTGTCTATACCCATGATGCAGGGCATCGCTCTCTCCATTCTCAAGCGAAGAAAGAACGGCGACCGGCATCGGGCATATCCGCGGTTCGCGAAAGCCCTCAGCCGGACCGTTCCCCATCCGCCACAATGACGTTGATCCCCTTCGATCGCAGGCGCGACAGATGGGAAATCGGAATATCCTCATCGACGACCACCGCGTCGAATTCCTGGAGCGTCGCGAAGTGATGCAGCGCGCGGCGCTCGAATTTGCTGTGGTCGGCCAGAAGCACGCGCTTCGAGGCGCTTTCGAACATCGCCCGCTTGGTTTCCACGGTCTCCGGCGACTGGTGATACACCACGTCATCGACGATGGCCGAGAGCGACATAAACACGGTGTCGGCGCGCAGCCGGCGGATTTCGTTGGTGGTGATATGCCCCATGAAGGCATTGCACCAATTGTAGAACTGGCCCCCGAGACAGATGAGGTTGAGGTCGCTGACCTCCTTCAGCGCGTTGATCAGCACCAGCGAATTG
Organism: Rhizobium sp. YJ-22; assembly: GCF_029601685.1. Taxonomy (NCBI): domain Bacteria; kingdom Pseudomonadati; phylum Pseudomonadota; class Alphaproteobacteria; order Hyphomicrobiales; family Rhizobiaceae; genus Rhizobium; species Rhizobium sp. YJ-22. The sequence goes on along the minus strand of NZ_JARRIR010000010.1, from coordinate 80,860 downwards.
GTAATGACCGTCAGCGGCACCTTGGCGGGCAGGAAGCGGGTCATTTCATGCACGGTCGTGGCGTCGTCCATGAAGATCGCCTGCCCCGGCTCGACGAACTGCATCGCCGCCCTGGCGATGGCTTTCTTCTCCTTGGCCTGACGCGTGGCGCGGTAGACGTCGGAGGATTCGGTCAGGCTGGTGGGCGCGGCGGAGACGATGCCGCGCGTCTTGCGAAACAGGCCACGGCTGACGAGTTCGTCGACATCGCGATGCGCCGTCATCAGGCTGATGCCGAAGCGCTCGGTCAGATCCTCGATGCGGATCGAGCCCTCGGCGATGACGGTCTCGGCGATCATCTGGCGGCGCACGAGCTGGCGCGCATGCCGGCTGTCGCTCGGCAGCTCTTCCGATAGCAGTTCCTTGACGTCGACTTTCTTGCTCATGGTTGTCCCTGCCATGCTTCGAGGTTTCTTGATCTCGTATCGGGCGGGAAGGAAAATGCCAAGCGAGCTGCCGGGAACGGCCCGCAATTCCGGAATGGGAGCGCCCGCTAGGGGCGCTCCCGGTCTCGATCACTCGCTCAGGACGAAGGGAGCGGTGTACTTGTCGACATTGTCCTTGGTGATCAGCAGGCAATCGAAAAGCTGCTTTTCGGTGGCAGCACCCGTCTTGCCGTTCTTGATGACGTTGTCGGCCTGCTTGACGGCCTCTTCCGAGAAGACGGCGACCGGCTGCAGGACGCTGTATTGCAACTCGCCGGCCTTGATGGCTGCGACCGCATCCGGCGAACCGTCGAAGCCGCCGACCTTCACCTGGTCGAGCTTTCCGGCTTCCTTGAGGGCGGCGATGGCGCCGAGCGCCATTTCGTCGTTGCCGCTGATGACGCCGATAATGTCGGGATTGGCCTGCAGCATGGACTGCATCTTGGCATGGCCCTTGGTGCGGTCCCAATCGGCCACTTCCTTGGCGGCCTTCACCAGATCGGGATACTGGGTCAGGACGGTTTCGTAGCCGTTCGAGCGGGTCGCGGCATTGTTGTCGGCCGGGTTGCCGAAGAGTTCGGCATACTTGCCCTTGTCGCCGACGGCCTCGACCCATTGCTGTGCACCGATCGCGGCGCCCTGCGCGTTGTTCGAGACGAGCTGGGCCTTGGCGAGGCCTTCCTGGTTGATCTCGGCATTGACGAGGATGACCGGGATGCCGGCGGCGACCGCCTTCTTGACCGCGCCGACCGAACCGTCGGCATTGGCCGGATCGAGGATGATGGCGACCGACTTGTTGGTGATCGCGGTGTCGATCAGGTTGCTTTCGGTGTTGGTGTCACCCTTGTGGGCGCCGACATTGGCTGTGTAGCCCAGCTTCTCGGCGGTGGCCTTTGCGACTTCGCCCTCCGTGAACCAATAGGGGTTCGACGGGTCGTTGACGATGACGGTGATCAGGCCGTCGGCCCAGGCCGAGCTGAGCAGCAGCGGCATGACGGCGGTTGCCGCGAAGAGTACACGCATACCTTTTTTGAACATGGTCTCACTCCCTTTGTTGAGCACTTGGTTTCGCCGGTTTTCGGCAATACTTTCCGCTTCCGGGCCAAATCGATGGTCCGCCTCTCCCGGCTTCGGTCAGTTCCAGCGGACGCCGCTTAGCGGCGGCCGTATTTGATGCTGTTCAGAAGAACGGCGGTGACGATGACGGCGCCGGTGAAAACCGTCTGCCAGTAGGCCGAGACGCCGATGATCACGAGGCCGTCCGACAGGAAGCCGATCACGAAGGCGCCGAGCATGGTGCCGATGACCGTGCCGCGGCCGCCCGTCAGCGCCGCGCCGCCGATGACGACGGCGGCAATCGCCGTCAGCTCGTAGGTGGTGCCGGCCGTGGGGCCTGCCGAGGTCAGCTGCGAGGAGAGCACAAGGCCCGCGACCGCCGCGCAGATGCCCGAAAGGACATAGACGGAGATCTTCACCCGCTTGACCGGCACGCCCGACAGCTCCGCCGCGCGCTCGTTTCCGCCCGAGGCATAGAGCCAGCGGCCGAAGGCTGTGCGCGTCAGCAGGATATGGCAGGCGATGGCGAAGACGAAGAGGACGAGCACGCCGATGGGAATGCCGGCGAGACGGTTGAAGCCCAGCCAGTCGAAACCGGTATTGCCGAGCTCGGGACGTCCGCCGAGATTGTTGTAGGTCAGGCCGTTGGTCATCAAAAGCGCGATGCCGCGCGCCACATAGAGCACGCCGAGCGTCGCCACGAAGGCCGGCACCCGCAGATAGGCGATCAGCACGCCGTTGACCGCGCCGACCACGGCGCCCAGCAGGCAGGTGAGCACCACCACCACCCAGACGGAAGGGTAAAGGATGAAGCCGATCTGCGGCAGCGCCACGCCCTGCATTAGGAAGCCCGCGACGACGCCGGCCAGCCCCAGGGTCGAGCCGACCGAGAGATCGATGCCGCCATTAAGAATGACGAGCAGCATGCCGATGGCGAGCAGCCCGAAGATCGCCACATGCGAGGCCATGATCAGGAAATTGCTGACGGTGAAATAGTTCGGCGACATCAGCGAGAAGACGACGACGATGGCGATCAGCGCGAAGAAGGCGCGGCCTTCGAACAGCAGTTCGACGAAGCTCTTTTTGCGCTTGCCGCCGCGCGTCGCCGCCTTGGTGTCGATTGCAGGTGTGACTGACATGCTCGGCGCTCCTAATGGGCATGCACGGCTTCGCCGGAGGCGGCCATGATCTGTTCCTTGGTCGCGTCAGGACCGAATTCTGCGGAGATGCGGCCGCGCCGCATGACGATGATGCGATGGGCGATGCTCAGGCATTCGCCGACTTCCGAGGTGGTGTAGACGACCGCGAGCCCCTGGCGGGCGCGCTCGGCGAGCAGCTTGAAGACCTCCGCCTTGGCGCCGATATCGATGCCGCGGCTCGGTTCGTCGAGCAGGATGACCTCCGGGTCGGTCGCCAGCATCTTGCCGATGACCACCTTCTGCTGGTTGCCGCCCGACAGCGAGCCGATAGCCGCGCCGCCGCCGTCGGTCTTGATATGCACCTTGCGGATCGCATCGCCGACCAGATCCAGCTCGCGGGCCGCCGAGGTGAACAGGCCGCGCGTGAACGCGCCGATATTGGCGAGCGACAGGTTGCGGCCGACGGTCATGGTCTGCACCAGCCCGTCGCGCTGCCGGTCTTCGGGGACGAGCACGAGGCCGTCGCGAATGCATTGGGCAATCGTCTGGCCGGTGACGTCGCGGCCCTTGAGCAGGACCCTGCCGGCCGTCGCCTTCAGGCGGCCAGCGACCGTCTCCAGCAATTCGGTGCGCCCGGCGCCCATCAAGCCGTAGATGCAGACGATCTCGCCGGCGCGCACCGCAAGCGACAGGTCGTCCACCACCGCATAGCCGGCGCCGCCCGGATCGGGCACCGTCAGCCCCTCGATGGAGAGCGATACCTCGCCCTTGTCATAACCGGTCGGCGGCGAGCCGAGATCGAAATTGTCGCCGACCATGTGGCGCACGATCCATTCGAGATCGATGTCCTTGCGCTCCGCATAGGCCGTCATCGCGCCGTCGCGCAGCACCACCGCGTGGTTGGTGATCTGCAGCGCTTCTTCCAGGTGATGTGAGATATAGACGATGGAGACGCCGCGATTGGTGAGGTCGCGGATGACCTTGAACAGCACCTCAACTTCCGAGGCCGAGAGCGCCGAGGTCGGCTCGTCCATGATCAGGATGCGCGAATTGACCGAAAGGGCGCGGGCGATCTCGACGATCTGTTGCTGGCCGAGGCGCAGATCCTCGACCGGGGTGAGCGGATCGATATCCTCTTCCAGTTCGGCCATCAGCAGGCGCGTCTGGCGCTCCTCCTCGGCAAAATCCACGCCCGTCGCCATCATGATCTCGCGACCCATGAAGATGTTGTCGCGAACGTTCATGTTCGGCGCGAGGCTGAGCTCCTGATGGATGATGGAGATGCCGCGATCGCGGGCCTGGGAGGACGACGCGAAAGAGACGGGTTCCCCATCGAGAATAATTTCGCCTGAAGTAGGCGTCACCACGCCGGAGAGAATTTTCATCAGCGTCGACTTGCCGGCGCCGTTTTCGCCGAACAGGGTCGTCACCTGGCCGCGATGAATGTCGAAATTGACGCCCTTGAGGGCGTGGACGCTGCCGTAGGACTTCGCCACGTTGCGCGCGGCCAGCACCACTTCGCCCTTGTGACCGGTTTCAGCGACGGCGCTCATTTGACGTCGAGCCTCACCGGGGTGACGATCCAGTTCTTCGGGTTGACCAGCTTGAAGGCGCCGATGACGGTGACGGTTTTGCCGTTCAGCGCCGCCGGATCGATGCCGGCGAGAACGACCTTCTTGACCTCGTTGTTGATCGCCGAGCCCGCATCCTGATACTCGATCTGGTTCTTGAACTGACCGAATTCGATCTGGCCGGTGGCATCGCGCAGATCCGTGCCGTTCAGCGCCGGGCCAGTCTGGACGCGCACGCTCAGTTCCGCGGGCAGCCCCTCAACCGTCACGGTATTGTAGTTCGCCTTGTGCTCGCCGGCGACGCCGGTGAACTTGACCGGGATAACCGGGCCGACCGAGGTGGCGACGCCGTATTTCTCGCCAGCCGCCTTCTTGTCGGCGGCGATGGCGGCCGACAGCTCGGCCGCGTCGACGGCGCGCGTCTCGATGCTCTGCTTGATCAGCGGGAACTGCTCGGCGCCGAAGGCCTCGGGCGAAAATTTCTGGACCTGCACGTCGGCCTGCGAGCCGATGCGCACGGCGGTCGTGTCGAAGGCCATGGCGCCGACCAGCACGGCGGCGGCGGCAAGGCCGATCCAGCGATAGCTGCGCGCAGGACGGGACGGTTTCGGGAGCGTAGCGTCAGTCATGTCGGTTGACCTTGCGGTTGAGCGATGAAGGCATCGGCGCAGGACGCGGGAAGGAGACCGGCGACGCGAACATGCCCGCAGATGCGCGGTCGGCGCAGCGGCCGGATGTCGATGGTTTCCAGACGAAACATATCGCAATACCCTCCCCCAGTGAGCGGCGCCGGTCGATCTCCTCACCGACCTTGCGCTGCAGTGCACATTTTTTCGCATATGCGATATATATGTGTGATATGTCGCACTATATATGTTAAGTTATCGCAGCCTGTCAATCGGCCTTTTGGAACTCGCTCACGCTTTTCTTGCATGTCAGCGGTGCGATTCTTTTCGCAATCGGCGCGCCATCTGGAAAGCGCCGGATGTCAGGCGCAAAAGCACAGCATTCGAAGTCGTTGCGCAATTCTCTGTTTTTAGACGTAAAAATTCTACGTTCTGGCCTTTCGAGAGAACGTATCGGTATCCGCAGCCGGCCAATGATGCGAAAACGGCCATGGCCCGGCATTCAAAACAGGAACCTGCTCAATGCGAATTGCTCGTGCATCTTACCTGAAAAAAAATTCTGTATCCGAAAAATTTTACGAGACATGCGATAACTTTGTGTTATGTTCTGTTGCGATATCCGGGAAGACCCTGCCAGGACGGCAGGCCCGGCTATGGGGCGCATGCTTTCGTGAGTGACGATCGGGAGGATCGAATGCTTTGTTTCGGGTCGGGCGAAACGGCGCAGGCCGTCGCGGGATCGGTAGGTGCGCGCCATGGCTGAGACGGCAGACCTGATCGTCGGCATCGATGCCGGCACCTCCGTCATGAAGGCCGTCGCCTTCACGCTGAACGGCCGCCAGATCGCCAGCGCCTCGGTGCGCAATACCTATAAAACCGGCGACGACGGCTCCGTCACCCAATCCCTCGATCAGACCTGGCTCGATTGCGCGCGGGCGCTGCGCAGCCTTGGCGACAAGGTCGAGCGCCTTGCCGAACGCACCGCCGCCATCGCCGTCACCGCGCAAGGCGACGGCACCTGGCTGGTCGGTGCCGGAAATCGACCCGCCGGCGATGCCTGGCTGTGGCTCGATGCCCGCGCCGCGCCGACCGTCGAGCGGCTCGCCGCAAGCGAGGCCGACCGCGCCCGCTTCGAGGCGACCGGGACCGGCCTCAACACTTGCCAGCAGGGCACGCAGCTTGCCCATATGGATCGCCATTTTCCGGAACTGCTCGGCCGCGCCGAAACCGCCATGCATTGCAAGGACTGGCTCTACCTGAACCTGACCGGCATCCGCGCCACCGATCCGTCGGAAGTCAGTTTCACCTTCGGCAATTTCCGTACCCGCGCCTATGACGACGGGGTTCTGGCCGCGCTCGGCCTGACGCATCGCCGCACGCTGCTGCCGGAGGTGATCGAGGGCACGCAGACCACCCATCCCCTGACGGCGGAAGCCGCCGCCGCTTCCGGCCTGAAACCCGGCACGCCGGTCTGCCTCGGCTATGTCGACATGTGCATGACGGCGCTGGGGGCCGGGGTGCGCAGCGAAGGCCGCAACGCCGCCTGCTCCGCTATCGGCTCGACCGGCGTGCATCTCCAGGCCAAGGCGGTTGGCGATGTCGTGTTGAATGCCGAGCGCACGGGTTATGTCATCGCCCTGCCGATCCCTGGCATCGTCACCCAGGTGCAGACCAACATGGGCGCGACGATCAATCTCGACTGGCTTTTGCAGCTCGGCGCCGATCTGCTTGGCGAGTTCGGCGTCACCGTCGGGCTCAATGACATGATCGGCCGCGTCGACCAGTGGTTTGCCGCAAGCAAGCCCGGCAACATCCTCTATCATCCCTATATTTCGGAGGCCGGCGAGCGCGGCCCCTTCGTCAATGCCCGCGCGCGGGCCAATTTCACCGGGCTTGCCAGCCGCCACCGTTTTCCCGATCTGGTGCGCGCCGTCGTCGAGGGCCTCGGTATGGCGACGCGCGATTGCTACGCCGCCATGGGCGCCCTGCCCGCCGAATTGCGCATCAGCGGCGGCGCGGCCCGCTCGGCTTCGCTGCGCGGCACGCTGGGCGCGGCGCTCGGCGCGCCGGTGCGGGTCAGCACCCGCGAGGAAGCGGGCGCTGCCGGCGCTTCGATGATGGCCGCCGTCGCCATCGGCGCCTATCGCAGCATGGACGATTGCATTGCCGACTGGGTGACGCCCGAGCTCGGCGCGGCCGAACGGCCGGACAGCCAGGACATCGACCGCATGACACGCCTCTTCGCCGCCTATTCGACGGTGCGGCGGGGCATCGCGCCGGCCTGGGACATCCTGGCCGCGCGCTGAAAACAACGATTGCGCCCGCCCGCGGCCGGCGCCGAAGGAGATTGACATGACCGAGCCCGAGCTTATCGACCTTTTCGTGATCGGCGGCGGCATCAACGGCGCCGGCATCGCCCGTGATGCAGCCGGGCGCGGGCTGAAAGTCGTGCTCTGCGAAAAGGACGACCTGGCCGAGGGCACGTCGTCGCGCTCCGGCAAGCTGGTGCATGGCGGTCTGCGCTATCTCGAATATTACGAATTCCGCCTGGTGCGCGAGGCGCTGATCGAGCGCGAAGTGCTGCTCAACGCCGCCCCGCACATCATCTGGCCGATGCGGTTCGTGCTGCCGCATAGCCCTGAGGATCGCCCCGCCTGGCTCGTGCGGCTCGGCCTCTTCCTCTACGACCATCTCGGCGGCCGCAAGAAACTGCCGGGCACGCGCATGCTGGATCTGCGGCGCGACCCCGAGGGCACGCCGATCCTCGACCAGTATACGCGCGGCTTCGAATATTCCGACTGCTGGGTGGACGACGCCCGCCTCGTAACGCTCAACGCCATCGGCGCCGCCGAGAAGGGCGCGCTCGTCCTGACCCGCTCGCCCGCCGTCTCCGCCCGCCGCGAAAACGGCGCATGGACGGTGACGACGAAGAACGGCGTCACCGGCGAAACCCGCAGCTTTCGCGCGAAATGTCTTGTCAACTGCGCCGGCCCCTGGGTCTCCGACGTCATCAACCGCGTCGCCGGCTCGAACTCGACCCGCAATGTGCGCCTCGTCAAGGGCAGCCACATCATCGTGCCGAAATTCTGGGCCGGTTCGAATGCCTATCTGGTGCAGAACCACGACAAGCGCGTCATCTTCATCAACCCCTATGAGGGCGACAAGGCGCTGATCGGCACCACCGACATCGCCTATGAGGGCCGCGCCGAGGATGTCTCGGCCGACGAGGCGGAAATCGACTATTTGCTGAAGGCGGTCAATCGCTATTTCAAGGAAAAGCTGCGCCGGCAGGATGTGCTGCATTCCTTCTCCGGCGTGCGGCCGCTGTTCGACGACGGCAAGGGCAACCCCTCCGCCGTCACCCGCGATTATGTCTTCGATCTCGACGAGACCGGCGGCGCGCCGCTGCTCAACGTCTTCGGCGGCAAGATCACCACCTTCCGCGAGCTGGCCGAACGCGGCATGCAGCGCCTCAGGCACATCTTCCCCAATATGGGCGGCGACTGGACGGAAAAGGCGCCACTTCCCGGCGGCGACATGCCGAATGCCGATTACGAGACCTTCGCCAACAGCCTGCGCGACGCCTATCCCTGGATGCCGCGCAAGCTGCTGCATCACTATGGCCGCCTCTACGGCACCCGCGCCAGAACCGTCATCGGCGGCGCGAGCGGTCTCGAAGGGCTCGGCCGGCATTTCGGCGGCCAGTTCTACGAGGCGGAGGCGCGTTATCTCGTCGTCAGCGAATGGGCGCAGACGGCCGACGACATTCTCTATCGCCGCACCAAGCATTACCTGCATCTGACGCCGGCCGAACGCGCGGCTTTCGCCGACTGGTTCGACACCGCCCGCCCTGCCGCAGCCTGAGGACGACCATGCCGCTGACGCTTTCGCTGAACACCAATCCGCTGGTCAACCGTTTTGCCGATCCGGACGATCTGATCGAGACCGTCGCGCGCGATCTCAGGCTGCGAGACCTGCAACTCACCCACGAATTCATCAATCCGGGCTGGAACGCCGCCACAATCCGCCGGCTGACGCGACAGATGGACCGGGCGTTGCAGCGCACCGGCGTGCGCGTCACCTCCGGCATGACCGGCCCCTATGGCCGCCTCAACCATTTCGGCCATCCGGATGCGGATGTGCGCCGCTATTATGTCGACTGGTTCAAGACCTTTGCCGATATCATCGGCGATCTCGGCGGAACCTCCGTCGGCACCCAGTTCGCCATCTTCACCTACAAGGATTTTGACAATCCGATCCGGCGTGAAGACCTGATCCGCATCGCCATCGACTGCTGGGCGGAGGTGGCGGAACATGCGAAGGATGCCGGCCTCTCCTATGTCTTCTGGGAGCCGATGAGCATCGGCCGCGAATTCGGCGAGACCATCGCCGAGTGCATCAGGCTTCAGGACCGGCTGACCGCCGCCGGCATGGCGATCCCCATGTGGATGATGGCCGATATCGACCATGGCGACGTCACCTCGGACAATCCCGCCGATTTCGACCCCTATGCCTGGGCGCGCGCCGTGCCGAAGGTGTCGCCGATCATCCACATCAAGCAGAGCCTGATGGACAAGGGCGGCCACCGCCCCTTCACCGCCGAATTCAACGCCAGGGGCCGCATTCAACCGGAGCCGCTGTTGCAGGCCTTTGCCGAGGGCGGCGCAGTCGACAACGAGATCTGCCTCGAACTTTCCTTCAAGGAACGCGAGCCGAACGACCGCGAGGTGATCCCGCAGATCGCCGAAAGCATCGCCTTCTGGGCACCGCATATCGAAACCGGTGCATCCGATCTCAAGCTGGGCTGACCACCTTGAGGGTGCCTGCTAAGACGGGATCCGAAACCGGTTGCAGTGCAGGACAGGACATGCCGATGAGCGACAATGAAGACTCCCTCGCCGTGCGCGCCGCCTGGCTGCATTATGTCGGCGGCTTCACCCAGTCGGCGGTGGCCAAGCGGCTCGGCATTCCCTCGGTGAAGGCGCACCGGCTGATCGCGCGTGCGGTCGCAGAGGGCGTGGTGAAGGTCAGCATCGACGGCGACATTGCCGAATGCGTCAATCTGGAAGTCGAACTCTCCGAGCGATACGGGCTCGATTATTGCGAGGTGGCCCCCGATGTCGACGACGATGCGCTGGCGCTGACGACGCTCGGCCATGTCGGCGCGGATTTCCTGCGGCGCGAGATCGAGCGCGGCGAAGCCGCCGTCATCGGTTTCGGCCATGGCCGCACGCTGTCCGCCGCCGTGCATCACCTGCCGCGCATCAGCGCGGGCAATACCCGTTTCGTCTCCCTGCTGGGCGGCCTCACCCGAAATTATGCCGCCAATCCTTACGATGTCATGCATCGGCTGGCGGCCAAGACCGGGACGCAGGCCTATGTGATGCCCGTTCCCTTCTTCGCCAATACGGAGGAGGATCGCGAGGTATTGCTGTCGCAGCGCGGCGTCAGCGAGGTCTTCAACCTCGCCCGCAACGCCGACCTGAAGATCGTCGGCATCGGCACCGTCGACAACCAGGCCCATCTCGTCACCTCGGGCATGTTGCAGCCGGACGAACTGGAAGAGATCGCGGCCCTCGGCGGCGTCGGCGAATTGCTCGGCCATTTCTTCGACAATAAGGGCCGCATCCTCCAGACATCGGTGACCGCGCGCACTCTCGCGGCATCCCTCTCGGAAACCGGCCCCGACCGCATCGTCGCCATCGCCGGTGGCCCAGCAAAGACCGAAGCCATTCGTGCCGTGCTCCACAGCCACAAGCTGCACGGCCTGATCACGGACGAGCGCACGGCGCGCGTGCTTCTGCAAAGCTCCGCATGAAGCGGCACGACCACCGCGCTCCTGGCAGGCTATTGTCGCGCCAACTCGATTTCCGAACGAATGGCGCCGCTGAAATATCGCCCCAGCCAGGCGCGGGGCATGCCGGCTGTCTCATGACATGTGCGTTGTCTGCAGTTATTCCACGCATATCGATGAGAATGGCACGCCTGTCGGAAACGGATCGGTTTGCTTTCGACTCCGGTATTCACCGAGAATGTGATGTCCTCGGAAAGGTCGCCATGATAGGACGCCTTCAACGATGTAACGAGATGTACCCGATGCTTCCCTGGATCCACCTTGATCGCGCCACCATCCCCGGCGACGCCGGCGACCTTCGTCTGAAGCAGCGGGGTAGCGAATTCTCCATCATGCTCGGCTCGACGGAACTCATGAACAGCCGGCTAAGTGGCTCGGAGGAAGCGTTGGCGACCTTGAGTTGCCAACGTATCGCAGGTCGAAAAACCCGACCATGCTCATTGGCGGCCTCGGCATGGGGTTTACGTTGCGGGCCGCGTTGAGCGCGCTGCCTCAAGACGCCCGCGTCGTCGTCGCCGAACTCGTTCCGGCTGTCGTGGAGTGGGGGCGTGGACCGCTGGCAGACCTTCACAACGGCACACTCGACGATCCGCGCGTCGATATCCATCTCGGTGACGTCGGCGCGCTCATCCAATCGACGCAGGCCGCGTATGATGCGATCCTGCTCGATGTCGACAACGGGCCCGATGGGCTGACGCGCGCGTCCAACGACGGTTTATATAGCCATGACGGTCTTCGGGCCGCCAAGTCTGCACTGCGCCCGAACGGCGTGCTGGCTGTCTGGTCCTCCGCGCCGGACCGTGCATTCACACGCCGATTGCGTGAAGTCGGTTTCGCCACAGACGAGGTGAGCGTACGTGCGAGCAGCAGGAACAGCGGCGCCCGCCATGTCTTATGGATGGCCGTCAGACCCTGACGGCACCATCGGCCTTCTATACGTCGCATTGCAACGCGGCGACCTCCCGTTTCAATAGGCACCGATGGAAAAGGAAGCGTAATGTCAAACGCTCGGGATCGGCGGGCAGCAGCCGATGGTGGAGATATCCGCTTCCAATCGCGCCTATGCCATCGTCGGATCAATACGAGGCGGCAATACTAACCCTCGCCGACCACTCGGTTTTCAAGCCTGCCAATACTTTCGATCTCGACGGTAACGACATCGCCGTGGCGCATAAAAATCGGGGGCTTGCGTTTGAAGCCCACGCCGGCGGGCGTGCCCATGGCGATGATGTCGCCGGCTTCCAGGTCGATGAACTCGCTCAGATGCTCGATGATCGTCGGCACGTCGAAGAACATTTCCGCAGTATTGGCGTCCTGCATCACCGTACCGTTCAGCCATGTCCGGATGCGCAACGCGTGCGGATCGGCAATCTCGTCAGCCGTCACGATCCAGGGGCCGACAGGGCCGGAGGTGCGGAAATTCTTGCCGGCGGTGTATTGCGTCGTGCGGAACTGGTAGTCGCGGATGGTCACGTCGTTGAACACGGTGTAGCCGAAGACGTATGTCAGCGCGTCCGCCCTGGCGATCTGGCCTTTGGGCGTCGGTCCCATCACCACCGCCAGCTCGCCTTCCCAATCCAGTTGCTCCGAAACCTTCGGCAGCAGGATCGCATCGCCATCCGCGACGAGGACGCTGGAGAATTTCGGGAAGATGATCGGAATGGAACTCATCTCGAAGCCGGCTTCCCGGGCGTGTTCGGCATAGTTGCGCCCGACGCAGATCATCTTCGGCGGACGCGGCAGCGGCGTAAGCGGCGATATCTCCGCCGGCGGCACCACGGCCATCCTGCCCGACCGCACGGCTTCAGCGAGCGCATCCTCGAGCGCCGCGACAGCCGCAGAGCCAGCCTCGATGAAGGAAAGGAGGTCATGGGCGAGGGCCGATTTGCCGATCGCGGAAAACAGGTCGGGAATGTCCACCGTGCCATCATCAGCCACCACGCCGTAGCTGGCCCGGCCATTGCGTCTGTAGCTCGAAAACTTCATGGTTCCTCCATTTTTGTTCGATATATGTTTATCTAAGTTCGTTATTAGGACAATATCTGTATAGGCGCAAGCTGCTCCGCTATGCCGGATGTCATTTTCGCCAGCCCGTGGCCTCTGGTTTTCACAGGGTCCGCATCGTAAGGTGGGTTTTCCATTCCCTTCCAGCGTCCTCGTCGCCCTGCATTGAAACCAGAGAAAACCTTGTCATGGCTGAAATATCCTCCACCGGCGACCAGATGCTGACGGTCCTCGAAACCGTTGCCCGGCAGGGGCCGCTCTCGACCGCCGACATCGCCTCGGTGTGCGGCATGAACCGCACCGTCGTCCACCGGCTGCTCTCCACCCTGCATGCGCGCGGTTATGTCTCAAAGTTCGGCAAGGCCTTTGCCATCGGCCCGGTCGTCGCCCAGCTCGCGACCTATGGCGACACTTACAGTTTCCAGCGCCTGGCGCTGCCGATCATGCAGCGACTGGCGGGCGCCTGCGGCGAGACGGTCGTGCTCCATCGTCTGGATGCGGAAAATGCCGTTGTCGTCGAGCAGGCCGTCAGCGACCAGCATCTGGTGCGGGTCCAGCACAAGCCCGGCTCGCGCCATGCGTTGCATCTCGGTGCAAGCGGCCGCGCCATCCTTGCCTTTCAATCCGGCGCGTTCATCGACAAGTCGCTGGCGCGGGCGGAGCCGAAAGAGGAGGTCCTCGCCCTTCTCGAAACCGTGCGCGACAAGGGCTACGCCGTTTCCCGCAACGAACTGCAGCAGGGCGTGCATGGCATGGCGCTGCCGATCCGCAGCGGCGGACAGACCGTGCAATTCAGCCTCGGCCTGCTGGTGCCGGTGCTGCGCGCCGAGGGAATAGAAGACTATCTCCCGGCGCTGGTCGAGGCGCGCAACGACATCGAAAAGGCGACGATGTCATGAACCGGCCGTGACGGCGATCCCCAGCATCTCCAGCGCCTGACGATAGCTCGCGGCCGGATCGGTCACGTCGAAATGGACGCGTGGCAGACCGACGGCATCCGCGCCCTCGATATTCTTGAGTTGGTCATCGACAAACACACAATCGCACCGGTCGAGACCGAGCCTTTGCAGAACCTCCTCATAGGCGCGCGGATCCGGCTTCAGGATTCCGGTATAGGTGGCGTCGACGATGACGTCGAACAGGTCCAGCAGCGCAAACCGCTGCCTGAATTCGGCGCCGTAGAAGAGATCGAGTTCGTTGGAGAGGATCGCCAGCCGGCAGCCCGCCTGTTTCGCGGCGAGAATGGCCTGCCGCGCCTCGGGGCGGATGACGCCGTCGACATCCGCGCCGCGGGTGCGCTGCACGAAGATGCGCATTTCGTCCCAATCCTCGCCGACCAGCCGGCCGACCTCCCGGGTGCGGGTCATCCAGTAGTCACGCTCGGTGATCTCGCGGGCCTGCATCCGCGCCCAGAGCGGATCGCTTGGCACATCGAAGGGGCCGCGCCAGGTCAGTGTCCCCCCGGCAAGGCCGAGCGCGCGCTCGGTGACGTCATGCGTCTCGAACGGCGTGTGAGTGACGACGCCGCCGAAATCGAGAATGAGTGCGCGGTCCTGTTTCATGAATGTCTTTCCGGCCGTTGTTGAACATAGGTGGAAGAACCCTTAGCGCAGGCGGCCGGCGCGCCTCGACCTCTCGGAAGGTGACAGTTGGCTTGAGGTCTCGCGCCGATCCACGCCCCGTCGGTGGCTTCACCCTCAGAGGGTATGGCTATTTTCGGCAGTTAAAACATCCTCATCAAATGTGACGGAAAGCGGCCGCGTCCGGTGCCGCCCGCCCGATGCGGCAATCGATTATGCTCATAAACAAGGGGAACCATCGATGACTGACAAAACCGATCCAGCATTCGGCGCAGCGCTCCCGGCGATCCGGCGACGGACGTTTCTCGCAGGCTCGCTTGCCCTGGCCGCGGCCGGCATCGTCCCGTTCGGCGGCAAGGCGCAGGCCGCGGCGCCCGCCAAGGGCGGAAAGCTGACCATTGGCGTCCATGGCCAGGCCGGTTTCGGCCCGCTCGATCCCCACCGCATGGCCGGCGACATCGCGGTCGATCTTGCCAACCAGTTCAACGTCTTCGAATCGCTGACCCATCAGGCCAACGACGGCAGCGTCGAGATGTGGCTGGCCGAATCCGTGACCCCGGATGACGACACCGCCGCGATCTGGACCATCAAGATCAAGAAGGGCGTGCTTTTCCACGATGGCCGCGAGCTCAAGGCCGATGACGTCATCTTCTCGATCAAGCGCATCCGCGAGCCCGGCACGATCAGCGGCGGCCATATCGGCCCGGTCAAGGCCTACGAAAAGGTCGACGACCACACGGTGCGGCTGATCCTCGAAGGTCCGCGAAGCTGGCTGCCGACCGGGCTTTCCGACCCCTATTCCGGCATGGTGCCGGCCGGTTTCGATCCCAAGAAGCCGATCGGCACCGGTCCTTTCCAGATGGGCGAGATCGTTCCCAAGGAAAGCGTGACCATCAAGCGTTTCGACACCTATCACGGCGACCACGCTTTGCTCGACGAAGTCGTGCTCCTGCCGTTCGAGGATAGCTCGGCACTGCTCAATGCCCTGCAATCCGGGCAGATCGATATCGTCAACGACGTCGATGCCTCGCTGGTCGGCGAAATCGAAGGCAATGAGGAGTTCAAGCTCTACAATTCCCCGACCGGAAAGTTCTTTCCGATCCAGATGCGCACCGACAGGGCGCCCTTCAACGATCCGCGCCTGCGCCAGGCGCTGCGCCTCGTCATCGACCGCGAGGCGGTCCTGAATTCCGTCGCCAACGGCTATGCGACCATCGCCAACGATCTTTATGGTCGCTACGATCCGGATTTCGACGACAAGCTGGTCCGCGCGCGCGATGTCGAAAAGGCAAAAGCGCTGGTCAAGGAAGCCGGCCTCGAAGGCACGGTGCTGGAACTGACCATGTATCATGACGTCGCCACGGCCCTCGTGCTGGCGGAAAACGTCAAGGAGATCGGCCTCACCATCAACGTCAAGCAGCTGGACGGCGCGGCCTTCTACAATGAAGAATATATGGAGCGTTCGTTCTTCGGCGGCGATTATTATCCCTCCGGTCCGTTCTTCCTGATCTCGTCGCTCGCCGACGGCCCGAATGCCGGCCTCGACCAGATCAAATGGCGCGACAAGGAATATCTCGACCTGTGGAACGAGGCGTCGAAGACGGTCGATCATGAAAAGCGCAAGGCGATCACCATGAAACTGCAGGAAATCCTCTTCGAGCGCGGCGCCTGGATCATTCCGGTCTATGGCAACGAACTCGGCATCTACAGGCAGACCGTCGTCGGCCTGCCGGAATTCGACCAGTCGGGTGCCGGCATCTTCCGTTCGCTCGCCAAGATCGGCTTTGCCGGATAATGGCGATGTGGCGGCATCTCCTCGAACGCTCGATCTACGGGCTCCTGACGCTGGTCCTGATATCGGCCCTGATCTTCGTGGCGACCAACGTTCTTCCGGGCGATGCCGCCCGCGCCATCCTCGGCAGAAGCGCGACCCCAGAAGCGGTCGCGGCGCTTCAGGCGCAGCTCGGCCTCGACCGGCCGCTCGTCGCCCAATATGCCGGCTGGGTCGCCGATATCCTGCACGGCAATCTCGGCAATTCGGTCGTCACCAAGGGTCCGGTCTGGGATCTCGTCGGCCCGAGGCTAACGAATTCGCTGGTGCTGCTGGCCTCCACCAGCCTCATCGCGCTGCCGCTCTCCTTCGCGGTCGGCATCCTGATGGCGGTGCGGCAGGGCAAATGGTTCGACAACACCGCCAACGGCTTCCTGATCGGCACGGCGGGAATTCCCGAATTCGTGCTGGCCATCGTGCTGATCCTGCTCCTGTCGACGCAGGTTCTGCAATTGCTGCCGCCGACCGCCGTGCTGCGGCCGGGGCAGACGGTGCTGCAGAACCCGCAGGTGCTCGTCCTGCCGGTGATGACGCTGACGCTTGCCATCATGCCCTATCTCTCGCGCCTGATCCGCGCCTCGCTGATCGATGCGCTGGCCTCGGAATATGTGGTGACGGCCCGCCTCAAGGGGCTGCCGCCGCGCCTGATCCTGCTGCGCCATGCGCTGCGCAACAGTCTCGTGCCCTCCATCCAGGGGGCGGCGCTCAGCCTTGCCTATATCCTCGGCGGCGCGGTCGTGGTCGAATATATCTTCCAGTATCCCGGTCTCGGCAGCGCCCTGCAATCGGCGGTCTCGCAGCGCGATCTCTATGTCATCCAGGCGATCGTCCTCATCTTCGCCTTCGGCTACATCGTGTTCAACATGATCGCCGACATGCTGACCATCCTCATGACACCCCGCTTGAGAAGCTGAATCGGATCCCGCATGCAAACCGCCAGTTCCCTGCCGATGCCCGTCTGGTTTTCGACCTTTGCGCAAGCGGCGCGCTACAACCGGACACGGATCGGCATAGCGATCACGCTCCTGGTCATCCTGCTTGCCGTCATCGGCCCCTTCGTCGCCCCCTATGAGCCGAGCGCCTTCGTCGGCAAGCCCTTCCTGAAACCCTCGGCGGACTTCCTGCTCGGCACCGATTTCCGCGGCCGCGACGTGCTCTCGCGGCTGCTCGGCGGCGGCATCCCGGTGGTGTGGATGTCGTTCGCCTCCGCCTCGGTCGGCATGGTGCTGGGGGTGACGGTCGGCCTTGTCGCCGCCTATAGCCGGGGCTGGATCGACCAGGTGCTGATGCGCATCATGGACGTGTTCCTCTCCATTCCGCTGATCATCTTCGTGTTGCTGTTCGTGTCGCTGATCGGCACCAGTGAATGGCTGATCGTGCTGCTGGTCGGGGTGGCGCACATGCCGCAGGTGGCGCGCGTCACCCGGGGCGTGGCCGCCGACATCGTCAGCCGCGAATTCGTCGAATTCGCCGAGGCGCTCAGCGTGCCGCGCTGGAAGATCCTGTTCGGCGAAATCCTGCCCAACATCACCACGCCGCTGCTGGTCGAGTTCGGCATCCGCATCGTCTGGTCGATTTCCGGCATCGCCGCACTCAGCGTCATGGGCTACGGCATCCAGCCGCCCAATGCCGATTGGGGCCTGATGATCAATGAAAATCGCGGCCGCATCGCCAGCCGTCCGCTGGCCGTCGTCTCGCCCGCCCTGTGCATCGCGCTGTTTGCCTTCGGCATCAACATGATCGCCGAGGGCATCGCCGGCACGATGTCCGGCGCAAACCGCAAATCCGGAGGCGAGCAGTGAAGAAGGAAAAATGCCGAATGGCCGAAATCGCTCCGGCGCTTGCCGTCGAGGTTCGCAACCTGCGCATCGACATGCCCGAAGGCGGCGATATCGTCGACGATGTCAGCTTCACCATCCGCGCCGGCGAAGTGCTCGGGCTGGTCGGCGAATCCGGCTCGGGCAAGACCACCGTCGGCACGGCGCTGCTGGGCTTTGCCCGCGGCGGCGCCCGGATCGCCGGCGGCACCGTCCATGTCGCAGGCGATAGCGCCGTCAACATGCTCGATCTCACGCCGCAGCAGAAACGCCTGCTGCGCGGCAAGACTGTCGCCTATGTGCCGCAGGATCCGGCCTCCGCCCTCAATCCGTCGCTGCGCATCGGGCTGCAACTCTCCGAGGTCATCGAGGCACATGAGCCCGAAACGCCACGCAGCGAAATCGACCGCCGCATCGAGGCGGTGATGCAGGATGTCGGCCTGCCCGCCGACCCCGCCTTCCTCCTGCGCTTCCCGCATCAACTCTCCGGCGGCCAGCAGCAGCGCATCGGCATCGCCATGGCCGTCATCCTCGCGCCCAAGCTGATCGTGCTCGACGAGCCGACCACCGGGCTCGACGTGACGACGCAAAACAGGATCCTCGACATCGTCAAGCGCCTCTGCCGCGAACACGGCATCGGCGCGCTGCATGTTACCCACGATCTCTCGGTGATCGCCCATATCGCCGATCAGGTGATGGTGATGTATTCGGGCCGTGTGGTCGAGATCGGCCAGGTCGAGACGGTGTACAACCAGCCCTGTCATCCCTATACGCAGGCCCTGCTGAGTGCGGTTCCCGAACTGCGTTTCCGTACACAGCTCAAGGCCATTCCGGGCCATGCCGCACGCCCCGGCCAGCGCCCGCAGGGCTGCTTCTTCCAGGCTCGTTGTCCAATTGCCACACAGGAATGCAAGGCGCATCCCATCGCAATGACCCGTCAGGACGCGGGGCATGACGTCCGCTGCCTGAAATCCGGCGTCACGGCCATCGCCGAGCCGGAGCGTCTGCCCGATCCCGTGCCGGCGGCGACTGCGAGCGGAAAGCGCCCGGTCATCGAGGTCCGCGACCTGCATGTCGCCTACGGCGCCTTCCGGGTGCTCGAAGGCGTCGAATTCACGGTCGAAAAGGGCGAATGCCTCGCCATCGTCGGCGAATCCGGCTCGGGTAAGAGCACTTTGTCCCGCGCCCTGATCGGGCTGGTGCCGCAGCAGCAATGCACGGCCCTGCTCAATGGCGAGCGGCTGGCGCCGCGTGCCCGCGACCGCAGCCGGCAGCAGCTCCAGACGATGCAATACATTTTCCAGAGCCCGCACAATTCGCTCAACCCGCGCCAGACCGTCGAGAACATCGTCGGCCTGGTCCACGACACGTTCAACCGCGCCAGCCGCAGCGAGCGGCGGCAGAAGATCGCCGAGGTGCTGAGCCAGGTCGGGCTTTCCCCCGATGCGATGTTTGCCTTTCCCGACCAGCTCTCGGGCGGCGAGCGGCAGCGCGTCGCCATTGCCCGGGCGCTGATGGCGGATCCGCAGGTGCTAATCTGCGACGAAATCACTTCCGCGCTCGACGTCTCGGTGCAGGCCGCCATCGTCAACCTGCTCAAGGATCTGCAGCAGAGCCGTGGCCTGACGATGGTCTTCGTCACCCACAATCTCGCGCTGGTGCGCAATCTCGCCGACCGTGTCCTCGTCCTCAACCAGGGCAAAGTGGTGGAGATGCGCGGCGTCGCCGAGGTCATCGACACGCCCCGGCATGCCTACACCAAGCAGTTGCTCGCCAATGCGCTGGTCGCCGATCTCGACAGCCGCGCCAAGCGCAGCGGCGAAAAGGAATGCCTGCGCGCCTGAAGCCTGCACCAGATCAACGCCATCCGATGCCCCGCCATGACCGGGCACGGTTTATTGGCAAACCCCTGCCCCACTCTCTTTCGTCATCCTCGGCCTCGTGCCGAGGATCTACAAACGTCTCATAAAATCAAACCGTTGCAGATGCTCGGGACAGGCCCGAGCATGACGGAGGAGAGGTTTTCGGACTTTGTCAGCAGTCTGTGCCCGGCCCGCCAGCCGGGCATTTTGTTTGCCGGCGCGCATGAGGCGAAAACACAAAAAATGGCGCGGGCATTTTTCACGCCCACGCCTCACCAATTCCCTTTTGGACCGAAGCCCCTCAGCCGCCGGCGACGGCCAGACGATCCTCGTCCGCCTGCCGGCCGGGCTCGACCAGGCCGGCCGTCACCCAGCGGTCGAAGACGGCCAGCACCGCATCGACGAAGCCGGGATCGTTGATATGCGACGGCGTTTCGGAGATCTCGACCGGGGCTTTCAGGCTGGCCCGCAATTCGTCGAAGAAGATGGCGAGGCTTTCCGGGTCGTGGCCGACCTCGCCTTCGCGATCCCACTCCTCGATGCCGGCGAGCGGCAGGATGACATGGGTCGGCCCGGTCGCCCGGTTCAGGCGCGCCGCCATTTCGCGCGCGGTGAAGCGGCGCTCGTCGGGCGTCAGCGTCAGCGAGGTGATGAGCTTGTTGTGGACATGGTTCGGCCGCTCGCCGAAATGCTCCGGGATCGGTTGCCAGGTCGGCAGGTCGACGAGATCGGCGGCGCCCGGCGCCACGATCTGCGGCACGCCGGCAAGGCCGACGCGCGACAGGCGCTCCGGGCCGCTGTTGACGATGGAGCCGTGGATGCCATTGTTGAACTCCTGCATGCAGAGATCGAGCACCGCCGCCAGATGCCCTTCGCAGGCCAGGCTTTCCAGCGCCCGGCCGCCCATGCCCTGCGCGTGGAAGAAGGCCACCTCGTAGCCGCGCGCTTCCAGCGCCGGCTTCAGGCGCTTCATGTATTTCAGGCAGGCATTGCCGAGCGAGGAAACGCCGATCAGCGGACGGTCGCGCAAAAAACCGCTGGCGCTGCGCGCCGCGCCGATCACCGCGCCGGCCGCCTGGCTGAGCGCCGAGCGGCAGACGGAATTGATGCCGTATAATCCGCCGGCCCAGAGGATCATCTGGATATCGGCCGGCAGGCGTTCCGCCGGGATGAGCGGCGAAAAGGCGACAGTCGAGACGATGTATTTCGGCACGCCCAAAGGCAGGGCCATGGCGACGTCGAGGGCGAGATCGGTGCCCATCGTGCCGCCCAGCGAAATCATGCCGTCGAAGCGGCCGGCCGCGCACAGCCTTGCCGCCAGCGCCTGCGCCCCGCGGCTCATCAGCGCCATGGCCTCGCATTCGTCGCCGGCGGCGATCACCCCGGCGATGGTGACGCCGGCAGCGGCGGCGACCTCGTGCTTGCCGATATCGACCGGAACGGCCGGCTCTCCAAGTACGCCGACATCCATGGTGAGCACATGCCCGCCCTGCTCTTCGATGCAGTGGCGAATAAAGCGAAGCTCGTCGGACTTGGTGTCGTAGGTGCCGACGACGAGGATGGTCTTGTGGGTCTTCATGGTTCACCGTGTCGTTTGTTCATGGGGGCGCTCCGGCGCGTCAAAGCTGGAACCAGGCCGTCTTCAGGGCGGTATATTTTTCAAGGGCATGCAGGGACTTGTCGTGGCCGTTGCCGGATTGCTTGTGGCCGCCGAGCGGCACGGTGAGATCCGAGCCGCCATAGGTGTTGACATGGACGATGCCGGCGCGGATGGCGCGCACCATGCGGTGCGCCCGCGACAGGTTTGCGGTCCACACCGCCGAGGCGAGGCCATATTCGGTGGCATTGGCGATGCGCACCGCCTCCTCCTCGCTGTCGAAGGGAATGACCGCCAGCAGCGGCCCGAACACTTCCTCGCGCGCCAGCGTCATCTCCTGCGTCACGCCGTCGAAAACCGCCGGCCGCATGTAGAAACCGCCCGTCTCTGCAAGAATGCGCTCGCCGCCGACGACCCTCCGGCCGCCCTCGCTCTCGGCGCGCTCGACATAACCGAGATTGCCGGCAAGCTGGCCGGCGCTGCTGATCGCGCCGATATCGCTGTCCAGCCGCAGGGGATCACCGACCGTCATCGCCGACGCCACGCCGGCAATGCGCTCGACCATCTCGTCATGTACGCTGCGCTCCACCAGCAGGCGGGAACCGGCAACGCAGACCTGGCCGGAATTGCGGAAGATGCCATTGGCCGAAACAGTCGCGGCCCTGGCGAGATCGGGCGCATCGGCGAAGACGACATTGGGCGACTTGCCACCGAGTTCGAGATAGACGCGCTTGAGATTGGAGCGCGCTGAATATTCCAGCAACCGGCGGCCCACGGCGTTCGAGCCGGTGAACACCAGCACATCGACATCCATATGAGTGGCGATGGCCTCACCGACCACCGAGCCGGAACCGGTGACAACGTTGAGAACGCCATCGGGAAGGCCGGCCTCGGCACAGATTTCGGCAAGCTGGAGCAGCGTCAGCGAGGCCGCCTCCGCCGGCTTCAGCACCACGGAATTGCCCATCGCCAGCGCCGGCGCCAGCTTCCAGGCACCGATCATCAGCGGCATGTTCCACGGCACGATGGCGCCGACGACGCCGACCGCCTCCCTGTGAACCAAGCCAAGGACGGTATCGGCCGTCGGGGCGATCTCGCCATAGATCTTGTCGATAGCCTCGGCATAATAACGAAAGGTCGCGGCAGCGCTGCCGGGCTCGGCGCGCAGCGCCATGCCGATTTCCGTGCCGTTGTCGCGCACGCCGAGCACGGCCAGTTCCAGCGCCCGCGCCTCGATGATCTCGGCGATCCGCAGCAGCACTTTCTTGCGGCCGGCCGGCGGCATCCGCGACCAGTGCCCCGCCTCGAAAGCGGCGCGGCCGGCGCGCACCGCCCGGTCGACGTCACCGCGCGAAGCGCGTGCAAGAGTCGTCAGAACCTTGCCATCAACAGGCGAAATGGCTTCGATGGTCTCTCCCGTTTCGCCCTGCTGCCATCGCCCATTGATGAACAGAGCCTGCGAGGGAATTTCGGCCCGGCGCAACCCGTCGATGGCACTTTGCTGGTTCATGAACGTCTCCTCTCGCGCCGCCTTACGCTTCCGCGAAGCCGGCGCATTTCCTGCAATTTAGACGACCATGGCCCGCCCTTCGTCGCGTTCAAAGACCCGTGAAGGGTGACGGCGATGGCACCCAATAATTTCACTATTATCAATTTAATTTGTCATATTGACACGATCTAGCCATAGGGTATCGTTTCGGCCATCGACCCCGAGCGGAGATCCGATGCGCACCGTCAGCAAAGCCCTGAGAATTCTCGACCTGTTCACCGAGGACACGTCCGTGCTGGCGCTGACCGAGATCGCCACCCTGACCGGGATCGACCGGGCAACCTGCCACCGGATGCTGAAAGTACTCGACGAACACGGCTATGTGACGCGCCCGCCGGGCTCGAAGAAATATACGCTGGGCGCCACGGTGCTGCGGCTTGCCCGCACCCGCGAATTCATCTCGCCGATCACCCCGGCGCTGCAGGCGCTGGTCGATGCGCTCGCGGTCAGGACGACAGAAACCTGCCATGCCTCGCTGATCGCCGGCCACCAGATCGCCACCGTCGCAGTGCGCGACGGCACGCGCAGCAATCGCGTGCATGTCGGTTTTGGCGCACGGATTTCGCCCCATGCAACGGCGACGGGCCTCGCCTGCCTTGCCTATGGCAGTCGCGATTTCGTCGAACATGGCCTTGAGGGCACCCTGCCCGCCTATACGCCGTTCACGACGACCGATCCGGCGGCGCTGGCGGCGCTGGTCGCCGGCTTTCGCGCCGAGGGCTACAGCATTGCCGACCGCAGCTTCGATGCCGACGTCATCGGCATCGGCGTGCCGATCTTCGGCCCGGACGGCTTTGCCGCCGGCGCGCTTGCCGCCGCGACGCCCGCCGCGCGCATGGACGAGGCGAGCCTTGCGGTGACGGTCGATGCGCTGGTCGAGGCCGCCTTGCAGGCGACGGCCGCGCTCGGCGGCCGCATCCCCGACGATTTCCTGAAAAGCTCCGCCGCCGGCCGCATCAAGGGCCGGTAACCGACCGACACGTCAACAGACGAGGCAAGACGATGCGCGACAACAATTTCCTGATCGAGAACAATGCCAGGCATGTGTGGCACCCGATGGCCCATCCCGGAGAGATGCGCGAAAACCCGCCGCATATCATCGAGCAGGGCGAAGGCGTGGAGATCGTCGACATCCACGGCCACCGCCTGCTGGACGGCGTCGGCGGTCTCTGGAACGTCAATCTCGGCTATTCCTGCGAGCCGATCAAAGACGCGATCATCGCCCAGCTCAAGAAACTGCCCTATTACAATGCCTTCCGCGGCACCACCAATTCGCCGCTGATCGAACTCTCCTACGAACTCTGCGACTTCTTCAAGCCGGAGGGCATGGCGCGCGCCTTCCTGACCTCGGGCGGCTCGGATTCCGTCGAGACCTGCCTGCGGCTCGCCCGCCAGTATCACCGCGCCAACGGCCAACCGGAGCGCACCAAATTCTTCTCGCTGAAGAAGGGTTATCACGGCACGCATTTCGGCGGCGCCTCGGTCAACGGCAATCCCAATTTCCGCCGCAACTACGAGCCGATGCTGGGCGGCGTGCATCACCTGCCCGCCCCCTTCACCTATCGAAACCCGTTCGACACCGATGACGGCGCCGTCATCGCCCGCAAGATCGCCGCTCTTTTCGAAGAGGAGATCGCCTTCCAGGGCGCCGATACGATTGCGGCGCTGATCATGGAGCCGGTGCTGGGATCGGGCGGCGTCATCGTGCCGCACGAGACCTTCTTCCCGCTGATGCGCGCCGTCTGCGACCGCCACGGCATCCTGCTGATCGCCGACGAGGTGATCACCGGCTTCGGCCGCGCCGGCGCCGAAAGCGGCTCGCGCCTGTGGGGCATCCGGCCGGACATGATGTCGACGGCCAAGGGCATCAGCAACGGCTATTTCCCGCTCGGCGCGGCGATGATCAGCGAAAAGATCGCCGGTGTCATCGAGGGCGCCAAGGGGGCGGCCGGCACGATCAGCCACGGCTACACCTATTCCGGCCACCCCATCGGCGCGGCAGCGGCGCTGGCGACCATCGCCGAGGTCAAACGCCAGGATATCGCCGCGAATGCCGCCCGGCTCGGCGTGCAGCTGCTCACCGGGCTGGAAGCGCTCAAGGACAAATACGAAGTGGTGGGCGATGCCCGCGGCAAGGGCCTGATGGCGGCGCTGGAACTCGTCAGTGACCGCACGGCCAAGACGCCCGCCGACAAGGCCGTGGTCCAAGCCCTGTACGACGCAGCCTACGAGGCCGGCGTGATGATCCGCACCTCCGGCAACAATGTCATCATCTCCCCCTGCTTGGCGATCGACGATACACATGTTAACCGTATTCTCTCGGCGCTCGATCTCGGTCTTGCCGCCGCCACCCATGCGCTGAACAGGCGCTGACCGGCACCGCGCGCGGCCGCCCCGACGGCCGCCCGCTTTCATACCCAATCAAGAATTTCGCAAAGAAATCATGGGAACGAAACCGACTGAGGAGAATGACCATGGAATTGCTTGATGCAATCGAGCCCGTCGGCGAGATGGTGTCGCTGATCGGCTCGCGCGACTTCGGGGCCGGTTTCTATCGCATTGCCAACGAGCTGATCGGCATCGACCATTGCACCGTCTTCATGTGCGCCAACGACAATCCGCGAACGCTGGTCGCGGAGGCCAATTGCGAAAAGACCGCCGCGCGCGTGCGTTCGCTGGCCGATATCTACATCCGCGAGGCCTATGTGCAGGATCCGGTCTGGGGCACGTTCCAGAGCGCGCCGCATGCGGGCTGCTCCACCTTCCTTCTGTCGCCGACCGAGCTTGCCGACGAGGGATATCGGCGCGAATTCTACGACAAACCGAACATCAAGCATGAGCTTGCCCTGACGACCGTCATCAACGGCGATCGCATCTATGCCGGTTTCTACCGGGAAAACGGACGGCCGCATTTTTCCGACCGCTCCGCCGAACTGCTGAAATATTGCGGCCGCACCATCATGCAAGTGTTGCACAAGCATGCCGAAATCTCGCTTCTCACCGGCCCGGTGCAGGCTGAGCCGAAGCCGGTCAGCCAGAAGGCGCTGCTCGAACGGGTGCGTTCGGCAATCATGGCCGATAGCGGCCTGATCACCGCCCGCGAGGCGGAAATCTGCGCCAGCATCGTGCTCGGCTATACCGTGCTCGGCATCAGCATGAACCTCGGCATTTCGGTGAACACGGTCGCGACCCATCGCAAGCGCGCCTATGCCAAGCTCCGGGTCTGCAGCCAGAACGAACTGTTCGCCCGCTATTTCTCGGTGGTCGAAACCAATCTCAGGGCCTTGCGCTACAACTGACCGCCGCCTTCCCAAGCAATCGACACGGCCCGCCCTCCCCGGCGGGCTTTTTTCATGCCGTCTGTCCCCTTCGAGAGGTAGGCAGGCCGCTTGCCAATAATTCGCCCTCTCTATATGTTCGTTATTAGAATTTATCTGTTCGATAAACGAACCATTGGAGGCAACATGCAAGTGCGCGTGACGAAGCTCGGCCATATCGGACTGACAGTTCGCGATATCGACCGCTCGGTGGCGTTCTATGAGCGTTATCTCGGGATGCGGCTCACCGAAAAGTTCGAATATCCCGAGGAGAAGATCGGGCATGGCGTTGCGGTGGCGGCCGGCGCCTTCGTGCGCTGCGACGTAACGCATCACGAACTGTCGATCTTCCGGATGCGCAAGGATATCCTGGGTGACGACGCGCCGGCCGCGCCGCGTTTCGGCTTTGGTCTGCACCACATCGCCTTCGAGCTGGGCTCGCCCGAAGACCTCAAGGCGCTCTATGTCAGCATGCGCGACGACGGCGTCGAGATCGTCAATTGCCGCAAGGGCGGCCCGGGCAACCAGCCCCGCTTCTATGCCCGCGATCCCGACGGCAACCTGCTCGAATTCTACTGGGGCATCGACAAGATCGGCTGGGACGGAACGCCGCGCCTCTACGATCCCATCGAGGAAATCGACCTGCTCGATTTCGATTTCGACGCCTATGTCGCCAATCGCGAGGAAGACAGCCGCAAGGCCCGCGCCAGGCTGACATCGGGCGTGCGCACGGCCTGAGCCCCCAACCGAGGAAGCCAAGGACATGAATGCCATGCTGCAAGACCATCCCGAAACCGTCCGGGAACTCGTCGCCCGGGCGGCCGCGCTAAAACCGCTGCTGCGCGAGGAGCAGGCGGCGACGGAGGCCAACGGCTTTCCGACGCGGCGCGTCTACGACGCCATCGTCGCGGCGGAGCTGTTCAACATCCTGACGCCGAAGCGTTATGGCGGCTACGAGCTCAATCTCGACGATTTCTACCGCGTCGTCATCGAGATCGCCCGCGGCTGCCCGGAAACCGGCTGGTGGTTCGCGCTCGGCACCGGCCATTCGGCGCAGATCGCCTCCTATTTCGACGAACGGGCGCAGGCGGAAATCTTTGGCTTCCGCAGGAATTTTCAGGCGCCCTGGTCCTTCGCGGCGGCGAAGACGCAGGCTGAAAAGGTCGATGGCGGCTACCGCGTCAGCGGTACCTGGTATTATTGCTCCGGCGTTCCTTATGCCAGCCATTTCATGGGCAATATTCCGCTGCCGAAGGATGCGGACACGACGGGCACGCCGATGCTGACCGTCGTCATTCCCGACGGCAGCTTCACCCGCCTCGACAACTGGGGCGACCTCCTGGGCATGAAGGGCAGCGGCTCGCATGGCGTGACTGTCGAGAATGTCTTCGTGCCGGAGCACATGACCTTCTCCTTCGATGCCGATCTCGGCCTGACCGGGCCGACACTGGGTTATGGTGTGCATCGCAATCCCCTCTATTCCGGCCTGTTCGCAGCCTTTGCGGAAGGCGGTCTTTCGGCCATGTCCACCGGCCTCGCCTATGCCGCCATCGACGAATACGAGGAGCTGGTCGCCACCCGCAACACACCCGGCCGCCAAACGCTCCGGGCCTACAACCCGGATTACCAGCGCTCCCTCGGCATGGCGGTGGCGCTGGCCGACAGCGCCCGCGCCATCACGCTTGCCGGCGGCGCGCTCTATCTGGAAAACGCAGCGCTCTGCGCCCCGGGCATCGAGCCCTTCACCGTCGAGAAGGCGATGCGCATGGACGGCACCTATCATACGGCCGAGCGGCTGGCCTATGAGGCCGTCGAGATCCTGGTCCGCACCGCAAGCTCCGCCGCGCTCAAGCAGGATGGACGCCTGTCGCGCTACATGCGCGACATCCTGATGACCATCAGCCGCGGCCATGACCAGTTCGAATTCCGTGCCGCCGGCATTGCCCAGGCGCTCCTCACCCGCAACCGGAATTTCTCCTTTCCGGCGTGAGGCTTGCGCCCTTCCCCCACCGTCCACCGACCAACGAGGTATCGATCCCATGTCCAAGGAAATGTTCGAGCGCGGATTGGAAATCCGCAAGGCGGTGCTCGGCGCCGCCTATGTCGAAAAATCCCTCAATGCCGCCGACGACTTCAACCGCGATTTCCAGAACCTCGTCACCGAATATTGCTGGGGCGCGGGCTGGGGGCGCAGCGCCCTGTCGCGGCGCGACAAGAGCCTGCTCAATCTCGTCATGCTCGGCACGCTCAACCGCAGCCAAGAGTTCAAGCTGCATCTCAAGGGCGCTTTGACAAATGGCTGCACCCGCGAGGAGATCAAGGACACGCTGATGCAGCTTGCCATCTATGCCGGCATCCCCGCCGGCGTCGAGGCGTTTCGGCTGGCGAGAGAGGTGTTCGCCGAGGTCGACAAAGGCGAATGAGCGCGCGGAAATTTCTTTTGATTCTAAATGGATAGCCGGGAACCGTCACCCTTCCAAGGTATATGAGGCCGCTTCCCCTTCGCATAAGCTGACCATGGATATCCCGGAAAATGCCAAGCCTTCCGGGATCACCGAAACCCCACTTACATGGAGATATGAATGTCCGTCATGGTTGTCATCCGCTTCCCCGTCGCCCATAGCGCCGTGGTGGAATGGGCCTCGAAGAACGGCGAACTGCTCGACCCGATCGTCAAGCTGTTCGAAAAGCACAAGCGCATCAGCCATCGCGCCGTGACCAGCGCCAGCGAATTCCTCGATTTCGACGAATGGCCGAGCGCCGAAGCCTATGCCGCCTTCAAGGCCGAAGCCGGTCCCTATATCGAGAAATTCGAGGCGGCCTTCGGCCATCGCTCGACCGATACGATCTACGAAGTCGTCGAATAAACCAGCCGAATTCTTGGGTGAATCGATATGCCGCCGGATCGCTCCGGCGGCATTTTTCATGTCTCGTCAGGGTCGATGCCAAACCAGTCGAGCGCGAAAACCTCGCGAAAGGCGAAGCGCTTCAGATGCTCGGCAACCACCCGCTCCAGATCGGCATGGGCGGCGGGATCGCCGGTCGAACGCAGGACCAGAGTGAGCCCGTCCGCATCGGCGGCAAGATCGAGCACTTCATCGCCGCTGAAATCGATCCTCCCCTTTCCGGGCATGACCTCGACCGAGAAACGATGGCTCCAGTGTTTGCAAAGCTGCTGGAGATATTTTTCGGCATGGGCGGTGGCAAAGCGCGCGGTGGATATGGGCATGGTCGACATCTCCTCTTCGTGAATGCATGAAAATACCGGTAGCGCGGCGACCGAAAAAGCCCGCCATGCTCCACCGGTACGGCGGGACATGGCGGGCTTGCGTGCAGATAATGCCAAGAAAACCTATTCGGGCGATGCGCTGACGGAAATGTATTGCCGTCCGAAATAGACCAGGCAGGCCTCGGCATCGTTGCCCCTGATATCCACCACCCGCGCCAGGAAGATCGAATGCGTGCCGGCTTCGATGACCTGGTCCAGCTCGCAATCGAAGGAAACGATCGCTTCGTCGAGAACCGGCGCGCCGGTCTTCAGACTGGAATAGCGAATGTGAGAAAAGCGTTCGTCGGAGGGGATGCCGGTCGAACCCGCAAACAGGTCCGCCACCCTTCGGTTGATGCCGGCGAGAACATTGACACAGAGCACCCGATTGGTCTTGATCACGCTGTTCGACCGGCTGGACTGGTTGACGCAGACGAGAAGCGTCGCCGGGCTGTCGCTGACGCTGCACACCGCCGAAACGGTCGCGCCGCACAGCCCCGCCTCCCCATTCGAGGTGACAACGCTCACCGCCGCTCCCAGCTTCGACATCGCTTCCCGGTACATGAACTTGTCGACCATGGCGGCACCATTGTTCATCGCAGTCTGGAATTCGGCGGCGAATTGCATTTCACCCATGGGATCGGCTCCTTGTCATGCGAGATGCGGCAGGTTGTTTTCGCCGAGAATGCTGCCGCCGGCCGCTTCCAGCGCCCGGCGCTGGTGGCCGAGATGCACCATCAGCGTATCGAGATCCCGGCGCCGACGCTCGAACGGGCTGCGCTGGTAGATGATCGAAGCGCCCAGCAGTTCCAGCGCCATGCCGCAGGCCTTGCGCACTTGGTGGCCGGCATTGACGGAGCAGAGCGTCGTCATCGCCTCCTCGTCGGCCGTCAGTTCCTGGCCGGCAAACAGCTTGTCGCTGACCAAAGCCGCCGTCGATAGCGAGAAGGCGCGGGCGGCGTTGTAGTTCATCTCGGCCTCGGCATACTGGATGCGGGCGAAGCGGTCATTGGGCGAACGCTTCTTCAGCTCGGTGCGCACATCGTCGAGGATGCGCCGGCCAAGACCGAGCACCACCCCCTGCAGCGAAATCGCGATGAAATCCGCATGGCGCGCCAGCGGCGGCAGATGACTGGCCGCGCCGGAAAAATACTTGAAGACATATTTGTCGGGGATGACCACATCCTCGATTTCATAATCGGTGCTGCCGGAGCCACGAAGGCCGAGCGTATGCCAGGTATCCAGCAGCTTCACCTTGTCCTTGGGCAGGTAGGCGACGCGGAATTCCGGTTGGCCGTCGGCATCGCGCAACACCTCGCCGTTCTCATGCAGATGGATGCCGCAGACGATGCAATCGGCGCTGTGGATACCGCTGCCGAAGGGCCAGCGCCCCTTGGGAATATGCCAGCCGCCCTCGACCCGGTCGGCGCGCTGCGGCGGGTAATAGCCGCCGGCCGTGGCGAAATCCATCGAGCCGTACAGCTCGCGAGCGATCTCTTCCGGGAACTGCGCGCCGTAAAAGCCAGTATCGGAGAGAATCTGCACGTTCCAGGCGACGGAGGCATCGTGATAGGACAGCGTTTCCACGGCCCGGATCTGGTCGTCGAAGCGCATTTCCGGCCCGCCCCAGGCCGCCGGCCAGGCGATGCGGAAGGCGCCGGCCTGTTTCAGCGCCGCGACCATGCGCGGCGTCAGGTGGCGAATACGGTCGATCTCGGGCGCTTCCTCCTCGATCAGCGGCCCGAGCGCCTTCAGATTTTCGAGGATTTCGGCCGGGGATTTGTAGTCGTCCCCAAGCGTTTCGACGACCCAGGCATTGCTCTGTGTTGCACTCACGTTCCGTTCCTTTGTCATGGCCGGATGGGCCTGATGGTCATGGGCCGCTGTCAGCCGTTGCGCCGCACAAGCGTCGGGAAAAAGCGGGCCTGCGGCAATTGATCGACGCTGAGGAAACCGGGCTGGGCATCCATTGTGTCGCGCACACGGTTGACCAGCGATGCCGGCGTGATGACGTCGCCGAGGAAATTGTCGGTGCGCATGTTCATGCTGGGCACGCCTTCGACGATCCATTCGTTGAAGACGCTCGCCCCTTCCGGCAGGTGCTGCATGATGAATTGTCCCTCGGCGACGATGCCGCCGTCGAGCTCGAATACCACGCGCTCCATGAAGCCGCAGGTGGTGCCGGCCTTGATCGGGTGTTCGCTCTTTGCCTTGGGCATATCGTGCTCGGCGATGATCGGCTCATGCACGACCTTCGTCGACCTGATGCCGAGGCCGAGCGCCCGGACCAGCGGCCGCAACGCCACTTCGAAAATGCCGCGATGATCCGAAGGGGCATCGTAGCCCTTGGCATGGAACTCCTCACGGGTGATGCCGATCTGGTCGTTATGGCCGCCGACCGTGCCGAAGGCGCCGAGATCGCAGATGTTGCGGCCGATGAGCCGGTCGATCCGCTGCACCGAGGCGAGGAAGGACAAAGGCTGGGCATACCAGAAGGTATCCTGCACGCCGACGCTGACCAGCGTCTTGCCATGCGAACGGAAGATCGCATCGAGCTCGCGTGCCACAGGCGTTTCCTTGTCGACATAGAAGGGCTCGAAGGCATCCTCGGCGATGGTCACCACGTCGAGACCCGCCTTGGCGGCCTTGACCGCCGGCTCGTAGAGATCGGAGAGATGCGTGCAATGGGTCATCAGCACGATATCCGCCTCGAATTTATCGAAGGGAACATGCGGCTGGCAGACCTCGACACCCGCAAGCTCCGGCGCCGAAAAATCCTTGCCCTCGATCGTCCGCACATAGGCAGCCACAACCTCGACATTCTTTTCCCGGAGATAGCGGACGGTCACCCGGCCCACAGAACCCAGTCCATAGACGATTGCGCGTATCGGTCTCAATCTACATTCCCTTCCTTACAAGCAGGCGGGCTCCGCACCCTTGTCACGACGCTAAAGTTGCCCGCAGCGGGGCTTGCGGTACATACCCCTGCAAGGTGAGCGAACCGGCACATGTCGATGACATGGAAATGGTTGAATAAGCGGGCGGTGTGACTTCGCAGGAGAATAGCTTGAATCACATCCAAGCTTCATCGTGAATCCCCACACGCCTTAGCCCGCGACGCGGCGGCGGTAGGTGCCGAAGCGCTTCAGGAGAAGATCAACCTTGGTGCGGCTTTCGCGGAATGCGGGAGGAACTGAGGCCATTCAGGCGGGATGCGGCGGTCAAGTCGGGTCGTGAGGCCCGCGATGGCTGTGCTTGGCATGCGACCTCACCCATAGCCGACACCTTTTTCTGCTTTGGAACAATCATCGGGGTTCCTGCGACGGGATCGGGAATGATAATAGACGGGAGGCCGAACACATCCTCGACCAGTTCTTCCGTGATGATTTCTGCCGGCTTGCCTTCCGCGACGATGGCGCCGCCCTTCATGGCGATCACATGCGACGCAAAGCGGCAGGCGTGATTGAGGTCATGGAGCACGGCGACCACGGTGCGGCCGCCGGCATTGAGTTCGGCCAGGAGCTCGAGCAACTCGATTTGGTACGCAATGTCCAGATAGGTCGTGGGCTCATCGAGAAGAAGTAGCGATGTCTCCTGCGCTAGAACCATTGCAAGCCAGACGCGCTGCCGCTGCCCGCCTGAAAGCTCGTCCATACAACGTCCGGCGAGGCCGGTGGTTTTCGTGGCGTCAAGAGCCGAGAAAACCGCCGCTTCATCGTCTTCGGACCATTGACGAAACAATCCTTGATGAGGGTAGCGCCCGCGGCTGACGAGATCGAATACCGTTATTGCATCGGGGGCGATCGCGGATTGCGGCAACAGCCCAAGTATCTTCGCCACGTCTCTCGCCCGGAGTTCCCATATCCGCTTGCCGTCAAGATAGACGGATCCGCTTTCGGGACGAAGGAGCCGGGAGAGCGCCCGTAGCAATGTCGACTTTCCCGAGGCGTTCGGCCCAATAATGGCGCTAAACGACCTGTCCGGGATTGCGACCGAAAGGTTGCTTGCGACAACGCGTCCGTTGTAAGCCAGCGTTATATCTTCGGCCAGCAAGCGCGATGTCACGAATGTATCGGTTGTGCTGTTGGAGAAAGCCATCAGCTTTGCTTCCTTCTGGTTTCTCCTGCGAGAAGCCAAACGAGATAGGCCCCCCCAATGCAGATCGTGACGATGCCGACAGGAATCAGCCTCGGTGCGAAAAGATGCTGTGCGAACCAATCGCCGGACACAAGAAGCAACGCTCCCATGGCGGCTGAAGGGGCAAGCCGAAGCCCCGGCAGCCGCAGGAATCGAAGTGCTAGTTGGGGTGCCGACAAGGCTACGAAGGCGATTGGTCCCACGATCGCGGTCGTCGCTGCCGTCAACGCAATGCCTGACGCAAGAAGTGACGCGCGCACATATTCCGATCGAAGCCCCTGACTACGGGCGAGGTCTTCTCCGATCTCGAGCTGGCGCATCGCGCGGCCGAGGAGGAAGGTACAAGGCACTATGACGGAGAGCGCCGAGCCAAGATGCTGCACCTGTCGCCAGTTGACCGTGTTCAGCGAACCAACCTGCCAGACCGCCGCCTGTATAGCGAGACGAAGATCAGCCTTCAGAACTAGCCAGGCATTCAGTGATGTCAGCATGGAGGATATGCCGATCCCCACGAGCACAAGCCGCACCCCCTGAATGCCGCCTTTCCACGCAAGCATATAGGTCACGGCAGCAGTCATGCCTCCGCCGAGCAGCGCCGCGCCGGCGCGCTCATAGTAACCGCCCGTTCCAAGCAGGATGACAAACAGCGCACCAGTGGCGGCACCCGTACTGAATCCCAGGATGTCGGGCGAAGCGAGCGAATTGCGCGAGACCGATTGGAAAATCGCGCCTGCCATGCCAAGGCTTGAACCGGCCAATAAAGCCAGCACAACTCTCGGCATCCGCCACTCGATGATGGGAAGATGAAGTCTTCGGGGGGCATCAATGAATATTGCCTCCGTGATTTCAGCGAACGTGAATGGCCGCGCACCGCTTTTGAGGCTCAGGATGCCCACGGTCAGGGCCATAGCTAGCAGCAGAAGTGTATGGCCGATAAGCCTTGCATCGAAGCGGAGCGACCAGCGGCCGATACGCAATACGTAGGTGCCGGGACTGAACGGAACCGGGCGAAGGGAAATCGAATGCCAGCTCACTCTTCCTCCCCCTCATCACCGACTTTGGATTGTCCGTCGCAAAAGAGCGATGAACACGGGCGCGCCAACAAAGGCACAGAGTATCCCGGTAGGAAGTTCAGCCGGCGCCGCAATCAGTCTGCCCAGGATATCGGCGGTGAGCAGAAGTACGGGTCCAAGAATAGCGCAGAAAAGAACGATCCATCGCTGATCCGGGCCGCAAAGCGTGCGCGCGACGTGCGGCACCGTCAGGCCGACGAAACCGATCGGCCCTACAGCGGCGGTCGCGGCTCCACAAAGAAGCGTGATCGCAACTAGGCACAGGAGACGCGTTCCAACGATATCGACGCCGAGCGCATGCGCCTTGGCATCTCCGAGCGCCACGATGTTGAGACGCCTCGACACAAGCAACGACAGGACGCATCCCGCCAGCATGAAACCTCCACTCTGCCGGACGGTATGCATCTCCGAAGACCCGAGCGCACCTGCGTTCCAGTGTCGGAACCGGTCAAATGCGGCAGGATCGAGCAGCGAGATCAGCGAGGTCAGGCCGCCAAGAACGGCAGCTACTGCGACCCCGCAGAGCACGAGCCGCACAGGCGTTGCCGAGGGTCCGCCGGTGCGGCCCAGAAGATGCACGAGGCAGGCCCCCGCGCAGGCCCCCGCGAAGGCGAACCAGATGAGGCCATCCGGTGCGGAAACTTCAAACAATGCGCTCCCGAGCAGGATACAGAAGGAAGCGCCGGCATTGACACCGAGCAGGCCGGGATCGGCCAGCGGATTGCGCGTCAGCGCTTGTATCATCGCTCCGGCGATGCCGAGCGAAGCGCCGACCAGAAGGCCGAGAAGTGTCCGCGGCAGCCGCAACATCAGTACGACCGCGCGCTCATCGACAGCACCGCCGCCGAGCATGATGGTCCAGACCGTATGCAGGGAAAGCGGACGTACGCCACATGCCAGGCTCAGAAAGACCAGCAGCGCCAATACCGCCGTTGCCAGCATCAGCCAGACCTTTTGCGACAGACGGTTCACTGCATATACTCTGCCGGTTCCGCCCATGATCGGCGGCATCTTTTCCGGTTGCCCAGGACCCATCGCCGTTGCGCCTTCTCAATTCACCTGAACAGCGGCCTTGCCGTCGATCGCGGCGGCAAGGCGCGGCGCGATCAGTTCGGCCGCAAATGGAATGCTGAGTACCGATTGCGAAGCCATGGCCATAGACACCATACTGACCGCGCTGTTGAAGACGATCCGCTTTTCGCCGGGATAGACACCCAGCATCTCCATCCGGCGCGCCATGGCGGAAACATTGCCATCGCCATGGACATCCCAGAGGATGACATCCAGCCCGTGGCCGATGAGGGACACCTGTTCCCAACTGAAGTGGGCAAGGGTCGATGTTCCGATATAAGCAAGAATTTCCGCCGGACATTCGATGCCGAGGCCGACCATCAGGGCACCAGTATCGTAACGCGGCCCGCGGACCACGAAGGTATCGCCAGCCGAATTGCCTGCTATTCCCCGGGCTCCGGCAAGGCGTGGGTAGCGTTCCCGCAATGACCTGTAGGTTTCGTGGACATTGGCTATCAGCTCTTCGGCCCTTGTTTCCCGGTCGAGAATACGACCGAGGAGCCGAGCGGTATCCTCCCAGAACGTTCCCCAGGGCCCTGCCGCGCGCGTCCACGCAATCGTCGGCGCGATACTGGTCAGCCGGTCGTATTCCTCCTGCGTCAGATTGGTGTAGAGCGCCACGATGAGGTCAGGCTCGAGATCGAGAAGCGTCTCGAACGGAATTTCGCCTCCCGCGAGTGGAACGGGCTGAGCGCCGGCCAGCAGATGCGCAGCCCAAGGCCCGGTGGCATGCGGCAGGCTCTGAAACCATCCTTTGATACCGACAGGCACGGTGCCCAGCGCCAGCAAGGTATCGTGTTCGAGAAAGCCGAGCGAGGCGACGCGCAGCGGCACCCGGTCGATGGCAGTTGTGCCGAAGGCATGATCGAAGGACATCGGAAAAGACGATGCAGCCGCTGAGGACTGTGTCGCGAGGCAGGTAATCAAAGTGCCGCCAATGGATTTCAGGATTTCACGCCGCGATGGTTTCCACACGTTCAAAGGCCCGCTTCCTCCATCATGGCATCCACTTCGTCGCGGATTTCCTCCCTGTCGCGGCCGGAGGACCAGCTGGTCTCGATCCTCCGTTTCAACGCCGGCTCTATATCCTTCCAAGCGGCCATCCATTCCGCGCGTTTTTCGATCCAGTAGCCGGCGACTGCATAGCGCTCGCAGGGCAGTTGCCATTGCTGGCGCAGGTGACGACGGATGGCACGGGCTTGCTTATGCTCGCCCGCCATCCAGACGTAATCGGGAAGCCTTGCGGGCGGTAGGGAATGCAGCGCCTCACAAAGCCGGCCCGGAGCCACACCATTGCCGCTTCGCTCCAGCCAGACCGTTTCCAGCCTGCATGACGGTTGAAACTCGTAACGGTGGGTCGGATCGGCAATCTCGATGATCGCGAGGCACTCGGTCTCGGAGGGAAGCGTCTCCAAGATGCGTGCGAGCGCCGGAATGCCCGTGGCATCGCAAAGGAACAACTGCTTGCGCTTCCATGTCTGTGGACGATACATTCCATGTGGGCTGGAGAGAACCAGCGGATCACCCTGGCGCGCTCCTTGCGCCCATGTACTGGCTTTGCCGCCCTTATGGACGACAAAATCAATTACCAGTTCGCGCTTCACCCGGTCGAACGAGCGGATGGTGTATACTTCGCTATGGCAAGGCCCAGCCGATCGCTCTCTCTTTTGCCCCAGTGCAACCGGAATATCTGGATGCCTGATCAAGCCTGCATCGTTGCTCGGGAAATAAAGGCGAGCGAATTCGTCGGGAATACCCGTGGAAGGGTAGTCGCCCAGTCCTTCGCCCTCGAGAACTATTTCAATCATCCCCGGATTGACGAATTCCCGCGAAGAAACACGGGCTTGATGAAAGGTCCTATTCTTCATCACCAGCGCTTGCTCAGGGAAAACTTTACGTTAAGAGGCTCACCATAAAAGCAATCAGACGTGCATGATGCGGCATAGTTCTTATCAAACAAATTGGTCGCACTGAGAGTTGCCTTCCAATCATCACGAGTATAGCTGATACTTGCGTCGACCACAGTATAGGCAGGTACAGTACCCTTGACGTATAGCCCTTCAGTTTCCCCTACATAACGTAGCCCGCCACCAATCTTCAAGCCGGGCGCGCCCAAGCCTTCGAAATCATAGTCCGCCCAGAGCGAGAAGCTATTGTACGGAACCCCGCCGGTTCGTCTTCCCTCAAGTTCCGGTGTCCAGACACTGCTCCTGACAGTACGGGCATCGGTATAGGCATAGGCGGCAGCGACATCCCAGTAATTGCCAAGCCTGCCCCGCGCTTCAAGCTCAATTCCTTGTGAGCGGACCTCACCCATTTGCGCAAGTTTTGTACGATCGACAGGATCGGCAACTGTCACATTCGACATCGTCAAATGATATGCAGACGCCGTAAACATGAGGTCCATTCCTGGTGGTTGATAGCGCAGGCCAACTTCGTATTGTTCGCTTTCAGCCGGCTGGAACGCACCACCATGCCTATCAGAACCGACGACCGGCTCGAACCCCTGAGCAAAGCTCACATAGGGGGCAAACCCGTTGTCGAACAGGTACACGAGTCCTGCCCTACCGGTAAACGCATCGCTTTTCGTATGCGTCCAGACATCCTGATTGACGACTTTGTTGTCAATATTTGCCCAGTCGTATCTCCCTCCGAACAACAAAACCCATCTGTCATCGATCGTCATCTGGTTCTGCGCATACAAGCCGACTGCCTCGACTTCGTTCCGGAAGGTTCCATGCTGGCGCAATTCACCGACCGGCCCGCCGTAAACCGGGTCAAACAGGTCAAGCGGGGTTGCCGAGGCGCGATAATCGAACATCCGCCATTTGCGATCGGTATAATCCAATCCGACCAGGCTTCGATTTTCCATGCTTCCAAGCGACCAGTCATATTGCAGCAAATTGTCGATCGTTATTCCTGAAGATAAACGATCGGCCACCCAGTATTCGCGCCACGCAGTCGTGCGCATGTCGTCGAGCAGACCGGACGAACCGGTGAAGGGCATATGATTTTCGGACGTGACGTAGCGCCCATTACTGTGGAAAGTAAGTTGCTCGCTGAACTGATGTTCAAATTGATACCCTACCGACCACCGCCTATTGTCCCATTCATCAAGCCCCGGTTCGCCGTTGAATCGATTGCGGGGGATGGCGCCATTCGGATTTGGCAGGATCGTCCCCTGCGTCGGCAAACCATATTGATATTTCGAAAGATCATGCTGATATTCACCCAATATCGTCAATGACGTTGCATCGGACGGCTGCCACTTGATAGCGGGTGCGATAAATGTCCTGTCGTCAGGCACGTAATCCAGGAATGTATCGCTTTTTCGATGCAGAAACGTCAGGCGATAACTCAGATCCCCGTCCTGTGTCAGTGGACCACCGAAATCTCCTGAAATCTGCTTGCGATTGTAGCTACCGTACTCGACGTTGATTTCGCGTAGTGGAACCTCGGTCGGGCGTTTGCTTATTGTGTTGATGATCCCCCCTGGAGCTGCTCCCCCGTAGAGAACAGATGATGATCCTTTTAGCACTTCCACGCGTTCGAGACCGTAAGGCTCCTGCTGTCCGTCATAGCCGTTGACTTGATATTTCATGCCGTCTCTGTACAGGCTACTGTAGCCCGCCAGCGCGCGGAAGCCTCTGATAATAAAGCTCTCTGTCGTTCTGTCAGCGCCTTCATATCTGTTAACGCCGGCCACGTAGCTCAATGCATCCTGAAGACTTTTGGCATCCCGGCTGCGCAGTTCGTCGCTCCCGATCACCGTCACGGCCTGAGGCGTCTCAATCAGTGGCGTGTCCGTCTTCGTGCCAGTTGCGCTTCTCGTCGCCGCGAAACCCTCGAAATGGCTCGTGGCCGTCTCGCCTTGCCCCTGAACGAGGATCGTATCGAGCACCGTGGAGCCCTCGTCCGGGATCGTGTCGACGGCAGCAATGCCCGGGTTCACCAACGCGGCCGAACCGGGTGCGCTGACACGGACATTGAGGCCGGTGCCGGAGACAAGTCGCTGCAGAGCCTGCGACGGGTTGTAGCTGCCAACAACGGAGCCTGACGTCTTGCCGCTCGCGAGCGCGGATGTATAGCTGATCTGCCAGCCTGTCTGCCGGATGAAAGCGCTGATGGCGGAAGAAAGCGGCTGCGCGGGGATCGAGAACTGTAAGGTCTGATCGGCGGTTGCCGCGCGCGAGCTCTGCTGTGCCTGAGCGAAGGAGACGGCTGCGGCGCTCGCGCATCCAAAGATCGTGGACGTCAACAGCAGCGCCAGCAGACGCCTTTGGTTCCGGCCATGATGGGAAGTTACATTTTCATACGTCGTAGCGGAACGCGCCGTCATCACGCAAAGCCCTCGTTTCGATTTCGAAGGACCGTGAATTCGTACTGTTCCGATCAGGTCCCTCGTACTCTTGACGAACGACGGGTCCCGAGTCGGAAAAAAAACTTGAGAGGTTAGCGCAAGATTATGATTCCGCCCGGCAGGCGGTTCATGGTGACGCCCGCGGCATCGGCGAGGGTGCGGATGGCTGCCTCCACATCGTCGAGGCGATAATTGCCGGTGACGACGAGCTGGCCGACACGGCTGTCCGCGACAATGATACTGCCGCCATAGTAGCGGCGCAGTTCGTTCAGCACGCGCGACAAGCGTTGGTTTTCGAAGATAATGCGGCCGTCGCGCCATGCCAGCGCGGTGGCCGGATCGGCGGGCATGACGTCCGAGAGCGAGGTTGCCGTTGCGACGATCATCTGGCCGGGTTCAAGATCGGCCGCGTCCCTGGGATTGTTCAAACGGCTGACATGGACGAGGCCACGTTCGAGGATCGTGCGATCTTCGCCCGCGTCGGTGCGGACCGAGAACGCCGTGCCGCGCACCTCTACTTCGCCGTAACTTCCGGCGACGCGGAAGGGATGGTCCGGGTCGGGCTTAACGTCGAAGAACGCCTCTCCCTGCAGGAGCCGGACTTGACGTTTGTCACCGTTGAAATCGACGGCGACGGCCGACGCTGTGTCGAGCATCATGGTCGAACCGTCAGGCAGCGTTACTGTGGTCTTGTCGCCGATCGCGGTAAGGTAGTCGGCTTCCCATCGCAGCATGATCGCCGGATACTGCCAGATAGCGACCGAGATCAGGATGGTGGCCACCAATGGAAAGGCGCGCATGCCCCAGCGAGCGATTGGGCCTCTGGCGTGGCGACGGACGGCAGGGGCTATCGGGAGACTGTCTACGGCTTTCGCGAAGCTCGATGCGCTCCACATCGCCTCAAGGTCGCGATATTCTTGGACGTGGCGCGGGCTGGTCGCGAGCCAGCGCTCGAACGCGGCCCTGGTCGCCGGGTCGGCTGTCGTGTTGCGGAGCCGGGCGAACCATTCGAGCGCCTCGTCCACGACGGGATCCTCATGTTTGAACCCGTCTTCCGGCGTCTCGTGGTCTATGTCCTTACGTCCCACTCAAGTCGTCCAATCGCTACTGTGTCGCGGGGGTCCTTATACATGAGACGTTCGACACTCCGAAATTCAGCAAAATTTCTCGCAGCTCTGCCGGGGCGCTGTCGCGAGGATTTCTATGGCTTGGTACGGCAGCAGGCGGCCAGCGGCCGCCGAACACCGCCGCGGCTAGCGGCCATCGAGCCGGGCGAGCCTCTCGCGGCAATGCGCCATCGCCAGCTTGAGATCGCTGAAGACAGTCCGCTCGGAGATGCCGAGATGCTCGGCGATCTGCCGGTTGGACCATTCCTCCAGCCGGCTGAGGATCATGACCGACTGAGCCCGCGGGGGCAAGCCGTCGAGAGCCTTTCGGAACGCCTCGAAGCGCTCGCGCTCCACCAGCGCCGCTTCGAGGGACGGAACGTTGTCGGGGATGTTCTGGAGCACATCCTCGCCGAGCCCGTCAGTCTCATATTCGGCGCGCATTTTGCGGCGGCGCTGGTGATCGAGCGCGAGATTGCGGGCCGTCTGCTGCAGGAACGCCTCGATATGCTCGATCGGACCGCTCTCGATCGCGCGCCGGGCGCGAAGATAGGCTTCCTGCGCGACGTCCTCGGCGGTCTGCGGATCACCGACGATCCGCATGACCGTCCACATCAGCGAGCGGCGGTGGTTCTGGAAGATTGCGTTCAGGATTGCGGGCAATGGACCGGTCCTCCACCCATGCGGAGGGCCAGTCGAATGGCAGACTGGATGACGACGATGGCGGGCTGCCGGTCATGCGACCGACCATAGCTTCCGGACCTACACCCAACGTCACTGCGCACTTCGTCTACCGCTCCACGCTGTTACAGGCAGGCCCGTCTCCAAGTCCCTGCTGGACATGCATTAGCCCGAGGCGGATTTTGCGTGCAAGCACAATGAATTAGAACTGATCCAACGTGCAGCAGTAACATGAGTGCTTTGCACAAGTTTTGTGTTTGATTTCATTCACAGACTCGCGGTCGAGCAGAGAGCGCGGTTTTTACGTTCCGATACAGAGAATTCACAGCAGCAGTGGCGGACATGCCACACATCCTGCCCCTTAATTCGTGAGCTGGCGTTTGCCAGGCGGAAACCCCTATCCGTCGGATGCCCCGCCGACTGGGCCGATTTCCTCCGGACTTTCATGCCCAAGTCTCGTCACCTCGGCGAGACGCCTGCCATGCGTTGTGCGACCACATACCTTCCTTAACGCACCTGCTGCATTCGCCTTTCTGCAACAGGTTGTATCCAGACTACCCTCGTCGTGAGGGACCCTTTCCATGAGAAAACAGATCGTCTGCGTGATATTGGCCGCTGGACTAAGCGGATGCGGCCACGCACCCACGCGTATGGATTCCGCGCTCGTCCAGTTCTCGCAAGTCCTCGGAGCGCTGAAATGCGCGTTCGCCACGGCACTGGTGAAGGAAAACCAGACGGGCAACATTCCGAGCCTCGCCGGCCAAGTCGCCAACGGACGCTCGACCTCAAGGTAATCTACAAGCGTAATGCCGATTTCGGCATCAAAGGAAGCGGTCGCCGGCGGCCCCTTTCTTTTCAGCTATCTGGGTTAAACTGGCAGTATAATACCAAGTTTAGCCATAGCTCGCAGGAGACCAATACGATCAAAACTTGAGTGAACCCCTCGGGCTGGACAACGGGACATGGAGAAACTGATACACTCTGCGGGCCTCAATCGGAGAAGGCTCCTGAAATCCCATATCGACAGCATTCGACACCGTTCAAATTGCAGCTTTGCCAGGATATCCGAAACGGCGTCATCGACGGCGCGACGCACAGCGCACCGTATGGCATTTCGGCCAACCTCATACAGCCATGGTTGACGCAGTTCGATCGTGGTGAACTGAACGATGAAGAGGCGGAAGCGAGCGTCATCGCGGAGTAGAGGCCCACATTGCGGCGCTCGAACGCAAGGTCGGCCAGCTCACGATGGAGCTGGACCTGGTGAAAAAAACTCCGCGCAGCGGCGGCTGCCGATTGACAGCCTATGCGGGCGGGAAGGGAAAGGATGTCGGGCCTGAGCGGCTGAACGATCAGGAGGTGGCGCGCCTCGTCAAGAAGACCGCACTCGCCGCCGGCATGCGCGGCGATCTTTCCGAAGCCGAGCGCGGCCAGAAATTCGCGGGCACTCGCTTCGCGCCGGCCTCACCTCCTCGGCCGAAGCCGACGAGCGCTATGTGCAAAAACAGCCCGGCCATGCCGCAGCCGAAATGACCCGCCGCTACCAGCGCCGG
Source organism: Rhizobium sp. YJ-22 (assembly GCF_029601685.1). NCBI lineage: Bacteria > Pseudomonadati > Pseudomonadota > Alphaproteobacteria > Hyphomicrobiales > Rhizobiaceae > Rhizobium > Rhizobium sp. YJ-22. Next base: position 37,344 of record NZ_JARRIR010000010.1, on the reverse strand, counting down.
CGTGATCGCTTCCGCATAAATCTCACAAAGCGGCGGGATTATAAAGGCTCCTTTGCCGAATATATCAAATTGCTTGTTTTCGAGAGCTTCTTCTACCGACAGACTACGACGACGAAGAACTCGCGGTAGCAGAAGAAGGGATCATCCAACACGCGGTCTGGAGCGTCGGCAAGTTCCCGCCAGTATCGCTGATCGTCAGCAGGGAGGTCGTAGTCTGGGGCGACACCTGCGAAATAGGAGAGAAGATCGAGTAGATAATTCCGCGTGCGAATATCGGCGGGCGCCCAGCGCTCCACCATCCAGCCCTTCCGCCAGACAATTTCCCAACCTGTTTGCTCCAGCAATGCCGGCAAGCGGGAACCGCAATCTGTTCCGAGCACATCCTTCTTTCGAAACGTCTCCATCCGGGCCGCCATGAAACGGGTAAAGATGCCGTAGTCGATCGGCCGTATTTGCAGGGATGTCGAATCGAACTCCTTGACCGCATATAACCCGCCCGGTTTCAGCACCCGCGCCGCCTCGGCGGCAGCCTGTCGGAATTCGGCAGGCGTCAGGTACTGCATGACATTCGCGGACCAGACGCAGTCGAATGACGCATCCGTAAAGGGTAGAGCCAGGACGTTTCCAATCTGAACGCTGGCATTTGCGCCCAATCCCGTTCCTGCAAGCAAAGTACCGGCCATATCGACATTCTCGGGATCGAGATCGAGGGCGGCGAGCGAACCAGCCTCGCCGACAAGTCCGGCGATCTGCGGCAGGAAGCCGCCGCTCCCGCATCCTGCGTCAAGTACGTTCCATCCTCGCCTGATGCCGACCTCTTCCAGCGCCGCTTCATATTCCGGCCGGGAGGACTCGAAATGCAGATCGAGCCATCCTGCATTGCTGGCTTCGTGGCCGGCGCTTGTCGTGTTTCTCGTCATGGCTGCCTCAAAACTCCGTGATCCGATTGAGTTCGGTTTCCACGATCTTCCGAACCAGCCAGAAGGATGGTCGTCGCAGCATTCGCCTGGACGTTCACCACCGTCAATACGGGGTCGATGATCGGATCGATCGCCACAAGCAGGATGATCGCCACCTCCACCGGCAGGCCGAGCGGAATGAGGATCAGCGACATCATGGAAAGCGCCGCCACACCCGGCGCTCCCGCCGCAGCGAGCCCTGCCAGGACCGAGGCCACCAGAACGAAGGACATCTGACCCGTGTCGAGAACGACACCGTAGAGATTGGCGAGGAAGACAGTCGCAATCGCGAAATGGAACACCGAGCCCGGAGGATTGAGCGTGATGCCGAGCGGCAGGACGAGATCGACGACATGGCGATCCATGCCGACGCCTTCCTTCAACCCACGCAACGCCGCGGGCAGGGCAGCGAAGCTGCTCGAGGCTCCGAAGGCCACGAAGGTCGCCTCGCGCAAGGCCGAAACCGGACGGCGGACATCACCGCCGAGCCGCCACCAGACGACGAGTATGCAAAGCAGCACGATAGCGAGCCCGCCGGCATAGATCAGCAAGACAAGTTTGAACATGGCGCCCAAAATCGGCAGGCCGACGGCCGACACCTGGCTATAGGCTAGGCAGAAGAGACCGGCCGGAAGAATATAGACGAGCCAGCCGATGATCGCCGTCAGCGTCTCGTAGATGCTTTCGAACAGGAGGATCGCCCGCTCGGACTTGTCGGCGTCGAGCGAGCCGAGCGCCACGCCAAAAAGCAGGGCAAAGAACAGGATGGCCAGCATGTTGCCGCTGCTGAAGGCCTTGAAGATATTCTCGGGCACGATGCCGATGGCGATATCCTGTAGGCTGGTTCCGGCCGTCGCCCCGCTCGTCGCCTCGGCGCGGAAGACGGCCTCGCCGATCACTTGCCGCGCCCCGCTCTGAAGGTTTGCGCCCGGCTGACCCACCTCGCCAAGAAGCAGGCCAAGACTGCCGGCAAGCAGCAAGCCGGCGGCGAACAGTCCGACGAGACGACCAACATATCGGCGCGCCGAACCGCTGGAGAAGAGTTTAGCGAGCCCCATGACCACCGCCGAGAACAGGAGGGGAATCACGCACATCTGCAAGAGTCGCAGGTAGAGATGCCCCATGAACTCGACAACCGGCGCGGGACCAGCATCGAGCCACCCGTAAAGCCCGCCCGAAAGCAGACCGGCAAAGACGCTTGCGGGATGCAGCAGAATGGCGGCGAGGCGGCGCCTGACGCTTTCAATCATTGGCGAGCCCCGTGTCGGAGGAATAAAGGTAGGTATCCAGAAGGGACGGCAGGAAGCCGCTCTCGCTGATCTTACCGAGATAGAGGTCGATCCACGCCTTCAGGTCTTGGTCCTCCCGGCGCATCGCGATGGCGATCGTGTCCGGGTGACCGGCAAGATGGAAAGGCCGGAGATCGAGGGAACCGGCCGGATCGGCGTGACGCCAGTTACCGATCTCGATCTCGTCATACATAAGCGCGACCAGCCTACCGGCCTTCACGGCGGCGAGCATCGCGTTCCAGTCGGCAAACTCGACCATCGTCGCCCTGGGGAAATCTTGGGCGAGAAAGCCGACATAGGAGGTGCCGCTGATGACGCCGATACGCGCAGCGGGATCGTCGAGCAGCTTCGCGACCGGAACGGCGGCACCGCCGGCACAGTGCGTCGCGGTGAGCTTGGCAAATTCCAGCCGGTTGATCAGCATGAACTGCCGGACGCTGACATAGCTCCGGCTGAAGCTGACGTGGGCCGCACGCTCCAGCGTATCGCTAAGCAGGCTGACGGCGATGTCGGCACCGCCCATCCGCACCTTGTCCATGACGCCGTCGAAAGTCGTCGCCGACCTATCAAAAACCACCCGCACGCCGAGTTTGGCCGCGATGTCGCGCGCAAGGTTCGGATCGATGCCGGCGAGTTCGCCTGTGTCGTCCGTGTAGAAGAAAGGCGGCACGTCCTCGCCGAACATTGCAACGGTGAGGCTTCCTTTCTCCTGGATGCGTTCGAGCGCTGAGCCCGCCGCATGGGCTTGAAGCGCCGCCGCCACGGCGAAGAGGATCGCGAGAAGCAAGCTTTCGACCGGCTTGGCCGGAACGAACCTCGGCATGAAAAATTGCGGCCTCATCGCACATAGACCGCCGTTGTCGCATCCGCCGGCAAAGCGAGACCGCTGATTTCGAGGGCCAGTTTCCGACGCAATGCCCGCGCATAGTCGGCCGGGTTGTTTGTCATCAACACGAAGGCCCCAGGCCCTCCGATGACCGCCTCATGCAGATAGCCGGCAAGATCATCCGTCACACCCTCTTCCGCACGATCGAGGGTAATTGCGTTGATGACATGACCTTCGGCCAAAGCTTGTCTCCGGCTGATCTCGACGGGCAAGCCGTCATTGTTCGTTCCGTTCACCGAGATATCGATTACCGTTCGTGTCGCCTTGCCGCTCCAGGCGCGAAGAGAGAGGCTCGCCGCATCAATCGCAAATGAAATCGACGTGCGTCCGCCGCGACTACGTCCATGGCCTGTATCGCCGTAGTCTTCTATCGTCTGCGCGGCGGCACGGGCTTGTGCCTCGTTGCAGACGAGTTGCCATGGCAGGATGGTGCGCAAGCTGCCCACGCTTGACCACTCGAAATATGTGATGGCGATGCAACCCGCAGGACCGCTCGTGATCGCGGTAATCACCTCGCGGGAGCGCAGGGCTTCTGCATGTCCGATCCTCTGCCTGTCGGCGCGTTCTGGATCGATTGATGTGGAGCTGTCGACGGCGAAAACGATGGCGGCGTCGACTTCAATATGATCTTCCCCCGCCGCTGGCAAAGCCGCTACTGCAAGCAGGCAGATCGAAACGGAGAGCGATTGCAGGCACAGCATCTCGGCTTCCTTCGCGATATTCGGAACAATCGGCCGTGACCAGGCGCGGCGTCAAACAAACTTAGGCGGCGGGTGGACAGGTGTCGTGAAAACGGTTTGAAATCTTCTTGAATTCGCTTCCGAGGCCAAAGCAAGAACGATGATGATTCTGATCGAACAGCGTGAAGTGCGTAACGACGAAGGCCAGCGCATAGAACTGCGTCGCCGGTCGTTCAATCTGCTACTGCTTCTGGCCGAGAATATCGGGCAGGTCGTCTCCAAGGAGGCGCTGATCAATGCCAACTGGCCGAACGTTACGGCAAGCGACGAATCTCTCGCCCGCTGCATTTCGGACATACGCAAGGCGCTCGGCGTGAAATACCGGCACAACCTGCGCACCTTTCCGGGCCGGGGCTACCTGCTGGAGGGGGTGAGGACCAAAGCGGGGAACAATATTCGGCTGGACTGCGCGGACATGCCGGTCCAAGGCGGTCGCGGCGCGGAGAAGCCCTTTCTGGCGGTCCTGCCGTTCACGGACGCGACGGGGGACGCCGATCAAGCCTATCTCGCGCTCGGCATCGCCGACGACCTCATCGTCACGCTCAGCCGTATCCGCTGGTTCCATGTCATCGGCCGCAATTCCTCGTTTGCCGTCGGCAAGGAGGAGCATGGCGACCTTGGCCGCATCGGTCGCGCGCTCGGCGCACACTATCTTCTCGACGGCACGGTGCGCCGCGACGCCCGGCGCCTGCGGTTAACGGCGCGGCTGATCGAGGCGGGGACCGGACGCCAGGTCTGGGCCGACCGGTTCGAAGGCGACCTTGCGGATGTCTTCGCCCTTCAGGACCGGATCGCGCGGGAGGTGACGCTCGCCATCGAGCCGAGCCTCCAAGCGGCGGAGGTGGAAAGGGCGCGGAAGAAGCCGACCGGCGATCTCGGCGCCTATGATCTCTATCTTCGGTCCCTGCCCTTCTTCCATGCCTATACGCGGGAAGGCTTCACCGAGGCCGAGGCCCTGCTGCGCGCGGCACTGACGCACGATCCGACTTATGCCGACGCGCTGGCTGCGCTGGCCGATTGCGTCGGCCGGATGGCGCTTAACGGCTGGCGCGACGATGTCGGCAGGGCCTATGCGGAAAGCTGCGCCCTTGCCGAGCGCGCCGTCCTGGCGGACCCGGAGCATCCCGGCGCGCTCGCCACCGCCGCCTGGGCTTCGGCCATGTTCGGGGAGAGGTTCGAGCGCGCGCTCGAGCTGGCGGAACGGGCGCTGGCGCTCCATCCGGATACGCCCGCCATCCGCTCCTATTGCGGCTGGGTCTTCGTCTATACCGGCCAGTGCCGGCGCGCCATCGCGCAGTTCGAGGCGGCCCGCAGGTTGAGCCCGCTGGATCCGCGCAGTTACTTCTTCCTCCTCGGCCTCGCGGGCGCGAATTTCTTCCTGGAGAATTTCAAGGAGACCATCGCCCTGACGCGAAGAATCGTCCTGGAATCGCCCTCCCATATCGTCGCGCACCGTTTCCTTGCCGCGGCTCTCGCCCTTTCCGAGCAAAAGGAGGAGGCGCGCGCCGTCCTGTCACGCATCCTGGAGATCCAGCCGGACTACAGCCTGAGCCTCGCGTGCCGCAGTCGGATGGCGCACAACTGGATGATGGATCTGTGGATCGGTGGACTGGCGAAAGCGGGTTTACCGGAGCAGGTGTCGCGCTGACGAATCTCACTGAGGGATGTCACGTGCCGCGCTCAGGCTGTCTCAACGTGGCTGGATCGTATCAAATTCTTCAGGCTGAGGGCGACCAAAGATCGGGCGTAACGTTCACCATGAACCCAGCAGCATTATCGGTCATTGTGCTCTTTATAGGTCGACGAAAATACCGAATTTCAGCCTCAGGGGAATTCAGCGCCGCCGCACAGGACGGAGGATTCCGATGCGCTTTCAGGCCGCGTCCTCTCGACGACCGGGGTCCCTCCCCTGGCGGCCCATCTGGAGGACCTTGCCGATCGCGCTCGCGTTTATGTCTAGGCCGCCAGTTGCGCCAACACGCGAAAGGCCTACCTCTTAGACTGAAAGCATTTTTCCGCCTGGTGCCGGCGGCAGAACCTACCGCCGCTTCCGCCGGATCCGCATGTCGTCCGGCTCTATATCACGGCCTGCGCCGCCGGGGTGCGCGGCGATCTTCACGAAGCCGAGCGGAGGCGGAAATTCGCCAGCCATCCACGGCGGGATCGCTTTCGCGTCAACCTCACCAAGGTGGCCGGATGGGTTTTACGTCATCACAACCGACGCCAGAACGCTGACGCAGTCACCGGATTTGATAAGACCAGGGAAATGGCGGGCGGCGAGGATGCCATTCATCTTCGCCCTTATATTCAGCGGTTCTTCGCCCGTGCGCCCAACGGGATAGATGCGCGCAACAATGTCACCCATCCTCACGGTGTCGCCGAGATCGAAGAGTGGCTCGATGAGTCCGCCGTCCTCGGCGAACAAAAAGCAGTTGCCGTCGGGCATGTCGAGCCAGGTGGTTTGCGTCGCCTCGATCGTCCCCTTTAGAATACCCGCAGCCTTCAATACATTCGCAGCGCCTGCCTTGGCGATACCGGCGCTTTTTGCCGTCGACGTACCGCCGCCGCCAAGTTCGGTGGTGATGAAGATTTTTCCCATCTCTTCCGCCGCGGTGTCGTACATGCCGACCGCATCGATCTCGAGCATCTTCATCGACCAGGGCGCGCCGAAGGCATGAACGAGATCGAAGGCCTTCGCCTCCTGCGCCTTGTCGGGCAGGATATGGGCGGCGCAGAAGGGCAGGAAATCCAGCGTCTTGCCGCCCGAGTGGAAATCGAGGACGATATCGGCGAGCGGCAGCAGCACGCGCTGGAAAAAATCGGCGATCTTTTGCGTGACCGTCCCATCCGGCGCGCCCGGAAAGCTACGGTTCATGTTGCCCTTGTCGACCGGCGAGGTGCGCGTGCCGGCGAGGAAGGCCGGATAATTCATCGCCGGCACGATGATGACGCGGCCGCTCACTTCTTCCGCTTTCAGGGATCGGGCGAGATCAAACAGCGCGATCGGCCCTTCATATTCGTCGCCATGGTTGCCGCCGGTGAGAAGGGCCGTCGGCCCCTCCCCGTTTTTCACAACTGTCACCGGGATCATCACTGAACCCCAGGCGGAATCGTCACGGCTGTAGGGCAGTCGCAAGAAGCCGTGCTGTACACCATCGGCCGAGAAATCGACCGTGGGGCTGATGGGAGACGCGCGCATGGTTCAATCCTTCACGAGAAGCTTGCGCGGCACATTGGCGAAGCACTCGACGCCGGTCTCGGTGATGAGGATGCTTTCCGTGGTCTCGAAGCCCATATCTTCGAGCCACAGGCCCGTCATGAAATGAAAGGTCATGCCCGGCTTCAATTCGCTCCGGTCGCCGGGGCGCAGGCTCATGGTGCGCTCACCCCAGTCCGGCGGGTAGGAAACGCCGATGCCGTAGCCGGTGCGGTTGTCCTTGACGATGCCGTATTTCTTCAGCACCGCGAAGAAGGCGTTGGCGATATCCTCGCAGGTATTGCCGGGTTTGGCCATGGCAAGTCCGGCCTCCATGCCCTCCAGCGTCGCCTTTTCCGCATCGAGGAACGCCTGCGTCGGCTTGCCGAGGAAGACCGTGCGCGACAGCGGCACATGGTAGCGATTGTAGCAGCCGGCGATTTCGAAAAACGTGCCCTCGCCCGATTGCATCGGCCGGTCGTCCCAGGTCAGGTGGGGCGCGGAGGCCTCGACGCCGGACGGCAGCAGCGGCACGATGGCCGGATAATCGCCGCCGATGCCCTCGACGCCGCGCGTGCCGGCATCGTAGATTTCCGCCACGAGATCGCATTTGCGCATGCCGACCTCGATCTTGTCGAAAATGCGCTCATGCATCTTTTCGACGATGCGTGCGGCATTGCGCATATACTTGATTTCCGCCTCGCTCTTCACCGCGCGCTGCCAGTTCACGAGCGCCGTGGCATCGACGAAGCGGGCGTTCGGCAGGTGCTTTTGCAGCGAGGCAAAGGCGGCGGCCGAAAACCAGTAATTGTCCATCTCGACGCCGATCGTCAGCCCATCGAGACCGCGCTCGGTCAGCTTTGCGGAGAGGTAATCCATCGGGTGGCGCTCGGTTGACTGGACGTAATGGTCCGGATAGCCGATGATATTCTCGTGTTTCAGATAGGCGGTGAATTTCGCGCCGGTGGCATCCTGCCCGCGGCCGTACCAGATCGGCTCGCCTGTGGGCGGCACGACGACGCATTGGTGGACGTAGAAGGACCAGCCGTCATAGCCCGTCAGCCAGTTCATGTTCGAGGGATCGCTGCAGATCAGCACGTCGATGCCCTTGGCTTCCATGGCGGACCGCGTTTTTTTCAGACGCGTTTCATACTCCGGAAGTGAAAACTTCAGGTTCGCTTGTTTCATCGGTTTTTCCTCTATACCCGGCGAGAAGCCGGTCTCAACTTTTGAAGGTCGTGCCAGCGCCTGCCGATCCCGCGCGGGCGCTGGCAAGGGTTGCGATGGCCGTGTCCTGGATGCCCGTGCCGGTCAGGTCCGCCACGGTGATTTGATCGGGGCCGGTGCGGCCCGGTTTGCGCCCGGCGACGATCTCGCCGAGCTCGGGGAAAATGGTGTCCTCCGCCACGAGGCCGGCCGCGATGGCGTGGTGCAACTCGCCGAGTCGGCGGGTCTGCCGGAGGCTGTCGGCAACATAAAGGCCGGCAGCGATGAGCACCGCCGGCTCGATCTCGTTCTTGTGCTCGGCGTCCGACCCCATGGCAGTGACATGCTGGCCCGGCTGGAGCCATTCCGCCTTAAGGATCGGCGTTGACGAGGGCGTGGTGGTGACGATGATGTCGGCGCCATCGACCGCCGCCCGGCCATCCTCCGCCGCGCGCACGGGAAATCCGAGCTTTTCCGCCAGTTCGTCCGCTGCGTTTCCCGCTTTCGTAAGATCGCGCGCCCAGATGCGGGCTTCACGGATCGGGCGAACGAGGCTCAGGGCCTCCAGTTGCAATTTCGCCTGCATCCCCGCGCCGAAGATGGCGGCCACCGACGCATCTTCCCGCGACAGATGTTTTGCGGCGACCGCGCCGGCGGCGGCGGTGCGCACATCCGTCAGGTAACCATTGTCGAACAGCACCGCCTGCACGAGGCCGGTTTTCGTCGACAACAGCACCATCAATCCGTTGGTGCTCGGCAGGCCGATTTTCGGATTGTCGAAGAAACCGGGGCTGATCTTGATGGCAAAACCATCGAGGCCCGGCACGTAGGCCGTCTTCACATCGACCTCGCCGCGATGTTCGGGAATGTCGAGACGCAGGATCGGCGGCATGGCGACGGCTTTGGTCGCCAATGCATGAAAGGCATCTTCCACGCAGGCGATCGCCTCCAGATCGAGCGGAACGATGCGCCTGAGATCGGCTTCAGTCAGGATCTTCATCGTCGTCATGGCGCATCCTCACCGTTGATGACCCTGAGATGCTGAGCCATGTCCACATTGCGGCCGGACAGGACCACCGCGACGGGCCCGTCCAGCCGGCCGAGCCGGCCGGAGACGAGCACCGCGATGCCGACGGCGCCGGCGCCCTCGATCACCTCGCGCTCTTGCTCGTAGGCATGGCGCATGCCGGCGGCGATTTCGGCTTCCGAGAGCAGGATCACGTCATCGAGCAGCGCCCGGCACATCGCAAACGTCACGGCATTGTCGAGGCCGATGCCGCCGCCGAGCGAATCCGCAAGGCTTGCGACCTCCTCGACCTGCACCGGCCGGCCGGCATCGAGGCTCGCCTTCATCGCCGCACCCCGTTCCATGGTGAGGCCGATGACGCGCGTCTTCGGCGACTGCCCCTTGACCGCCGCCGCAACACCGGCGGCAAGCCCGCCGCCCGAAAGCGGCACGAGCACCGTCGCCACATCGGGCATGGCCTCGACGATCTCCAGCCCAAGCGTGCCCTGCCCCGCCACGACGGCGGGATTGTCGAAGGGCGGCACCATCACCACGCCGTCTTCCGCAACCAGCCTTTCGACCTCGACCTGCGCCTCGTCCTGCGATTTGCCGACAATGCGGACATTGGCGCCAAGCCGGCGGATTTCCGAAACCTTGTTGTCGGGCACGAGCCGAGACATGCAGATCGTTGCAACCGACCCTTCCGCTTTCGCAGCATGGGCGAGCGCCCTGCCGTGGTTGCCGGTGGAGGCGGCAACGACGCCGCGCGCCCGCGCATCCGGCGTCAGCGACAGCACGGCATTGGTCGCGCCGCGCAGCTTGAAGCTGCCGGTGGTCTGGTGATGTTCGAGCTTGAGGCCGACAGGCACGCCGCAGAGTTCTGTCAGCGACGGCGAGGAAACGAAAGGCGTGCGCAGGACGCGCCCGTCGATGCGCCGCGCCGCCTCATCGATATCCGCCAATGTCACGGGAAGGGACGTCATGGCGCCGCGCCCGGATAAGCAAGCGTCATCAGCCGGCCAAGCGCCGGACGCGCCGTCTCGTCGCCGCAAAGGCGCAACGTCGCCCAGGCGGTGGCGAGGTTGCTGGTCACCACGGGCTTGCCCGTAGCGGCCTCGATCTCGGCCGCGACCCCCGCCGCGCGAACGGCGGTGCAGGAAATGAACAGCGCGTCGCAATCCGGCGCGGTCGCCTCCTTTGCGAAGGATACGATTTCGGCCGGAGAAATGCGCGCCATCTCACGATCGTCGGTCAGGCCGAGGCAGGTGAAACGGGCGATGTCAAAGCCGAGCGACCGGAAATAATCGGCCATCGGCACGCTGGTTTCCACCGTATAGGGAGTCAGCACGGAGATGCGTTTTGCGCCAAGTGCCCTCAGGCCCGAGACGGCGGCGGCGGTGGGCGTCAACACGGCGGCGGTCGGCTTGGCGGTCTTCACCGCCGCCTCGATATTGGCATCGCCGATGACGACAGAAGCCGAGGTGCAGGAATACATGACCACATCCAGCGGCTCATCCGGCAGGATGAGCGCTGCGCCCATCGTCAGCGACGGCTGCATGGCGCGCAGGTTTTCCGGCGTCACCGGATTGGCATAGGGGATGCGGGTCGCATAGACGCCGATCCGGTCGCTCGCCACCATGCGCTGGAAATCCACTTCCGTCGTGTGATCGGTCGCAAGGATGATCAGGCCGACGCGTTTTGAAAGCGGCCGTTCATCCAAAACAGGGGTGCGCGAAGCGAGCGTGAGATCGAGGGGCGGCATCAGCGTTGCTCCAGCGGAGAAAAACGGTCTTCCAGAAAGCGCAGGAAGACGACGGAGATCAGGCTCATGATCAGGAAGAACACGCCGACCAGCGTCATCGGCTCGATGTAACGATAGCTGCTGTTGGCGACGCTTTTCGCCTGGTTCATCAATTCCAGCACCGTGATGGCGGAGAGCAGCGGCGTCTCCTTGAACATGGCGATGAGATAGTTGGCGAGCGCCGGGATCATCGGCGGGATCGCCTGCGGCAGCACCACATGGATCCAGGTCTGGCGCGCGGTGAGGTTCGTCGCCTTCGCCGCCTCCCACTGGCCGCGCGGCACGTTCTCGATGCCGGCGCGGTAGACTTCCGCCGCATAGGTGCCGTAATGCAGGCCGAGACCGATGACGCCGGCCAGCAGCGCCGGCAAGCGAATGCCGATATCCGGCAGCACATAGAAGATGAAATAGAGCTGCACCAGCAGCGGCGTGCCGCGAATGAATTCCACGACAAAGCTTGTCGTTTTCGCAATCGGCCGGGGCGCGGTCATGCGCAGGATGGCGAAGGCAAGGCCGATGACGGCGGCGAGCGCCGCCCCGAACACAGTTGCCAGAAGGGTGATCTTCAGGCCCTCGATGAGGGTCGGCATGATCTCCCAGACGAAATTCCAGTCCCATTCCATCGTCAGGTCCTCATGCCATCGAGGCCGCGCGTAACCCGGCGTTCCAGCCAGCGCATGCCATGGGAGATGGCGAGCGCCATCAGGAAATAGAGCACGAGGATCGTGGCGAAGGGGATCAGCGTGCTGCCGGTCTGGGCGCGCACCACCTGCGCCTGGAAGGTCATGTCGGTGAGCGAGATCAGCGATACGACCGCCGTGCCCTTCAGAAGCTCGATGGCGTTGTTGCCGAAGGTCGGCAGCATCAGCGGCAGCGCCTGCGGCAGGATGATATGGCGCATCGCCTGGGCGCGGGTGAGGTTGAGCGCAATGCAGGCCTCGCGCTGTTCGCGGCCGATCGCCTTGACGGCGCCGCGCACCACCTCCGCGCCATACGCCCCGACGTTCAGCCCCAGCGCGAGCACGCCCGCCTGCAGCGGCGACAGCGTGACGCCGGCGAAAGGCAGCACGAAATAGACCCAGAAAAGCTGGACGAAGATCGAGGTTCCACGGAAGAATTCGATATAGGTGGTGGCGAGCGCTCTGATCGCCATGGAGCGGCTGACGCGCCCGAGCCCGGCGACGAAAGCCATGACGACGGCGAGCGCCGAGCCCATGACCGTCAACTCCATCGTCACCAGCGCGCCTTGCAGGATCAGACCTATATAGCCGGACCAGTCGGTCATTATCTTCCCGTTTGCGATTGAGCGGAAATTTCCCTCCCCAAATGAGGAGGGAACGGCCCCGTTTCAGGCGATCACTTTGCGGCGCAGAGCTTTTCGCGCGTCGTCGACATCGCGGCCTTGGCGGAGAAGCCGTAGGGCTCGATGATCTTGGCGAAATCGCCCGATTCCTTCAGCTTGGCGAGTTCGACGTCGAAGGCATCGCGCAGCGCCTCGTCACCCTTCTTGAAGGCCGCGCCGTCGCAATAGACCGGCGCGCCCTGAACCGGCGCCACGACCTCGATCTCGGGGTCCTTCGCCTTGGAAACCAGATCGTTGATCGACAGGACCGGCAGCGAATAGGCATCGATGCGGCCGTCCTGCAACATCTTCAGGCCGCTTTGGCCATCCGGCACAACGATGACGCGGTCGCGCGGCACGCCCGCTTCCAGCGCCAGCTTCTCTTCGGTGCCGCCGCCCGGTGCGCCGATTTTGGCATCCGGATTGTCGGCGATGTCCTTGTAGCTCTGCAGCTTCAGCGGATTGCCCTTCTTCAGAGCAAAGGCTTCCGCATCGCACAGGATCGGCTGCGAATAGGCGACCGCCGCGCAGCGCTCCGGCTTCATGAACAGGCCGGCGGTGATGACGTCGTGACGGCCGGCCTGCAGGCCCGGGATCATCGCGCCATATTCGGAAATCGAGGCGACGATATCGGCAACGCCGAGGCGCTTGAAGATCTCGCGCGCCACATCCGGCGCGGCACCGGAAACCTTGCCATCGGCGGCAACCGCCGTGAACGGCGGCTCGTTGGCGATGGCGACGCGGGCGAAGCCCTGCGTCTTCAATTGCTCCAGCTTGCCGTCGGCGGCAAAGGCCGGCGGGCCGGCGAAAACCGCCATCAGCGTGGCTGTACCGACAAGCATGGTCAAGAAATGCGTGTTCTTCATCGTTGCGAACTCCTCTGGCGGTTCTTCTTTTATGTTTGGCATTGTGTTTGCAGTATTTCCCGGACGCTCAGGAAATCAGACGCGGTGCCCCGCCGCGATGATCTTGCGCAGGAAAGCCTGCGTCCGCTCCTGCCGGGGCGTGCGGAAAATCTCTTCCGGCCTGCCTTGCTCGACGATCTTTCCGCGATCGAAGAACATCACCCGGTCGGCGAAATCATGGGCGAAACCCATCTCGTGGGTGACGAGCAGCATGGTCATGTCGGTCTCGGCGGCAAGCTTGCGCATGACGTTCAGCACCTCTTCGACAAGCTCCGGGTCGAGCGCCGAGGTCACCTCGTCGAACAGCATGATCTTCGGCGAGAGCGCGAGCGCGCGGGCGATGGCCACCCGTTGCTTCTGTCCGCCGGACAATTGCGCGGGCACGCTTTTCGCCTTGTCGGCCATGCCCACCATGTCGAGAAGCTCCATCGCCCGCTTTTCCGCCGCCGCCTTCGCCATGCCCTTGGTCAGCATCGGCGCAAGCGTGACATTGTCGAGCACGCATTTGTGCGGGAAAAGGTTGAAGTGCTGGAAGACCATGCCGATCTTCTCGCGCATCCGGTGCAGGTGACGATCGTCGGCCGCCACGAGGCTGCCGTTACGCGGCATATGATAGAGCTGGTCGCCATCCACCTCGATATGGCCGTCGCTGATCGTTTCCAGCGTCATCAGAATGCGCAGGATCGTCGTCTTGCCGGAACCGGAAGGGCCGATCAGCGCCAGCTTTTCGCCTGGCATCACCTCCATCGACAGCCCGTCGAGCACCGTCAAGGCGCCGTAGCGCTTGGTGATGTTGTCGATGCGGATGATGGGTGCGGCCATGCATGTCTCTCCCTGTTGAGACAAGTGATGGCGCAACGATGCGCGGCAATGTAAATCATGTCAATCTGAATAATAATATCATGACAATTATTCCTGCCATGGCGATTTGCAGCGTTGTCTCCTCAAATTGCCAGCAGCAATGCCTCGGGGTTGCCGCTGGCGAGCGAAGCGAGAATGCCAAGCCCGGTGCGCAATTCCTGCTCGGTCGTCGATCCGAGCGAGACGCGTACTGCCGGCTGCCAGCCGTGATCGGCGGTGCGGAAAGACGAGCCGGGCGCGATCGCCACGCCGCGAAGCCGCGCCTGCGAGACGAACCCTTCCTCCGCATGGCCTTCCGGCAAGGGAAGCCAGACATGCAGGCTCTGCGGGTGGGCGTGATAGGGCAGGCCGCCAAGCGCCTCTTCGGCGATGACATGGCGAAGACCGAGCGCCCGGCGCTGCCAGTTCACCAGTTCCATCGCCGTGCCGTCTCCGACCCAGCGCGTCGCGATTTCGGCAATCGAAGGCGTCGCCATCCAGTTGGAAACGAGATGGCGATTGGCGACGGCCGCGACATAACGGTCGGGCGCCGCGAGATAACCGATGCGCAGGCCCGGCACCGTGATCTTGGTGAAGCTCGTGACGTAAAGCGTGCGCTCCGGCGCATAAGCGGCAAGTGGCGGCGCACGGTTTTCGACGAGCGGACCGAGAACGTCGTTCTCGATGATCGCGATATCGTGGCGGCGCGCTACCTCCGCCAATGCCTGGCGGCGCTCCGCGCTCATTAGCGTCGCCGTCGGGTTGATCACCGAGGGTTGCAGGAAAACGGCGCGGATGACGCCCTTGCGGCAGGCCTCGTCCAGCGCTTCGGGCACCATGCCGTCGCGATCGATCGGCAGTCCCTCAAGATGCAGGCCGAGATAGGTGGAAAGCGGCACCAGCGTATGGTGGCTGATCGCCTCCGTCGCTACCGTCGAGCCGGGCGGCGCGACGCTCATCAGCGCCACCGTCATGCCCGATGTCGCGCCGTTGGTGAGGCTGATGTTGAGCGGCGAGATCTCCAGGCCGCAGCGCGCCAGCCATTCGGCGGCAACGGCCCGGTGGCGCGGGAAAACCATGTTTGGGCGGAAGGAGAGCGCCGAGCTCGACGGCAGGTTTTCCGCCAGCCATCCGAAGGCCTCGCGCATACGCTCGAGATGCAGTTGCTCGCAGACGGGCTTGAGGATCGAGAGATCGACGAGCTCGCCCAGGCGCTCCGGCAGATAGGGCGGCTCCGGTTCCTTCGGCCGGGTCTGCACGAAGGAACCGCGGCCGATCTCGCCGGAGATCAGTCCGCGACGGATCAACTCGTCATAGGCGCGGCTGACGGTCTGCACCGAAAGTTTCAGGTCGTCGGCGAGCTTGCGATGGGGTTGAAGCCGGGTGCCGTTCGGCAGATGGCCTTCCTGAATGGCGCGGGCGATCTGCTCGGCAAGGGAGAGGTAAGCCGGGCGGCGCAATTGAGATGGATCGGGACGCCAATTTGTCATGATTTCGACAGTGCTCAAATTCAGTCCAATTGACAACGCCAAAATGGCTTTCCATTGTCTTTTTCCCTTGCCTGACCTGATTTTCGCCCGGAGGGCGCCCACATGAAACTCGACGCCATCGACCTGCGCATCCTCGAAGCCATCCAGGCGGACGGGCGCATCACCAAGCTGGCGCTGGCGGAAAAGGCGGGCCTTTCCCCCACTCCCTGCTGGCTCAGGCTGCGCAAGCTGGAAAAGGCCGGCATCGTCACCGGCTATCACGCCCGCGTCGCCATGCGGCGCCTTGCGCCGGTGGCCAGCGTGATGATGGAGGTGACGCTCGCCAACCATCGGCAGGCGGATTTCGAGCGCTTCGAAAAAGTCGTGGCGGCAACGCCCGAGATCGTCGCCTGCTGGTCGGTCGGCGGCGGTGTCGATTATATCCTGAAGATCATGGCGGCCGATATCGACGCCTATCAGCGCCTCGTCGACAGCCTGCTCGACCGCGAACTCGGCATCGACCGCTACTTCACCTACATCGTCACCAAGACGGTGAAGGAGGAGATCGTTCTGCCGCTCGCGACCCTGCTCCCCTCCCCCAGTAGCGAAACCCGATAGAGAGATTGTCTACGGCCGCCCGCATCTTTGGCCAAACTCTCTGCGATCCGCCCCGGCGATAGACAATCTGCCGCCGGTCCTCTGGCACACTCCTTCCACACCCCAGAGGAGGCCGCCATGACCGCCGTATTCGCCCGCACGAGTTTTCACGATGCGCTTGCACGTCTGACCGATCCGCATCTGCTGCGCGAACTGTCCTATGTCGGCGGACGCTGGATCGCCGGCCGCGACGGCAAGAGTTTTCGCGTGACCGATCCGGCCTCGGACGCGACGCTCGCCTGGGTCGCCGCGCTCGACGGCGAGCAGACATCGGAAGCGATTTCCGCTGCCGCGCAGGCTTTCCCCGCCTGGCGGGACATGCTGCCGCAACAGCGCGCGACGATCCTGCGCAAATGGCACGGCCTGATGCTGGAAGCGCGCGAAGACCTCGCCTTGCTGATGACGCTGGAGCAGGGCAAGCCGCTGGCCGAGTCGCGCGGCGAGATCGACTACGCGGCCTCCTTCATCGAATGGTATGCCGAGGAGGGAAAACGCCTCAACGCCGAGAGCGTCACCAGCCATTTGCCGGGCGCTGAGATGATCGTGCGCCGCGAGGCGCTCGGCGTCGTCGGTGTCGCCACACCGTGGAATTTCCCCTCCGCGATGATCACCCGCAAGGTGGCGGCGGCCCTTGCCGCCGGCTGCACCGTCGTTGCCCACCCCTCCAGCGAAACGCCGCTTTCGGCGCTTGCCCTTGCCGAACTCGGCGAGCGCGCCGGCCTGCCAGCCGGCGTTTTCAACGTGGTGACCGGCGATGCTGCCACCATCGTCGGGCGCATGAATGCCGATGCGCGCATCCGCGCCATGAGCTTCACCGGCTCGACGGAGATCGGCAAGCTCATCGCCGGCCAATGCGCCCCCACCATGAAGCGGCTGGTCATGGAACTCGGCGGCCATGCACCACTGATCGTCTTCGCCGATGCCGATATCGGCAAGGCGGCGGATATCGCCGTCAACGCCAAGTTCGCGACATCGGGCCAGGATTGCCTCGCAGCCAACCGTATCTATGTTGAGCGCCCCATCCTGGAGGCCTTCACAAGAGCCTTCAAGGCGCGCATCGAGGCACTGAAAGTCGGAGCCGGGCTGGAGCCGGAGGTCGAGCTCGGCCCGCTGATGCACGAGCGAGCCATCGCCAAGGTCGAGGAACAGGTCGCCGATGCGGTCAAGCGTGGCGCAAAGCTGCTCACCGGCGGCAAGCGCCACGAAGCCGGCCCGCTGTTCTACGCGCCGACGCTTCTGGCGGATGTTCCCGACGACGCTCTCATCATGCGCGAGGAAACATTCGGCCCCGTTGCCGCCGTCACCGCCTTCGACACCGAGGCGGAGGTCGTCGCCCGCGCCAACGATACCGAATACGGCCTCGTCGCCTATGTGGTTACCGAAAACGGCGCCCGGCAGATGCGCCTTGCCCGGGCGCTGGAAGTCGGCATGGTGGCTGTCAACCGGGTGAAGATCACCGGCGGGCCGATCCCCTTCGGCGGCTGGAAACAATCCGGCCTCGGCCGCGAAGGCGCGCGCCACGGCATGGAAGCCTTCACCGAACTCAAATATCTCTGCATCGACACCGCTGCCTGATCTTGGCGCCCAAGCACAATCGAAAGGAAAAACCATGTCCGACAGACGTAACGAACTCACCGCCTGGGACCGCGACCACTTCTTCCACCCCTCGACCCATATGGGCATGCATGCCCGTGGCGAGACGCCGACCCGAGTCATCGGCGGCGGCGAAGGCGTCTACATCACCGATACCAACGGCAAGACCAGCCTCGACGCCTTTGCCGGCCTCTATTGCGTCAATGTCGGCTACGGTCGCCATAAGATCGCCGACGCCATCGCCGTGCAGGCCAAGAACCTCGCCTATTACCATGCCTATGTCGGCCATGGCACGGAAGCCTCGATCACGCTTTCCAAGATGATCATCGACCGCGCGCCGGAGGGCATGAGCCGCGTCTATTTCGGCCAGTCCGGTTCGGATGCCAACGAGACCAACATCAAGCTGATCTGGTATTACAACAACATCCTCGGCCGACCGGAGAAGAAGAAGATCATCTCGCGCTGGCGCGGCTATCACGGCTCGGGTGTCATGACCGGCTCGCTGACCGGCCTGCACCTGTTCCACAATGCCTTCGACCTGCCGCGCGCGCCGATCCTGCATACGGAAGCCCCCTATTTCTTCCGCCGCCCGGATCGCGCCCTGGACGAAGAACAGTTCTCGCAATATTGCGCCGACAAGCTGGAGGAGATGATCCTCGCCGAGGGGCCGGAAACCGTCGCCGCCTTTATCGGCGAGCCGATCCTCGGCACCGGCGGCATCGTGCCGCCGCCGAAGGGCTACTGGCAGAAGATCCAGGCTGTGCTCGACAAATACGACATCCTGCTCGTTGCCGATGAAGTCGTCACCGGCTTCGGCCGCCTCGGCACGATGTTCGGCTCCGACCATTACGGCATGAAGCCGGCACTGATCACCATCGCCAAGGGCCTGACATCCGCTTACGCGCCGCTCTCCGGCACTATCGTTTCCGACAAGGTCTGGCAGGTACTGGTGAAGGGATCGGACGAGCTCGGCGCCATCGGCCATGGCTGGACCTATTCCGCGCATCCGATCTGCGCTGCCGCCGGTGTCGCCAATCTCGAACTCATCGACGAACTCGGCCTGGTCGAGAATGCCGGGACCACCGGCGCCTATTTCCGCAGCGAGCTTGCCAAGGCGGTCGGCGATCACCCCAATGTCGGCGAGGTGCGCGGCGACGGCCTGATGGCGGCCGTCGAATTCGTCGAGGACAGGAACGACCGCGCCTTCTTCGATCCGGCCCGGAAGATCGGGCCGCAGGTCTCCGCCGCCCTGCTCGAACGCGGCGTCATCGGCCGAGCCATGCCGCAAGGGGATATCCTCGGCTTCGCACCGCCGCTCTGCCTGACGCGCGAAGAGGTCGATATCATTGTCAAGGCGACCGCCGATGCTGTGAACGCTGTCCTCGGCTGAGACTTGAAATGGACGGGGCGGCGATTAGGCTGCTCCGCAATTCGCACCTGCCCTTCCCCCAAGGCCCACCCATGACATCCGCGCCGCCGTCGATCGGCTTTTCGACGATCAGCTTCTGTTTTCGGAAAAGCTGGTGCGCTTCAAATCCCTGCGCAACGACGAAGCCGGTGCGCAGGACTTTATCGCGGCGGCGTTGAAGCAGCGCAGCTTCGATGTCAGCCGCGTCCGCACGGATGCAGCAAGGATCGGCCATCACTCCGCCATTTCGCCCGCGACCGCCGCTTATGACGAGAGCTGAAACATCGTCGGCCGCAAAACCTCCCCCGGCGGCGGACGCTCGCTTGCCTTCAACTCCCATGTCGATGTCGTTCCGGCCGAAAGCGGACACCGCTGGACATCGCCGCCCTTCTCATCGACGCCATGCGCGAGGAGTATGGCGCACCTTCGAACTTCATCGAGTTTTCCGCGCCACGAGCGGGCAACGTCTTTCTGGACATGGCCAAGGCACTGGCAAACTATGATTTCAGACGGCGTATCGGGACTGCCGAGGTCGAGATGCGCCCCTCCGGTGTCGCCGTGGCAATCACCTCCTGGAACAGCAATTACGGCTTCATCTGCGGAAACTGTCCGCCGCCATCGCGGCCGGCGCCACCATGGTGATTCAAGCTTCGGAAATGAGTGCCATCCAGACCCGAGTAATCACCGAATGCCTGCACGCCGCTGGCCTTCCCGAGGCCGTATTCAACATCGTCACCGGCGACGGGGCAGTCGTCGGGTCCGCGCTGACCTCTCACCGCGATGTGTCAAAAATCACCTTCACCGGCTCGACGGCCACAGGCCGGACCATTGTCCGCAAGGCCGCGGAAACCATGAAGCGCGTGACAATGGAACTTGGCGGCAAGAGCCCCAGCATCAATCTCGAAGATGCCGACCTTGATGTTTCAATCCCGCCGGTGCTGGCAGCAGGCTTCCTCAACAGCGGGCAGGCCTGCATAGCCGGAACCCGCATTCTCGCGCCCGAAAGCGGGTTCGAGGAGATCGAAGCCCGTATCCGGGAGGCAGTCGAGGATTTCAAGGTGGGCGACCAATGACAAGAACGTCCGCGTCGGCCCCATGGTCAGCCGGAAACAATGGGACCGCGTCCAGTCCTATATCCGGCTGGGCCAAGAAGAAGGTGCCCGCCTGCTCGCCGGTGGCGAGGGATGACCGGAAGGCCTTTCGCGAGGCTGGTTTGTGCGCCCACTATCTTCACCGGGGTGAACAACGGCATGCGCATCGCCCGCGAGGAGATCTTTGGCTCGATCCTTTCCCTCATTCTTTATCGCGACGAGGAGGAGGCCATCACGATCGCGAACGACACCGATTACGGCCTCCAGGCGCAGGTCTTCTCATCAGACATTTCGCGAGCACGGCGGGTGGCGGACAGGATCGAGGCCGGCCGAGTCATTCTCAATGGCGCGCCGCATGAACCGCTGGCACCGTTCGGTGGGATTCAAGCAATCCGGCTTCTGACGGGAATTCGGCGTCTTCGGCCTTGAGGCCTTTCTTGAACCCCGCGCTGTGCTTGGCTGAGGAGTGAACCATGACGAAGAAGCCGATTGCGCTGATCACCGGCGCCAACAAGGGACTTGGTAAAGAGGTTGCCCGCCAGCTCGGCGGTCTCGGAACGCGAGTCTACCTTGGCAGCCGGGATGGCGAGCGCGGACAGGCCGCGGCGGACGACCTGGCGAAGGAAGGAGCGGACGTGATGGCGATTGCACTCGACGTCACGGACGAAACGAGCATCGTGGCTGCGGCACGGCAAATCGAAGATCGGGAGGGATTGCTCGACGTTCTCGTCAACAATGCAGGCGTCCTCTATCGTGTGCCCGCGCTTGAGACGGACGCAGCGAACATCTTTGCAACTTACGACGTCGACGTCTTTGGCACCGTGCGGACCATCCGTGCATTCCTGCCGCTACTGCAAAGATCGCCGCATCCGGCACGCGCACTGTGAAAAAGGGCGCGAAAATCGTCGTGGACCTTGCGACGCTTCCCGACAGTCGCCCCAGCGGGGGCTATTTCAACGAGGATGGTCCATTGCCATGGAGAAGATTATTCTTGACTGTTTGTTCCAGAATACTTATCTCAACTCTTATGGCAAGGATCAAGGAATTCGATAGGGACAAGGCGCTGGACGCAGCAGTGGATGTATTTCGGGAGCACGGCTTCGACGGGACATCGACGGAGATGCTGGTCAAGGCCATGAAGATCGGCCGCCAGAGCCTCTACGACACGTTCGGCGACAAATGGGTCCTCTATCGCCTCGCGGTGGAGCGCTATGTATCTGCGGAGACCGAAGCGCACATTGGCAAACTGCGCAGCACTGGGCGTGCAATTGACGGCATTTCGGCAATGATGGCGCGGTTGGTGGCTGAAGCAGATCGGGCATGTCTTGGTGTCAACTCGATCTGCGAGTTCGGGCAGAGCCGTCCGGACCTGACAGAAGTACATCATGCTGCCGATCATCGGTTGCGACACGCAGCACGGGAGTGCGTCAGGCAAGCTCAGGACGCGGGGGATCTGGATAAGACGCTGTCCGTAGATGCGGTGATCGACTTTCTCATCGCCAGCATCGCCGGCATTCGGATTGCTGCGCGCGCGGGTGCGGGCCAAGAAACACTGCAGTCGCTCGGTGAGTTGGCGCTCCGCGCCCTGATGCCTCGGTAAAAAAATTTAACCTATTCTGGAACGAACAGTCAAGAAAGGACTGAAAATGAAAGCGGTCGTCATGAACAGCATTGGGGATACCGATGTCATGGAAGTCGTCGAATATCCGGAGCCCGTCGCAGCACAAGGACATGTACTCGTTGAAATTGCCGCGGCCGGCGTTAATTTCATGGACATTGGAGTTCGGCAAGGCATGGCCTGGACCGATACCCCGAATCCCAAAATACTTGGCGTCGAAGGTGCAGGGCGCGTTCTCGCCGTCGGTGAAGGCGTGACGGATTTCTTCGCGGGAGATCGCGTGGCCTGGGTCTACGCTCCAGGAAGCTACGCGAAGCGGATCTCGTTACCCGCCAGTTCGCTGGTTCGTCTGCCTGATTTCATCGATGACCGGACGGCTGCCGCAGTCATGATGCAGGGACTGACGGCAAGCCACTTCGCCACCGATTTCTACCCGGTTCAGCCGGTTGACATTGCACTGGTGCATGCGGCCGCCGGAGGCGTCGGCCTGCTGCTGACCCAGATCATCAGACTGCGCGGTGGGCGCGTCATCGGACGCGTTTCCTCCGAAGACAAAGTCGCCATCGCCAAACAGGCAGGCGCCGAGCATGTCATCGCCGACAGCAAGGGAGATTTCGCGCAGCAAGTCCTGCACTTGACGAATGGCAGGGGTGTCGATGTTGTCTACGACGGTTCGGGCCCCAAGACCTTTCAGGGCTCTCTCGACAGCCTGCGCCGTTCGGGGACCTTTTGCTGGTACGGCCCTGTTCTGGGCGGGCCGGGCCTCATCGACATCATGAGTCTGCCGAAAAGCATCAAGATCGGCTACGCGGTCTTCTCCGACCATATTTCCTCACCGGAACGCCTTCGCGCCCGTACCACCCAGCTTTTCGACTGGATCCGGGATGGCTCGCTGAAAATCAACATTGGAGGAAGTTATCGTCTCGAAGACGCCGCGTTGGCCCACGCCCACATGGCAAGCCGACGCACGACCGGCAAGTTGCTTCTCGTCCCCTAGTCGTCATTTGAGTGCGCCATCGCCCGCATTCTGCCCTGGCTCCGCAATTCGAGAGAGGAGCCAGGCGGTCGTCGGCGACTAGGCCAGTGCCCTATCGACATCGCTCTGATCAGTCCCGCTTCAGCAACCGCTCGAGCCAGCCGTTTCGCGCAGCGACACAAGCGCGAGCGAGATCGGATTGAGGGGCGATGTCGTAAAAGCCATGAAAGGCTCCGCCCCAGACACGCAATTCGCATTGACCACCAGATGCGAGGATTCGGACTGCATAATCGATGGCTTCATCACGAAAAACCTCGCACGCGCCGACATCGATAAACTTCGGGGGCAGCCCGGAGAGATCTGCGGCCCGCGCCGGTGCGCTATAGGGCGACACCTCGGCACCCCCGCAGTCCGTGCCGAGCACCGCCGCCAGGCAGTCCGGTTGCTGGTCGTGTCCCACACCCCGACACCATCAAACAAGTGGGCAGACGCGGTGGTATTTCGATCATCGATCATAGGGCACTGCAGCAACTGACCCAGCAATCGCGGACCGTTTCGGTCTCGTGCCAAGAGCGCCGTGCCCGCCGCGAGCCCGCCGCCACCGCTCCCACCGAAGACCGCCAGGCGATCCGGATCGAACTTGAGCGCGGCCGAATGCGACGCCATCCACAACAGGCCTGCATAGCAATCTTCCACCGGAATTGGCGCCGGATGTTCTGGCGCCAACCGGTATTCGACGTTACACAGACCGCGTCATGTTTGATCGCCCACTCAACCAGGGGAGCAGCACCGGCAAAACGATTGCCCATGACCATGCCGCCGCCATGCAGGAAAAAGATCGCGGGGCCGATCTGGTCATGGCCTTTGCGGGTGATGACCGAAATCACGAGCTCATCTCCCTCATATCCCGGGATCCGGTGATCGACGCAATTCACCGGATAATTCTGCAGCAGATCCTTCCGGGTTGGGCTGCTTATTTCTCTGAAATAGGGCAGCCGATCGAGCGTCATCCCGGTCGGCACGAAATCGCCAATTGATGCCAGAACTTTGGTGAGTTGAGGGTCGTAGATCAGTTGGGACATGGTTACTTCCGCGTCTGGAGAGAATGACAGAGTAAGGCTGTGAGTACCTTTATCCGTTCGTCCGGCTAACTTGATGAAGCGCAGCCAGCGAGATCCACCCGCCTGTCCATCCCGACATTTTCGAGGAAGGCGTCGTCGTGGCTAACGATCAACAGGGCACCGTCATAGGCCCTCAACACCGCTTCAACCGTCTCTATGGACTCGATGTCGAGATGATTGGTCGGTTCATCCAGGATCAACAGTGACGGGGGAGTGGCACCGCCGAGCACACAGGCAAGGCCGGCGCGCAGGATCTGTCCCCCACTTAACGATTCCACGCGCTGGAGGGCGGCATCCGCGCGAAAACGAAAGCCGGCCAAAGCGGCCCGGCAAGCATTTTCGGATGCGCCGGGGCTCAGTCGCTTGAAATTGTCGAGGATACTTTCACTGCGATCAAGAAGGCTGACACTTTGGTCCAGCATCGTCGCAGGAACAGATAAAGTGACCTTGCCGGTTATGGGCATGATCTCTCCTGTGATCACCTTCAGTAGCGTTGTTTTGCCAGACCCGTTAGGCCCCGAAAGCGCCACACGCTGAGGCCCGACAATCGAAAGGGACAGATCCCGGATAACGGGATGCCTCGAATCATAGCCCGCCGCAATGCGATCAAACGATAGTACCGCCTTGCCGTTAGGCAGGTTTGTCGAGGGAAGATTCACAGAAAATGGCTGGAGCACTTCGACTCTCGCCTTGGCGGATGCGACCGCACCCAAAGCATCGGAGCGCTGGCGTCCGGCAAGTTCCACCACCTTGCCTCGGCTAGCCTCCGCATTGCTCTTCCGCCGACCGAGGAGAATTTTTGGCATGTCACCTTTTCCTGCTTTGCGGTTACCCGCTGCGTTCCGCCGGTCCTGCCGTTCCGCCAGCACCTGCGCCTTGCGGTCGATCTCCTCGGCTGTCTTTTGAGCATGGGCGAGGCTCTGCTCGGCGGCATTCAATTCGATTGCCTTCGCCGACCGATAGTCGCTCCAGTTGCCGCCGTAGCGTTTCGCACCAAGCGTGGTTAATTCAGTGATGGCATCCATATACTCAAGCAGTCCGCGATCATGGCTGATGACGATCGCCCCGCCTTTCCACCTGCTGAGAAGGTCGATCACCGCTTGCCGGCCGGCTCTGTCCAGATTGTTGGTCGGCTCATCGAGCAGAAGAAAATCCGGTTCCTTGAAGAGAGCCGCCGCAAGAGCAGCCCTGGTCCGTTGTCCACCAGATAAATGATTGAGCAGTGTATCGGGCTCGGCAGCCAGCCCAAATCGGGCAAGTGCCGACAACATACGCTCCCTGACCGTCCAATCGGTCTCCGCCAGATCCTCAAGGCTGGCTTCCCCGCTTTCTGCCCGGGCGAGCAAGTCTAGCGCCTGCCCGGCACGGAAAAGATCGGCGATCGTTTCATCTGTCTCGACATCCAGCATCTGCCGGACGAGCGCCACCGTACCCTCGACGGTTATGGACCCCGCAGACGGGGAGAGCAGACCGCAGATCATTTTCAGCAGGGTCGTTTTGCCGACACCATTTCGCCCGACCAGACCAGTTCGTTCCAGTCGAAA
Source organism: Rhizobium sp. YJ-22 (assembly GCF_029601685.1). Taxonomy (NCBI): domain Bacteria; kingdom Pseudomonadati; phylum Pseudomonadota; class Alphaproteobacteria; order Hyphomicrobiales; family Rhizobiaceae; genus Rhizobium; species Rhizobium sp. YJ-22. Next base: position 11,697 of record NZ_JARRIR010000010.1, on the reverse strand, counting down.
CGATAGGTCGAGGCCCTCGAATACCGGATCACCGTCCGGCTTGACGCAGGAAAGACCCGACAACACGATGGAAGACATATCAAACCTGTTGCAACGAAATAAACGGCACGATACCGTGCTGTTATCAAATTATTCGGGTATCAGCAACGGTGACCCTCAAATCCCCCTCCATCCGACGCTTCGAGGTCGCATGAAGAAAATACAGCCACCACGCCCGGGAGGACGACCGACACGCGAGGAGGCGGCGAGCCTTACCCGGCAGATTCTGGACGAAGCCCGCGCCGTCTTTGCAAAGAAGGGTATCGCCAACGCTTCGATGGAGGAGATTGCAGCGCGCCAGGCGATCTCCAAACACACACTATATCGTCGATACGGGAACAAGAAGGCGCTTCTGGAGGCCGTGGTTGAGCGCGATCTCGCCCGGTTTCGAGCAGCGCTCGCAAATGCGGCAAAGCAGCACGAGGAACCCCTGCTCGCCCTCCATGGGATCGCATTTCGCTATTTCCTGTTCGGCATGGACAGGGACTATTCGGCCTTCTACCTCTCAGTCATTGCAGAGGCCGTGGTATCGGCGTCCCTTCGAGAAAGGCTGGCGATCTGGTCGAGCGCTGCGCTGGAGCCCATGGTCGACGCAATCATCGCTGCTCAGCAATCAGGTGCCCTCATTGAAGGCGACTCATCAGAACTATGCGGCGTCCTCGTCGATCTGCTGGAGGGCGCCAACAACCGCATCCGCCTCGGCCTTTGCGACACTCCCGATGAAGCCGAGTGCCGCCACGTTTTCGAAAGCCGATGGACGATCTTCCAGACTGCCATGACACCTAAAGTCCTGATGGAAAAGGGGAGCGACTGTTTCAGAGGCGCTCCCTCTTCGATCTCCAACCCTCTCTACCCCAGAAGACCAACGGCCGTGGCCAGCGCGGCTATCGGGGACGGTTCCGGCGAGAACACGTCATGAACGCAGGGCGCTGCGAAGACGGCAAGCGCGAGCATGCCAACGATCAGGCGTTTAATCGAACCCTCCGGGAGGTTGCGGAGACTGCTCAGGCAAGCTTCAGTTCAACCGCGATGTTGCCCCGTGTCGCCTTGGAATAGGGGCAGGTCTGGTGAGCTTCGTCGATAAGAACCCGTGCAAGGTCGGCATCGAGCCCCGGAAGGCTGACATTCAGCCGGGCCTGCAGCAGGTAGGCGCCGTCAGTCATTCCGAGGTCGACTTCGGCATTGACGGCCGTCGTCGCTGGCAGCGCCAGCTTATGTTTGCCCGCGGCAATGCCCAGTGCACCGATAAAGCATGCGGACCAGCCAGCAGCAAAGAGTTGCTCGGGATTTGTGCCGGGCTTGTTGCTACCCGGAGGCGAAAGCTTGACGTCAAGCTGCGCATCGTCACTGCGCGCCGCACCGTCGCGTCCGCCGGTAGTATGGGTCTTGGCAGTATAGAGAACTTTTTCGATCTTGGTCATGGAACACTCCTTTATTCGTTCGCATAGAACGACGTGGTTGACGGAGGTGTTCTGGCGCATCGACGTATCCGGCATGTTTTCGAAAAGGGCTAAATTGTATCCCATCGTAGGAGCGACGCGTCGCGTAGGTCAGGGTAGCGATATTTCCGCAGCAAGCCCGCCATCGTCGCGATTGTAGATACGCACCATCCCACCGATCGAGACGGCTAGCTGCTGGGCAATCGCCAATCCAAGCCCTGTGCCTCCTGTGTCCCGATTGCGGGACGTCTCGAGACGATAAAAGGGTTGCATGACGGACTCCAGCTTGTCGTCGGGAATGCCTGGTCCATGGTCCATGACTGCGATGATAATATTTCCCTCGCCCGATCTTTCGACGCTGATCTCTGCCGCACCGGCAAACTTGAGGGCGTTGTCGATGAAATTGGTCAGGATACGTCGCAACGCATGCGGCTTGGTCAGGACAGTCCCCTGAACAATGCCGGTTACCGAAACCGCCTTGCCGGTATCCTGATAGTCGTAGGCGATGCTGTCGATGAAGGAAGCAAGATCGATGCGCGAGTTTTTCTCGCCATTGCCGTGCGAACTGCGCGCATAGGCAATTCCGTCCTGCACCAACCGCTCGATTTCGCGCAGATCGCCGACCAGCTTGTCCTTTTCTGGGCTGTCGTCCGCCATGTCAGCGCGAAGCCGCATGCGCGTGATCGGCGTCTGCAGGTCATGGGAGATTGCCGCAAGGATCTGCACACGTTCTTCCAGGTAATGGGCGATACGGTCACGCATGGCGTTGAACGCACGTGCCGCATGGGCAACCTCGTTCGGACCATCTTCGTTCAAGGGAGACCCTTGTCTGCTGGGATCGAGTGCATCGGCAGCAGCAGCGAGAGCGCCAAGCGGACGAATGGCGAGGCGCACCGCAAACCAGGTGCAAAGGATGAGCAGAACCATCTGGGCTGCGAAGACATACGGCAGCCATTCGGCTAAGGGCATCACCCCGCGCGGGGTCACATCGATTGTCAGCGGCGAACCGTCCGACAGCGTCAGATGCCCCTGCAGCCGCATGTGGTCGCCCGGTATGGCTTCGACGCGGATCGGGAACCGGTTGCCGGCCGCCTGCCCGATCCGGTCCGCGATCTCCGCGCCACGCCCCGACAAGTCCGGAACACCGGGAAGCCCTGGCCCAAGGACAAGGCGATAGCTGCCGCGACTCAGGCGATCCAGCCAATCAGGCCGCTCGCTGGCGGGAAGACGGTCGAGAACAGCGATAGACGTGGCCAGATCGCTCTCCAATGTCCCGAGCATGACGGCCTTGGCCGACATATAGCGCTCGGCAAAAAGAATACTGAAAGACAGGCCATAGGCGACCGCCAGCCCAGAAAATAGGATCAGGAACAATCGCGAGCGAAGGGTGCCCGGCCACCAGCCAGAAAGAGACTTGCTGCCACTACTCATGTCTTCGGCACCGAGATTTCAACAGGTACGGAGAACACATAACCTTCTGCCCGCACCGTCTTGATGTAGGTCGGCTCGCGCGCATCATCGCCAAGCCGCTGGCGCAGACGGCTGACCAGAAGGTCAATCGAGCGGTCGAATAGTTCGGCATCGCGGCCCTGCGTGAGGTTCAGGATCTGGTCGCGATTGAGCACGCGTTGCGGATGATCGATAAACACCCGTAGCAGTCGGTACTCGGCGCCGCTCAAGGCAACCTCTGTTCCGTCATGGTCAAGAAGATGCCGGCCGACGGTGTCGAGCCGCCAATCGCCGAAGGTCAGCAGTTGGCCGGCTTCGCTGATCTGCAGGTTGGGCGGCAACATACGCGTACGCCGCAGCACCGCCTTGATACGGGCAAGTAGTTCCCTCGCCGCAAACGGCTTCGGCAGATAGTCGTCGGCGCCCATTTCCAGCCCGATGATCCGATCCATCTCGTCGTCGCGTGCCGTCAGCATGATGACCGGCGTCGCCTTGTGCTTGCCGGCGCGCAGTTCCCGGCACAGCACCAAGCCATCATCCCCGGGCATCATCACGTCGAGCACGATCAGGTCCACCGTGCTGGCTTCCAGGAAACTGCGCATCTGCCGACCATCGGCGGCAACTGTCGTTCGAAGACCGTTCTTCTTCAGATAGCTTGAGACCAGCTCGCGAATTTCGCGGTCGTCATCGACAATCAGAATATGGTCGACATGCTCCATTTGTGACCTTTCAAGGATCCGAAACCAGGCAAGTTTAGTTTCCGCGTTGGCTGCCACGAGTAAAGCGGTTTCTCGCGGCAGCCTTGCGATCAGAATTGCGCCACGTCGATGATGGCCTGGGCGAATGCCTCCGGCGATTCCTGTGGCAAATTATGCCCGACACCTGCTATATTCCGGTGCTCGTATCTTCCAGAGAACTTCTTTGCATAGGCCGATGGTTGCGGATGGGGCGCACCATTGGCATCGCCTTCCATGGTGATCGTCGGAATGGTGATCACCGGACCCATGGCGAGCTGCCTCTCGAAGCCATCGAACTTCTCCTCACCGTCTTCGAGACCGAGCCGCCAGCGGTAATTGTGAATTGTGATGGCGACGTGGTCCGGATTGTCCAAGGCGGCGGCCGATCGGTTAAACGTCGCATCGTCGAACATCCAGGTGGGCGATGCCGTCCGCCAGATGAGCTTTGCAAATTCGTGCGTGTTGGCGGCATAGCCGAGCCGTCCCCGCTCGGTGGCGAAATAGAATTGGTACCACCAGGAGAGTTCCGCGGCCGGCGGCAATGGCTTGCTGTTGGCGGCCTGGCTGCCGATGAGATAGCCGCTGACCGAAACCATCGCCTGGCAGCGTTCCGGCCAGAGAACCGCCATGATGTTGACGGTGCGCGCACCCCAGTCATATCCACCCAGGATCGCCTTGTCGACGCCGAGCGCATCCATGAAGGCAATCATGTCGGCAGCCAGTGCCGCCTGCTGGCCATTTCGCGGTGTCTCGTCCGAGAGGAAACGCGTCGTGCCGTAGCCACGCAGATAGGGAATAAGCACGCGGTAGCCTGCATCGGCCAGGATCGGTGCCACATCAACATAGCTGTAGATGTCGTATGGCCAGCCGTGAACGAGCAGGACAACGGGACCATCGGCCGGGCCGGCTTCCGCATATCCGATATCGAGTACGCCTGCCTTGATCTGCTTGAGTGCCGCGAACGCAATTTGCCCTCCCGCCTTGACCGAGGCCGGGGCCGCGGCGGGCATCTGGGCATGGGCAATCGTGCTCATGCCCAATTGCGTGGCAGCCACGGTCATGGCGGCGATACCGAAGAAGCGCCGGCGCTGGTGGTTGAATTGAGGGGACATCGTTCTCTCCATCTTGATTGATTGTGATGAAAAGAAAGCCAACTCCACGTATCCCGCATATGTCCCGTCAAGCCCTGAATTGAATGCGCATGTAGCCTCCGCAGCCTTCGATACAGTCTGATACAACTCGCGCCACCCGCCGACCGGGCTTGCCAACAATTTGTATCGCTCTGTTGTGGATGGGCCGGGTCCTACACTGCGGTACATTTCCGATGGAAGCCCGACACATGCGGGACACGTCGCTCCGACCAGATTGGCCCTGTTGCTGGTCGCGCCCCATCGCCGTCCAGAACCCGACCAACCGGTTTCAAGGAAACGACGATGACGCTTCTTATCATTGCCTACCTCGGAGGGGCGCTGACCATCCTCAGCCCGTGCATCCTTCCCATTCTACCCTTCGTCTTTGCCCGAGCTGGACAGCCCTTCTTCAGAAGTACCTTTCCCATGCTGATCGGCATGAGCGTCACGTTCGCATTGGTAGCGACGCTTGCAGCAGTCGGCGGGAGTTGGGCGATCCATGCCAATGAATACGGTCGTCTCGCCGCGATCCTGCTGCTCGCCGTCTTCGGGGTCAGCTTGTTGTCACCACGCGTTGCGAGCATCATCACCCAGCCCGTCGTCGATTTCGGCAACAGGCTGCTAAACGTGTCGGGCAGGCCAGGCTCTGTGCCGACTGCGGCGAGTTCATTCATCCTCGGCGTTGCAACCGGGCTCCTTTGGGCGCCGTGCGCCGGGCCGATCCTTGGCCTTCTGCTGACAGGCGCGGCGTTGAATGGCGCCAACCTCCAGACGACTGTTCTGCTTGTCGCTTATGCTGCTGGCGCCGCGACATCGCTTGCCATCGCTCTCCTCATCGGCGGCAAGTTGATTGCCGGCATGAAGCGGTCGCTCGGCATCAGCGAGCGTATTCGCCAAGGGCTGGGAGCCGCAGTTCTGGCTGGCGTCGCGGTCATTGCGCTCGGTCTCGACACCGGTCTCCTGGCGCGGCTCTCTTATGCCAGCACCTCCACATTCGAGCAGGCCATACTAAACCAACTGAAAGACAAGTCAGCAAGCGAGCCTCCATCCGTTGTTGCCAGCAATGACACAACATCCGCTGTCATCGAAGCAGGACAGCCGTTCCGCAGCAATCTGCCCGTCGAGGGCGCGTCGCCTTCGCTGAACGGCGCCGTCGAGTGGCTGAACTCGCCGCCGCTGACGAGGGAACAGCTTCACGGCAAGGTCGTCCTCATCGATTTCTGGACCTATTCCTGCATCAACTGCATCCGGACCTCCCCCTATGTTCGCGCCTGGGCCGAAAAATACAATGATCAGGGCCTGGTCGTGATCGGTGTACACGCCCCGGAATTCGCCTTCGAGAAGAAGATCGACAACGTCAAAAAGGCGATCGAGGAGTTCAAGATCGGTTATCCGGTTGCAATCGACAATGACTACAAGGTCTGGCGTGCGTTCCAAAACAGCTATTGGCCGGCACAGTACCTGATCGATGCAAAGGGGCAGATCCGCTACCACCACTTTGGCGAAGGCAATTACCGCCAGACCGAGCAGGCGATCCAGGACCTGTTGCGAGAAACCAGCGACGATCTGGCAGCGACCACAACCGTGACGCCCAATCCCAAGGGCGTCGAGGCGAGCCCCGATCTCAAAAACATCCGCTCCGGCGAGAGCTACCTGGGCTATGAGCGCGCAGCAGACTTCGTCTCTCCGGAAGGCCTCCGCGCGGATGTGGTCACCACATATTCCGCCGATAGACCAGCTCTCAATGAATGGGGCCTTTTCGGAACCTGGACGATCGGCGCCGAGCGCGCCGTACTGGACCAGCCGGATGGCGGCATCGTCTACCACTTTAGCGCCCGCGATCTGCATCTGGTGCTCGGACCCGAAGCGACCGGTAAGCCTATTCGCTTCCAGGTGACGATCGACGGCACGGCACCTGGGCTCGATCACGGCACAGACATCGATGCTGACGGCTACGGCACGGTGACGTCTACCAGGCTCTACCAGCTCGTTCGCCAGTCCGGCGACGTGGAGGAGCGGACATTCAAGATCCGCTTCCTCGACTCAGGCGTCGAAGCCTACGCCTTCACCTTCGGCTGACACCCCATCCTTCGCATCAAGACCTTCCACGACAACAGGAGTAAAACGCATGAACCGACATTCCATCTCGATCCTCGCACTCGCCTTCGCCGCCAGCGTCATCGCTTATTCTGCGCAGGCCGCCGAGGTCAAAAACATCGTCATCGTTCATGGCGCACTTGCCGATGGTTCGGGATGGCGCAAGGCATCCGATATCCTGGTCCAGCGAGGTTTCAATGTCACGATCGTGCAGCAGCCGATTACGTCGCTCGCCGACGATATCGCCGCCACCAACCGGGTGCTCGATTTGCAGGACGGCCCGACGCTTCTCATCGGTCACAGCTATGGTGGAATGGTAATCACCGAGGCTGGCCACAATCCCGTTGTCGCTGGTCTCGTGTATGTCGCTGCCTTCCAGCCGGACCAGGGCGAAAGTCTCATAAGCCTCGCAAGTTCGAAGCCCGCTGGCGGCATGAATATCCGCGAGACGAAGGACGGGAAGTATCTCTATCTCGATCCCGCGGGCTTCGCGAAGGACTTCGCCGCGGACCTGCCGAAGGACGATGCGGCGTTTCTGGCAAGATCGCAGGTCTTCGCCTCGAAAGAAGCGTTCTCAGCCAAGATAGGGGATCCCGCTTGGAAGACGAAACCGAGCTGGTCCATTGTTGCGACCGAAGATCGCTCCATCAATCCTGATCTGGAGCGTGAAATGGCCAGCCGCGCCGGCAGCAGCGTGACCGAGATCAAATCCAGCCACGCCGTCTTCGCCTCTCAGCCCGAGAAGGTTGCTGAGATCATTGAAACAGCAGCGAAGGCTCTCTAGCACGGGCATAAAGTGGCGATCCGGCAACATGGATCGCCACTGAAACTAATTCGCTCTTGAAGAGAGTCGAACCGCCGACCCAGTCGGCCGGCTCACACGTTAGCGCCGAATTTACGTTTACGCACAGCTACGTGCTCTCGGGAAATGGTTGATGTGGGGTCGTAAGCAACCATTCGTATTTGAGGGACTTCAAACGAGAAGCGGACATATATCCGATATGAGCCCGAGGTCGCCTAAGTCGGGCTTTCTCAACGGGCTTCTCAATGCTTTATCTATCCCCCGCCACAGACAGACATCGACTTCCAATCTCATATTAGCTGGCATCGCCCTCTACTGATTGCAGTGACGAACCGCCAAGCGTTGTTGCAACCCGGTTGCTCTTCAATATTGGTTGAAACATTCACTCGATCACGCTGGGCGTGGTGTTGAGGAGGAGCACCTTGCCGACAGCGTCAACAATCAAGATCTCGGAAACGCTCGACCCGCTCAATGGTCCGCAGAAGGGTTTTTTCGGTTGGCTTCCAAGCCGGGCAGTATGCCCTCTGGTTGGGATCTGCTATTTAGCGGGAACGCGTGGCCGGGCTGGACGGTGTGCTGTCCAAGCTGCTAGAGAACCTGTGCCTGCGCATCACCGGCGCCGATTGCGAGCACCATCGCGCCTTTGACGCGATTCTCGGTCTTGCCGATCTGTCTGCCGACGAGAGAGCACAGATCGACCTCGCGCGGCCGGTTGCATCCTGGCCGATCCACGCCGCACTCATCGACCGACTCTGGAACAAGTACTCCAAGGCGCTGGGTACCGAGGTTCAGGACCGGCCCTTCGACTACCTGCTGTGGGACGTTCTCGACTTCGCCACGACATTTGCAGTGCAGAGGGCCGACGCCGAGCACCTGGCGATCGGTATGCTGGTTCTCGAAGGCGTGGTATCGGATCTTGCAACTGCAAACTGGGATGGCCTACTGGAAGCCGCAATGGTTGAACTCGGTCGGCCGAACGAGACGTTTCTCGTCGCTGTTACCGGGGGCGATCTCCACGGACCGCCGGGGATCGGGAGGTCGTACAAGTTCCACGGCTGTGCGAACCGGGCAATAGCTAACGAAGCCGAGTATCGGCCACTGCTTGTGGCGAGGGAAGCGGCCATCACGCATTGGGCTCTGAACCCGCGCTTCACCCAGATGCGGGAACAGCTCCGGGCACTAATTGCCCGTTCAAGAACGCTGATGATCGGTCTTTCCAGGCAGGACACCAACATCCAGCAGCTGTTCAGCGCGAATGGCTGCGCCTGGAATTCCGCCCCGCCGCCGATCGTGTTCGCGGCCCAGGAGCTCTCTGAGGGACAGAAATTATCCTCGAGGGTGCGTACCAGGGTGACTATGAGGCCAACCGTCACCAGATTCGGACAGATGCCACCCTGCCTGCCTTCGGAAACCCACTGCTGCTGGCTACTGCTGAGAACAATGTTCAGCAAGCTTGCCGCGCTTGCAGGTCTGCTGACGTCGCCAGCCGTTGGTGCTACGGGCAAGCAGAGCCTTGTCGATGGACTCAAAGCGCTTGAAGGTGCCGCGGCGCGGGCCGGTAACGCCAACCGGTACGATTGCGCCCGGACCATTGCAGCGTTGATCGGGCGGGTCTCCGAACAATTTCTCGGGCGTCCGGGCAGCGCCGGCCGCCGCCCCTATGAGCCGCTAAGTGCGCAGCCGGCACATCTGATGCAGCAGGACCCGGCGGCGGAGTTCTCCGCCAGGCCGGAAGCCGCTGCCGCACTGGGCCTGATCGGCCAGGGGCTTGTCGCCAGTGGTCGGTTGCGGTGGACGATCCGGAGCAGCCGACGAGCGGGGCACTGCGACTTGTCGCCACGGCGGCCGAGGCCCGCGTGTTTCTCGCCGCCAATGACGATAATATCAACCAGCTCGTCGCGTCCGGGGCATTTGACGAGGCAGACGACGACGTTGTCGTCATCTGCTCGCGCAAGGTCACTCCCCGGCAACAGCGAAGCCCATCCAAGTCCTGGCGGACAGGCAAGGCGCCGCCGCGCTATGTTAACGTCAGCGTCCTACTCGAGCTCGGCATCGTTTGACGAGGTCCAGAGCAGGTTTAACTCTGAGGTCGGACTATGACGACAGCGGAAACGGTCTTTGAGATCCTGGTTCGAAGCGAAGCCGGCGCTCAATGCGGTCGATGCCGATTTCTTTGCGGAGCGGTGCTAGCAGTGCTGGGTCGGCCGTTGGACATCTACGACCAGAAGAAGACCACGAACTCGCGGCTGACCGAGTTCGTGAAGGGGTTGCTGCGTCTCGACGCGCTCGACGCCCTGGTCGACGGCCTCGACCATGCGTTCCACGTCACTCGGATACGGAAGCTGGCTCCGGTCCACAGGCAGTTAGAGGACGCTCGTGATCTGCTCGACAAGCAGCTTGCGCGCGAGCGGTCGAACGTCGAGACGGCTCGCCAGGCGACAGCCCAACGCATCGTGCGCCTTAACGAACTGCTGGCTGTTCTAGACTCGACCGCAGGGCCGGTTGCTACCGGTTTCGATGTCGCCGCGCTGCGGGCCCGGGTTGGAGATCGGACAGGGACCAGGCTGAACTCGCGAGCGTCACACAGCAGGGCTCAGAGGTGAGCTCGTTGCTGAGCCGTCTGGATCAGACCTCCGCAGTAAGTCCCCACGCCGAGATCGCGGCGCTGGAGCGGGATGCTGCCGCCATCGGATCCGAGTACGAAACGTGGCTGAACGGTCCTGGAGCGCAGATCACAGAGGCGCTGGACGCCATTAGAGAGTTTCATTCCGAGCTGTCGCCACCCGATGGCGCAAGCGTCGAGGATCAGGTTACGGATGCGCTCAAATGGTGTGTCGTCGAAGTTGATCGCTGTCTGCGGTTGCTGGACCAGCACGACACGGCGAGCCAGCAGCTTATGGGGGCGCGAACCACGATCCAAAGGGCGACAACACGCACTGGCGAGATCAACCAAGCGCTCGAAGCGGGCGCCAAGGACGTCCGGACGCTCGCCGCTGCCCTTGCGGGGATCGCGCCGCATGTCGAAGGGGACATGTGCCCGGTATGCAACCGCGACTACGCGGAGCTCAATAGTGGCTCCCTCACCGCACACATTGCGGCCACGATAGCGAACCTTACGTCGGAAGCGGGGCGCCTGCAGGCGCTCTCGACGGAGCGAGCATCGGAGAGTGAGCGGTTGACGACGGCGCGGCGGGACGAGGCTAGGCCGAGCCATTGTCCGAGAGATGCTCGATAGCATGTGGGGCTCGGGTTGCGCCGAAGCGTTTCTCGACAGCCTCCAGCATCATATCGCGGACGTCGGAGCCGGAGATGCCTGCATTGGCGACAGCCGTCCAAGCGATGATCTCGCGGTCGAAGGCGTTGATGATGAAGGCGAGACGAACGACCTCGCCGTTCCAGCAGGTAAATTCCAGTCCATCCGAGCACCATCGCAGGTTGGAGCGCATCACCATGACTTTGCCGTCGTGGATGCGGCCCTGGCGAATGGCCGTATGCTTCTCCAGCAACATGGCGTGGTTGCCCATGATGCGATGAACTCGTTTGGCGTTGACGACAGGCTTATCGGCGGATCGCCTCTCGCGATTGAGGAGCGCGGCGATCCGCCGATAGCCAGCGGTGGGTCTGGCATCGACGAGCCCGCGAATGGCTGGCAGAAGCTCTGCATCTTCAACCTTCAGATGCGGGACGCGGCTTTGCTCTGCCCTTGAGACGTTCGACGAGGTTGGAACGGGAGACGCCCAGCGTGTCTGCGACGGTTTTCATCGGGAACCGTCCTTCGGCAACAAGATCGGCCGCGATATCCGTTTTTTTGAGTCCGCTTTCGAAAGGGCTTCGCGGAGGATTTCGACCTCCATCGTCTTGCGGCCAAGGATGCGCCCCACCTCGCGGACGCGATCTTCCAGCTTCTTCACTTCCGAATTGCCGATGACCGGCTCGTCAGAAACCACGGCTGCAGCACCTCCCTCATTCAAGAGCCTGCGCCACCGGTAAAGCAGATTGGGCGC
>NZ_JARRIR010000001.1:764971-923578 GCF_029601685.1 Rhizobium sp. YJ-22 | reverse complement strand
CGCGGGGTGGAGCAGCCCGGTAGCTCGTCAGGCTCATAACCTGAAGGCCGCAGGTTCAAATCCTGCCCCCGCAACCAGCTTTACTTGCAACCCCGCAGCCTTGCCCGCTGCGGGGTTTTGCTTTTTTTATGGCTGGCTTTGGTTGTCATGCGTCATGCGGTACGAGTTGGAAAACAGCACCTCCAGGCTCGCGGCAGCGGCAAGAACCCGGGCATCCTCGCCCCGCGCCCCGATGATCTGGAAGCCGACCGGAAGCCCGGCCTCCGTCAAGGCGCAGGGAACGATACAGGCAGGCTGCTGGCTGAGATTGATCGGAAAGCTGAAGCCCGCCCATTCCGTCCAGCGGCCGTATTCATCGCCGACCGGCACTTCCAGGCCGGCCTCGAAGGCCGGCAGCGCCGTGCCCGGCGAGACCAGGAAATCGTAGTTTGAAAGCAGCCGGTCCATCGCCGCCCCGAAATCCGCCCGGCGCACCTGCGCCTTGACGAGATCGGTCGACGAATAGGCCGCGCCCTGCCGGGCAATGTCGAGAAAGCCGGGATCGATCTCTCCGCGCGCGTCCGCGGGGATGGCCGACAGCCGCGCGGCGGCGCCGGTGAACCAATGGTGATGAAAGAGATCGAGAAGATGATCACCGGGCAGGGACACATGCTTGACGATGGCGCCGGCTGCTTCCAGCTTCTTGACGGCGGCATCGATCAACGCGCCCATCTGCGGATCCAGCCGGCCGCTTGCCGGCTGCGACCAGTAGCCGATCTTCGTGCCGGCCAGCGAAACGGGATCCGACGACAGTTGCGGAAACACGCCGGCGCCCTGCGCCCAGTCGCGAAGGTCGCGCCCGGACATGACCCGCAGCATGGCGAGCGCATCGGCGGCGCTGCGGGTCATGGGGCCTATATGGGCGACCGTCCCGAAGGCACTTGCCGGATAGGCGGGAACGCGGCCGAAGGTCGGCTTGTGGCCGACGATGCCGCAGAAGGAGGCCGGAATGCGGATCGAGCCGCCGCCATCGGTGCCGAGATGAAAGACGCCGGCGCCGGTTACAGCTGCGACGGCCGCGCCGCCGGAGGAGCCGCCGGCGGTCTTCTCCAGGTTCCAGGGATTGCGGGTAATGCCGCAAAGCGCGCTGTCGGTCACGGCTTTCCAGCCGAATTCCGGCGTCGTCGTCTGGCCGATGAACACCGCGCCCGCTTGGCGCAGCCGGGCGACGGACGGCGCATCGGTATCGCAAGGCGCAGCTGGAGTCGTGGTGCTGCCGTAGCGCACGCTCCAGCCCTTGACCCAGACGATGTCCTTCAATGTCGTCGGAATGCCGTCGACAGGGGAAAGCGGCGCCCCGTCGCGCCAGCGGCGTTCGGAGGCGGCGGCCGACGTGAGCGCGCCTTCCCGATCGAGGAAGGTAAAGGCGTTGCAGCCCGGATTGATTTCCTCGGCCCGCGCGATCGTCGCCTCTGCTACCTCGACAGGCGAGACTGTGCCCTTGGCATAGACATCGGAAAGCTCTGCGACGGATAGACGGCACAGCTCGCCCGCCCCCATGAGAGGATTGATCGGCGACATCAGCAATGCTCCCCTTTTCTGGCCCGCGTTGTTTTTGCGCGAACCCTGTCATTGAGGCCAGTGTGCCGCTATCGCTGTCTTCGATAAAATGTATTCTTTCGCAGAACTTCTTTCATTTCATGTAAGGATGGCCTCGCAATGAATCTAACGGTTCGGCAACTGCGCTATGTCAGCGAGGTGGCGCGTCTCGGCAGCGTGCAGGCGGCGTCGAGCGCGTTGCACATCTCGCAGTCCTCGATCCTGGCGGCAATCACCCTTGCTGAGGGCGAGATGGGCGCGCGCATCTTCGAGCGCCGCCCGGCGAGGGGCGTGCAGATCACGCCCGCGGGCGAACGCTTCGTGCAGGCTGCCCGCATCATGCTGTCGGCGGCCAACGAGTTCGACCGCGCGATCGGGGACCTGTCCGAACGCGTGCCGAAGATCCTGCGCATCGGCTGCTTCGAGCCCTTTGGCGCATTGTTCATGCCCGCCGTACTGCGCCGCTATGTCGATAGCGTCGGGAACGTGGAAATCGTGCTCATCGAGGGCGATCAGGTCGAGGTGCAGCGCTGGCTTGCGGAAGGCCTCATCGACCTCGGCGTGATCTATGACATCGGCCATATCGAGGTCGGCAGTATGACGAAGATCTGCAAGGTGCCGGCGCATGCGGTGCTGCATGTCGACGATCCGCTGGCGCAGCATCAGGCCGTGTCACTGTCCGACATCGCCACACGCCCGCTGGTCCTGCTCGACATGCCGCAGACATCGACCTATCTTTTGACGCTGTTCGACATTCTGGCCGAACGCCCGCAGGTCCGCTTCCATACCCGTTCCTATGAGACCGTGCGCTCCGCCGTCGCTTCCGGCTTCGGCATGTCGGTGCTCAACATGAGGCCGGTGGGCGGAGCCAATGGTGATTCCGCCCTGATCGTCCGCCGCCCCATCCGCGACGAACTGCCACCGCCGTCGATTTCGATCATCGATCTCTATGGCCATTCGAAGCCGCTTTTCCTGCGGCTGTTCATCGATGTCTGCCGCCGCTTCTTCCGCGAGGTCGGACCCGACGGTTTTTCGGTCGCGCGGAAGGAGACCCACGCGTCGCTTCTGTGGAGCTAAAGTGTGCGGATATCCTGCGCTTTGTCGGATATCCGCCCTAACGCGGCGGTTATCAGACCAGATGGTGATATAGATGGTTCACTTTCGGTAAGCGCTACGGATCGAAAGAGGCGGAGGAGGGCGCGGCAATCGCGCCCTCCCGTCCAACTCAAGCGTTCTCGTATCGGAGGACGTTCGCCAGTTCGCGTTTGATGTTTTCAAGCTGGGCTGGCGTGGTGTTCGGCATCGGCATACGCGGCAGGCCGGCTTGCGTGCCCTGCAACGCGATGGAGGTCTTGATGTTTGCCGGCAGGTTGTCCGCATAGATCGCGTTCCAGAAGCGCAGCAGCGCCTCGTGGATATCCTTGGCGAGCTTGTGATCGCCACGCTGGACGGCGTCCCATAGCGCGATGCACACGCCCGGAACGGCGGCCGGGTTCGCGGCGATCGTGCCGTGGCAGCCGATGGCGAAGGATGGATAAAGAAGTGCATCGACCGCCGAATAGACCTTGCAGCCCTGGGGAACGTTCAGCATCAGGTCGGCCATCAGCTTCAAGTCGCCGGCGCTCTGCTTGACGCCCTGGACGCCGGGAAGCTCGGTCATCAGCCGCACCAGCAGCGCCGGACTCAGATAGTTCCACGGCACGACATTGTAGATGATGACGGGAACATCCGTGGCTTCCGTCAGCGCCTTGAAATGCGCATAGGTGGCCTCTTCGTCGGGCTTGAAGACATAGTGAACCGGCGTCACCTGCAATCCCTGCACGGACAGGTGCGAAATCGCCTTGGCGCGACGGATCGCGTCACGCGTGGAATTGGCGATGATCCCGGCCAGAACCGGGATGGCACCGTTGACCTCCTCGACGGTGATTTCCATCAGCCTGGCGAATTCCTCGACGGTCAGCGTGTGGCCTTCGCCGGAGCTGCCGCCGACGCAGACGCCGTGCACCTTCTTTTTCAGGTTGAACTTGACGATATCGCGGAATGCCGCCTCGTCGATATCGCCACTGGCGGTGAACGGGGTGACGATCGGCGGAATGATGCCATTGACCTTGTCGAGATTCATGTTCGGATTCCCTTGGATGTTGAGTTAGGGGGTGTTTTCAGGACGCGCGGGATCGTTCGCCCGGAAGCGTCCTGAAAATTTCGTGGTGAGAGTGTCGATGCGGGCGCGGCGTCAGAGCCTGTCGGCGATCGCCCGCATCCAGATCGAGACGGCGACGGCGCCGCCGTCCGGGCTGCCGACGGCCCGTTCGCCGAGATAGCTGGCGCGCCCGAGGCGTGGGGTCATGGCGGCGGTCGCCGCAGCTCCGGCCGTGGCGGCGTCGGCGGCGGATTTCCAGCTTCCGCCGGCCCGGAGCGCTTCGAGCGCGGGATGCAGGGCATCCACCATCGTTCGGTCGCCGGGTTTTGCGCCGCCGATTTCCTGGATGGCCTGCACGGCAATCGCGAAGGCGTCCCGGAATTCGCAAAAGCCGGGGCGCTCGAAAACCGCCAGATGCCGGCCCGCCCGTGTCAGGGCGATCGCGTAGAACGGGCCGGAGCTGCCGGCAATATTCCGGCGCAGCGTGTTGCCGATGGTGACGAGCGCGTTGGCGGGCGTTGCCCAGGCCGTCTCGGGAAGCGCGCGGATGGCCTCCGCGCCGCGCATCATGCTGGCGCCGAGGTCGCCGTCGCCCGCCCGGCTGTCGAGATCGGTCAGCTGCGCCTCGGCTGCTTCCAATGCATCGGCGACGGCAAGGCCGATGGCGCGCAATCCTTGCGGATCGAAGCTGGCCGCATGGCCGATTACGGTATCGTCGGCCTTTTCCCCTCCTGCCGGCACCAGCAAGGGGTTTTCGGGCACGAGCCCGCCTCTCGGCCAGGCGGACGCAGACGTTGGCGCATCCAGCAGCGCCGTCGCGCCATCGTCCAGCATCATCACCGACAGCGAGCAGCCGGGCATTTCGATGGCGGTGAGGAAATTTCCGCTCCAAGCGCGCTTGACGGTGAGGCCGTGTGTTTTCAGAACAGCGAGCGCCCGGCGCGCGACGATTGCAAGCTCCATCGGCGGCGTCGCGCCAAGCCCGTTGACCAGCAGCGCGACCTCGGTCCCGGCGGGCAGGCTCATGTCGGACAGGATGGTGGCGACCAGGGTCTCGGCGATGGCGTCGGCGGAGAGAAGCTCCACCCGTTTGACGCCCTTCTCGCCGTGAATGCCGAGGCCAAGCTCGATCTCGTCGTCGCCGAGGGAAAAGCTCGGCCTCCCCGCAGCCGGTACGGTGCAGGAACCGAGGGCAACGCCCATGGTGCCGATACGCGCGGCCGTGTCGCGGGCGATGGCCGCGACCTCGGCCAGCGTTCTGCCGGCGGCGGCTGCCGCGCCTGCGACCTTGTGGACCAAAACCGTGCCGGCGATGCCGCGCCGGCGCTCGCGCGGGACCACCTCCGACAGTGCCACATCGTCCGCGACGACAACGAGCTCGGTCGGAATGCCCTCGAGCGCGGCAAGCTCGCCGGCCAGCCCGAAATTCAACCGGTCGCCGGTATAGTTCTTGACGATCAGCAGCGCGCCGGCCGGTCCCGCCGTGGCGCGGATCGCCGCCAGCACGGCATCGACGCTTGGCGACGTAAACACCTCGCCGGTGACGGCGGCGGTGAGCATGCCCTCGCCGACATAGCCGGCATGGGCGGGCTCATGCCCGGCGCCGCCGCCGGAAATCAGCGCCACCGGACGGGATTCGCGGCCGGGGATATCGGCGCGCAGCACGACGTTTTCGGTATCGAGCAGTGCCAGGCCGGAGGTCATGGCGACGATGCCCTCCAGCATTTCGCGCACCACGTCGGTCGGCCGGTTGATGATCTTCTTCATGGATGAGATCTCCGTTACTGGTCGCGCAGGAAGGTTTCGAGCCGGCGCGCGCCCTCTTCGATCAGCGCGGGATCGACCGCGAAGCAGACACGCAGGAAAGCCTCGCCACCCTGCCCGAAGGCGGAGCCGGGCGCAACGCCGACACCGGCCTGCTTGAGGATGCGCCGGGCCATCTCATAGCCGCTGTTCATGCCATGCACGGAAAAGAAGAAGTAGAAGGTCCCTTCCGGCCAGAAGACGCGCACGTTCGGCAGCCGGTCGAGCGTCGAGCAGATGATCTCGCGGCCCTTGGCCGAGCGCTCAACCAGCGACTTGATGAAATCATCGCCCTGATCGAGCGCGGCGACGGCCGCGTGCTGGCTGAAGGTCGAGACGCTGGTGGTGTTGTACTGGCTGAGATTGTCGAAGATCGTCGACATGCCCGCAGGATAGACCAGCCAGCCGACGCGCCAGCCGGTCATGCACCAGTTCTTGGAAAAGGTGTTGGTGACGATCAGCCGGTCGGTCGGCTCGGTGATTTCGAGAAAGGAGGGCGCCAGCTTGCCGTCATAGGTAAAGTGCGAATAGACCTCGTCCGACACGATCCAGATGCCGCGCTCGCGGGCGAAATCGCGCACCGCGATCATCTGTTCGCGCGGCATGATCCAGCCGGTCGGATTGGACGGCGAATTGATGGCGATGACCCGGGTCTTCGGCGTGACGGCCGCGAAAAGGTCGTCGAGGTCCAGCGTGAATCCGCCGGCCTCGCGGGTGCGATAGGGGACCGGAACGACCTTGCCGCCGAGAATGCCGACGATTTCCACGAGGTTCGGCCAGGCCGGAACCGGAACCACCACCTCGTCGCCGGGATTGAGAACGGCCTGAAAAGCCTGCATGATCGCCTGCACGCCGCCGGCCGTCGCGCTGAAGCGATCGGCACTGACATCGACGTTCCAATGGCGCTTGTGGTAGCGGCTGAGCGCCTCGCGCAGCGCGGGAACGCCGAGCGCATAGGTATAGCGCGTCTGTCCGGCATCGAGGGCGGCAACCGCCGCGTCGCGGATGAAGCCTGGTGTCGGCAGATCGCCTTCGCCGATCCACAGCTTGATGACATCGGGATCTTCGCGCGCCAGATCGGCGATATCGCAGATCTGGTTGAGCTCGATCGTGTTGATGCGCGCGGGTGTGCCGAGAACCGGCCAGTCGGCCGCCCGATAGTTCATGCCTTCTCTCCCAAAAACCACCTTCGGACAGCGCGTCCATCGATTTTTGATGGATCCCGATTTATTCCGAATTGCGGAACATAAAGTCTTGTATTGCGAAGCTAATTGATTTTCTCCGCATCCGTCAACATCAAGGTTGATAGATGTCGAAAATTATGTAGATATATGTTTGCAATCTAATCATATTCCGAATAGCGGAATTAACTATAATTGG
Organism: Rhizobium sp. YJ-22; assembly: GCF_029601685.1. Taxonomy (NCBI): domain Bacteria; kingdom Pseudomonadati; phylum Pseudomonadota; class Alphaproteobacteria; order Hyphomicrobiales; family Rhizobiaceae; genus Rhizobium; species Rhizobium sp. YJ-22. Next base: position 916,677 of record NZ_JARRIR010000001.1, on the reverse strand, counting down.
GAGCTGATGAAATGAAAAAATGGGCAGCGCTCGCGTTCGGCCTCGTGATGGCCTTTGCTTCGGCGGCCTCCGCCGCAGAAGACTCCCGGGGAACGTTGGGAGAAATCGTCAAAGCCAAGAAGATCGTCATCATGAATGACCTTTCGGCGGCGCCATGGCAGTTCAGGGACGCGAACGGCAATGCCGCCGGCTTCTCGGTCGACCTGAACCGCCTGATCGCCGCCAAGCTGGATGTGGATCTGGAAATGCGCAATGTCGAATGGGCCGGCCTCATTCCCGGCCTGCTGGCGCGCAAGTCCGATATTCTGGCAACGAGCATGTCGACCACCTTCAAGCGCGCGCAGCAGATTCTGTTCACGCAGGGAAGCTGGTATTCGACGGGCGTCGTCGCCATCGTCAAGCCGGAAAACAAGGACAAGTCCTGGGAGGAGCTGAACCAGGAAGGCAAGCGCATCGCCGTCAAGGCCGGCACCAATGCCGTGGATGCCGCCAAGCAGTTCTTCCCCAAGGCCGAGCTTCAGACCTACCCCAATGACGTCGACACTTATCAGGCCTTGAAGACCGACCGCGTTGACGCGACGCTGAACGACCTTGCCGTTCTCGGCGTTGTCAAGGCCGAATATGGTTTCGAGGCGATGACGGCGCCGCGCCAGCTCATCACCACCGATACCTGGGGCTTCGCGGTTCGGCCGGGCGATACCTATACGTGGCAGTTCCTCGATTTCTTCATGGCCAAGATCAAGGAAAGCGGCGAACTCGATGCCCTCAAGGCCTATTGGGTCGACGGCGAAACCTGGAAGGCCGATTTTCTGCAGAAGAACAGCGGCGTCTCCGAAGAGCGCAAGAAGCTCGTCGAGCTTCTCGGCATCGGCGCCTACGTGCCGGAAAGCAACGGCAACCGCATGAGCTTGCAATAAGCCGTCCCTGCGCGGGCGACGGAGCGTTCGGCTCCGTTGCCGCCTGTATGATGCTTCCGGGTCGGGAGAAACCGATGGCCTATTTCGAGGCGCGCAACGTCAATCTGCATTTCAGTTCGTTCCATGCCCTGCGCGACGTTTCGTTGTCGCTGGAAAAGTCCGACGTTCTGGTGATCTGCGGGCCGTCCGGGTCCGGCAAGAGCACCTTCATCCGCGCCATAAACCGGCTGGCCGGGCCCTTGTCGGGCGGCGCCATGTCCTTCGACGGCGCCGATCTGGCGAAGATGCCGGCGCGCGACCTGCATCGCCGGATCGGCATGGTGTTCCAGCGCTTCAACCTGTTCCAGCACCTGACGGTGCTCGACAATATCGCCCTGCCGCAGCGGCGCGTGCTGGGGCGCTCCAAGGCCGAAGCGCGGGCAAGGGCGATGGCGCTGCTGGAGCGTGTCGGGCTGGCGGAAAAGGCCTCCGTCTATCCGGTGCAGCTCTCCGGCGGCCAGCAACAGCGCGTCGCCATCTGCCGGGCGCTGGCGATGGATCCGGCCATGCTGCTGTTCGACGAGCCGACATCGGCGCTCGATCCGGAAATGGTGGGCGAAGTGCTGCAGGTGATGCGCGAACTGGCCGCCTCCGGCATGACCATGATCGTCGTCACCCACGAGATGGGCTTTGCCCGCGAACTGGCAAGCGAAATCGCCTTTCTCGAATCCGGTCAGGTGGTCGAGAAGGCGCCGCCCGGCGAATTCTTCGCCCATCCGCGCGAAGAACGAACGCGCCTCTTCCTTTCGCAGATCCTGCATCATCAGGCCGGGTGACGACATGCTTTCCGACGCCTACGATCTCTTCTGGCAATATCAGGACACCTATCTCGCGGGGGTGCGCAATGCGCTGACGGCGGCGGGCCTCGGGCTCGTGCTCGCGCTTATGGTCGGCCTTCTGGTCGGGATGGTGCGCTTCACCTCGCGCGGCCGCCTCGGAAGGGCGATGGCGGTTTACGTCTCGCTGGTGCGCAATACCCCGCTTCTCGTGCAGGTCTATTTCATCTATTTCGGCCTGCCGGCGCTGGGGTTGACGCTATCGGCCTTCTGGACCGGCGTCCTGGCGCTGACCTTCAATTCCGGTGCCTATATTTCGGAAATGGTGCGGGGCGGATTGAACGCCATTCCCAAGGGCCAGACGGAAGCGGCGCTCGCGCTTGGCCTCAACCAGCGCCTGCTGCTGGCGAAAGTGCTGCTGCCGCAGGCCGCGCCGACGGTGCTTCCGGCCGTCACCGGCCAGTTCGTGCAACTGATCAAGGATACCTCCCTGCTCTACACCATCGCCGTGCTGGAAATCACCAAGGCCGCCGATGACGTCGGCAACGAAACCTACCAGTTCCTGCCGGCCTATCTGGTCAGTTGCGTGCTCTATATCGGCATCTGCGTCGTTCTCAACCTTCTGGTTGATCTCTACGAAAGCCGCGCCGGCTTTTCCAAACACAAGCGAGCGTGAGCATGAGCGAGATTCTTTCCACCGCCAGCGATGCCTTTCGCCTCATCGTCACCGGACTTCCAATCGTCCTGCTTCTGACCTTCGTCTCTTTCTTCCCCGCGCTCGGCATCGGCATCCTCGGCGGGCTGCTGGCGTCCTCGCGCGTGCGTGCGCTGCGGTTCCTGGTCGGCATTTATGTCTATATCTTCCGTAGCACGCCGTTTCTGATGTTCATCTTCCTCGTCTATTACGGGCTGCCGGAATTCGGCATCGACATCGGGCCGGTTGCGACCGCGATCATCGCTCTGTCGCTGTCGCATGGCGCCTATATGACCGAGATCATCCGCGGCGGCCTCGGCAGCCTCGACAAGGGTCAGAACGAGGCGGCGATCGCGCTCGGTTTCAGCCTGTTCCAGCGCCTGCGCGACATTACGCTGCCGCAGACGCTGATGGCGATCATCCCCTCATTGCTGGGGCAGGCGATCCTGATCGTCAAGGATACGTCACTCGTTTCCGTTGTCGGCATCAGCGAGATCACCCGGCTGGGGCGAGAAGTTGTCATTCGCACCAATGAACCATTTGTTGTATTCAGCCTGCTTGCGCTAACCTATTTCGCCGTCTGCTTCGTGCTTGAAACAGCGGCGCGAAAGCTGGAAGTCAAGGCGCGGCTGGTAATATCGGGACATTGAAAGTGAATACGGGTATGGACAGTCACGCCGAGAACGAGGATGGGTCAGTTGCCGAGCCGGCAACGGAAGGCGCTCATGAAAGCCGCGATGCGGGCGCGAAATCGCTGCGCAAGATGGCGTTGGTCCTCGACAGTTTCTCCCGCCACAAGCCGAGCATGACAGTGGCGGAGCTTTCCCAGGCGACGGGCCTGCCGAAAACCACGATCCACCGGATCGTGGTTTCGTTGCGCGATGTCGGCATGCTGGATCAGGATGGACGGCGTCAGGGGTACCGCCTCGGCCTGAAGATGTTTCATTACGGCAGCAGCGTGCTGGCAAGCCTCGACACCCCGACGCGCGCGCATCCGCATGTCGCCAAGTTGCAGCAACTGACGGGTGAGATCATCCATCTGCACATGTTCGACGGCAGCCAGATGGTCTGCGTCGAGCGCGAGGAAATGACGTCCGCCAGCCGCACGACGCTGCAGGCGGCGCCCACCTATTGCACCAGTGTCGGCAAGGCCTTTCTCGCGTTTCAGAACGAAGAGCTCATCCGCCGTATCGTCGGCGGAGGCTTGCAGCGCTACACGCCGAACACGATAACCGACCTCGACACGCTCCTTGCCGAACTGGCCGTTATCCGCCAGCGTGGCTACGCGATCGACGATGAGGAAATCGAGACCGGACTGCGCTGTATCGGCGCGCCGATCCGCGATTCCACCCAGCGGGTCTTCGCCGCTGTCAGCGTATCAGGACCTGCCGAGCGCATGCCGGACGGCCGCCTTCTTGGCCTCGCGCCGGTCGTCATTCAGACAGCCAACGAGATATCCGTCGCATTGGCGGAATAGACATCTCGCCACTGCTTCGGTGCTTGTCAGCCAATGGGGTCCGGTGTTCATGAGCCGCCAACCAGTATGGGACGGTGGCCTCCGGCGCGTCGACTTCATGCATCATACCGCCGGGAACGATGATGGCGTCACCGGCGGTGAATACCGGGCCGCCTCCATCGATCGTTGCCCGCACCCGCCCTTAAGACGGATCGTATCGTTGAACCGGCTCAACGATCTCATTCGGCGGCAAGCGAGGTGGCTTTTCTCTCGCCGGCGCAAAGCGCATTCCGAGCTTGCCGATCATGTCCTCATCCTGCCATGCAGCGGGATTGCCGGTCGTCAGCAGGGCATCGCCGACGAATATGGAGTTCGCGCCGGCGAGAAAGCAAAGCGCCTGAAGTTCTTCGTTCATGCCGGTCCGCCCGGCCGACAGCCGCACCACGCTTTCCGGCATCAGGATCCTGGCAAGGGCGACCGTTCGGACGAGCGCCAAGGGATCGACCGGTTTTGCCCGCTTCTGGACGGGCGTATTGCCGATCTCGTTCCAGAGGTTGATCGGGACACTGTCTGGATGAGCAGGCAGGGTCGCAAGCGTTACAAGCATCGCGATACGATCCCTGACTTCCTCTCCCATTCCAAGGATACCGCCGCAGCACACCCTGATGCCGCCCTTGCGCACGCGATCAAGCGTTTCGAGGCGGTCATCCATCGTCCGGGTGGTCGCGATCTCGCGGTAATATTCGGGAGACGTATCGATATTGTGGTTGTAGAAATCGAGGCCCGCAGCCTTCAGGCGTTCGACATGTCCCGGCGAGAGCATGCCGAGCGTCATGCAGGTTTCCAGCCCCATGTCGCGCACGCCCTCGACCATCGCGCAGAGCTTGTCCATGTCGCGATCCTTCGGGCTTCGCCAGGCCGCGCCCATGCAAAATCGCTGCGCGCCGGATGCTTTCGCCCGCCTCGCAGCGCCGAGGACATCCTCCAGTTCCATCAGCTTCGTCGCCTTGACGCCGGTGTCGTGATGGGCACTTTGCGAACAATAGCCGCAATCCTCCGGGCATCCCCCCGTCTTGATCGACAGAAGGCTCGCGGTCTCGATCACGGTCGGGTCGGAATGGCGGCGGTGAACGTCCTGAGCGCGATGGATGAGATAGGGGAAGGGCAGGTCATGAATGGCCTGCGCTTCTTCGACAGTCCAGTCGCTGCGGATCATCGCGCGGCGCCGCTCCGCAGGTTGCGCCAGCCGCAGATCATCGCCACGCCGAGCCCGATTTTCAGCAGGTCGCCGGGAAGGAAAGGAGCAAGGCCAACCGAGACGAGGGAGCGTGCCGGCACGAACATGACCAGCCACGCAAGCCCCAGCGCATAGACGACGGCAAGACCGGCCATCATCGCGCCAGCGATCCGCAAGGCGCCGCCCTTGCCGGCCAGCCGGCCGGTCAGCCAGCTTGCGACCAGAAAGCCGAGAAGGTAGCCGCCCGTCGGTCCCACGGCATAGGCCAAACCGATACCTCGCTCGGGCGAGCCCGAAAAGACGGGAAGGCCCGCAAGTCCGGCGCAAAGGTAAGTCGCCATGGCCGCCAAGCCGAGGCGTGGCCCCATTGCCGCGGAAATGCCGAGAACCGCGAGCGTGTGCAGCGTCATCGGCACGGGCCAGAAAGGAATCTGGACCTTGGCGCTGGCGGCAATCAGGGCCGCTGCGCCGATGGCGAGCCCGCAAGCCCTCAGGCGGCGCAGCGAATGGGAATTGAACGAAACTGCGTGTTGCATCGAAATCATCTCCGGTCGTTACGAATAATCGATAAAAATCGGGATTCGACGCTGGCCGCAATACGGATTATAGATAATTATTCGAGAAGCTTTTCGACCACCTGAATTTCCACGCTCGGCCTTGGGCTTTTGCGCCGCCCCATCCAGCCGACATGACGGGCGAGCAGATCGCAGGCAACATTCACCTGTCCCCGGCGCAGCGCCGCAAGAATGGCGCGATGGTCGTAGTCCGTGCGTGCTTCCCAGTCGGATCGCCATGCGGCAAACAGGAACCGTGCGCTGGCAAGGTGAAGATCGTCTATCGAGGCCAGCAGGCGCGGCATGCCGCAGGGTTCGAGAATCATGCGATGAAACGCCCGGTTTGCCTCTTCCCACTCATGAACATTCTGCGCCCTTTCCGCCCGGACAGTGGCCTGCTCGGCTTTCGCAAGAAGCGCGGTGGTGAGATTGGGGGCGGCCTGTTTGAGGGCAAGCGATTCCAGCGAAGCCCGCATCTCCGCAACCTCGCGCAGTTCCGCGACGTCGAAGGATGTGACGCGAACGCCCTTGTGAGGCTCGCTGAATGCCAGCCCTTTAGCCTCGAGCCGCCGGAAGGCTTCACGCACCGGCACATGGCTTACGCCGAATTCCTCGGCAATATGATCCTGCCGCAGCCGCGATCCGGGCTGTAGCCGACCGGATATGATCCGGTCACTCAGGGTCATTTCGATCTTTTTCGCGAGTGTCTCGTCAGGTTTGTGCATGGATTATAGATAATCCATCCCGAAAATATCCGGCAAGGAAAATGATCCATTTCCCGACTGCGACGGTCTTCGATGGCGTCGAAAACCTCAGGAAACCTCCACATACGCCTTGACCGGCAGGTGGTCCGATGCGACCCGCGACAATGCGCTGTCATGCGCGCCGTACCAGCCGATCAGGCCCTCCCGGTCCGAAACGATCCGGTCGAGGGCAAACAAAGGCAGCCGTGACGGAAAACTCGCGACCGGCGCAGGGACATCGCAGAACAGGGGCGTCAGCCCCGCCAGCGACGAACTTCGCCCCAGCCGCCATTCGTTCAAATCGCCCATCAAGACAGTGGGGATGTCGCGCCGGGACGCGACGAAACCGGAGAGCGCATTGGCCTGCAACCGGCGGGAATGGCGCAACAGGCCGAGATGGGCGCCGATGACGCGCAGGCGGGCGCCGCTCTTCAACTCCAGTTCGGCGACGAGGGCGCCGCGTGGTTCCAGGCCGGGCAGAGTGACGGGGTGCAGATCGCGAACGATGCTGTGGCGGGCAAGAACCACGTTGCCGTGCCAGCCATGCGCCCGTGTGGCGCCGATCGTGCCGACCCAGCTCAGGCCCACCTCTCGCTCCAGATGGCCGAGATCGAGCAGGCCGACCCGCTCGCCGAAGCGTTTGTCGGCCTCTTGAAGGGCAATGATGTCGGGATCGATTTCCTTGATGACCTGGGCGATGCGGCCGGGATCGAAACGGCCGTCCGTACCGACGCATTTGTGAACGTTATAGGAGGCGATCAGCAGCCGGCGTCCGTCATGCAGCTTGGCATTGGCCGTCAGGGGGCGGTTCTTGCGGTTGCGGATCGCCGCGGCGATCTGCGTCCTCAGCCGAAATGTGTCCGGGTCCATCGCATCTCACTTTTCCGTCTTCGCCATGTCGCGCCCGGCCATCAAAGATAAGGCGAGCCGAGCCACAATATCCTGTCGATCAGCCGCAGCGGGAAGGGGCGCGACCTGAGACCCTCCAGCGTCACGGCGCGCGCACCGGCGAGCGCACGGCCGATTCGCATTTCGATCTCCGTTGAAAAGGTGGTGTCGAGAACCTCGATGTCAACTTCGAAATTCAGCCGCAGCGAGCGCGGATCGAGATTGGAAGAGCCGACATAGGCCCAGCAGCCGTCGACGGAAAGCAGTTTCGAATGATCGAAGTTGCCCTCGGCCCGCCAGATGCGGCAATAATGCTTGAGAAGCTGGTCGAACTGCCCCGTCATGGCATGGTCCACCAGGGTCAGGTTGTTCTTGGCCGGCACGACGATATCGACCTCGACGCCGCGCCGCGCGGCGGTGATCAGGGCGCTGATCAACTCGCGGTCCGGCAGGAAATAGGGCGACATGATGCGGATCGAGCGGCGCGCCACCGAAAAGGCGCCCATCAGCATCTTGTGATTGGTTTCGAGATTGCGGTCCGGGCCGGAGGCGACGACGCGCATCAGCACGCCCTCGCCCGGCGGGCAGGCCGGCTCGGCGATGGTCCAGCAGGCATCGTTCAGCGCCTCGCCGCTGGCAAAACGCCAATCCTCGGCGGCAACGGCGAAGAGATCGGCAACGACCGGGCCGCGGAGGCGGAAATGCGTGTCGCGGCCGGTCAGTTCTCCGGCGAATTCACGCGCGAAACCCTCGCGGATGTTCATGCCGCCGGTGAACGCGACGGCGCCGTCGACGACGATGATCTTGCGGTGGGTGCGCAGGTTGGCATAGGGCAGGCGCAGGCCCATGATGACATTGCCGTTGAAGACATCGACGGTCACGCCGCGCTTGCGCAGATGCCCCAGAATGCTCGGCACCGAATAGCGGGCGCCGACGGCGTCGACGAGCACCCGGACCGTCACGCCGCGTCGCACGGCGGCAACAAGGGCCGAGGCGATGCGCAGCCCGATGCGGTCGCGGTCGAAGATATAGGTTTCGAGCAGGATGGAGCGCTCAGCGCCTTCGATCGCCTGCCGGATGGCGGCATAGGCTTCATCGCCGGTGCCGAGCAGATCGATGGCGTTGCCGGCGACGAGGCGGCTTTTCGTCACCCGGTCGCCCAGGGTTTTCAGCGCGCTAAACCGGTTGCCGTAGGTCTGGGCGATCATCGCCGGTTCGACGTGGAAACCTTCGAAGGCGGGACGGCCGGTTTCTGTCTGGATCAGGTGATGCTGCAGGATCGAGGCACGGCGGATTCGGTTGATGCCGGCGATCAGGTAGATCGCCGCGCCCACCAGCGGCGACAGGACGATGACGCCGACCCAGCCGATGGCGGAGCGGACATCCTCCTTCGTCATGGCGGCGTGAACGGCGCCAAGCGTGCCGGTCACCAGCGAAATCGCGGCCAGGATATGCGGCCAATAATGGGCGAGCGCGTCGAGCATGGCGAAGATATAGAGCATTTCCCGGAAAAGTGGATACCGATTTCCCGTCCGGAAATGCAATAAAACAAGGAGTTAGCACTCGATTGACATGTTCGACCGGGAAGCAATCAGGCCTTGCGGCGATCCGCAAGAAACATTGGTCCGCCCCTGTGAGCCGGAAAACCGTAGCCGTTGATCATCACCAGGTCGATATCGCCGGTGCTGCGGGCGATGCCCTCGGCGATCAGGGCACAGCCTTCGTCGGCCATAGCTTCGAGGATCCGGCTCACGATCTCGGTGTCGGCGATTTCCCGCGTGAGGATTCCCTTGGCGGCGCGGCTATCGCGGATCATGGTTTCGACTTCCGGGTCGACCTGCTTGCGGCCCTCGTTGTAGCGATACCAGCCAAGGCCGGATTTCTGGCCGAAGCGGCCGGCTTCGCAGAGCCGGTCGGCGATATCGACATAGCGTGCGGCCGGATCGCGGGTGGCGGCCTGCCGCTTGCGGCGCGCCCAGGCGATTTCGAGGCCGGCGAGATCGAAGACCGCGAACGGCCCCATGGCCATGCCGAAACCTTCCATCGCGCGATCGACATCCTGCGGCAGCGCGCCATCCTCGATCAGGAATTCGGCCTCGCGGCGATAGCGGGAAAAGATACGGTTGCCGATGAAGCCTTCGCAGACGCCGCAGACGATCGGCAGCTTGCCGAGGCGCTTGGCGACGGCAAGCCCGGTGGCGAGTACGTCAGGCGCTGTCGCAGCGCAATCGACCACCTCGACCAGCCGCATGATGTTCGCCGGGGAGAAGAAATGCAGGCCGAGGACGCGGGACGGATGCGCGGTCGCGGCGGCGATGGTATCGGGATCGAGATAGCTGGTGTTGGTGGCGAGGATGGCGTCCGGGCGGACGATGCCGTCCAGTGTCCTGAACAGCGCGGTCTTGACGTCGAGATCGTCGAACACGGCTTCGATGACCAGATCGGCCCCGGCCAGCGCCGTGGGCGTACCCGCGACCGTTAGCCGGCTCACGGCCTGCGCATGGGCGGATGGCGTCATGCGGCCGGAGGCGAGATTGCGGTCGAGAAGGCCGGTGATGCGTTTCCGGCCCTTTTCGGCGGCTTCGTCCGTCTGCTCGATGCCGATCACGGTGTAGCCGGCGGTCAGGGCGGCGACGGCGATACCGGAGCCCATCAGGCCGGTTCCGACGATGCCAATGGTGTTGACGGCGCGAGGTTGGATGCCTTCCAGGGCTGGGATTTTTGCGGCGTCGCGTTCGGCGAAAAAGACGTGGCGCAAGGCGGCCGCCTGTTCGGAATCGCGAAGCCGCAAAAAGGTTTCGCGCTCATCGGCGAGGCCTTCGGCAAGCGTTCGTTCGGCTGTCTGGCGAACGAGGCGGGCGGCCTCGGCCGGCGCGGTCTGGCCACGGCTGCGGGCGAGGAGTTTGCTGGCGATGCCATCGAGATCGTCAACGGCCGGCGGCACGGGTAACTGGCCGGTGCGGCGCAGCGGGGTGCCGGCCAAGCGTTTTGCGGCGGTGATGGCATCCGCGACCAGAGTTTCCGAGACGGCGTCGATCGTGCCATTGGCTTGTGCGGCGGCGGCATCGACCGGCTTGCCGGTAACGATCATGTCCAGCGCGGCGGCGAGACCGATCAGGCGCGGCAGGCGCTGGGTGCCGCCGGCGCCGGGCACGAGGCCAAGCTTGACTTCCGGCAGGCCGAGTTTCGCGCCGGCGGCGGCGACGCGATAATGGCAGGCGAGCGCCACTTCCAGCCCGCCGCCCAAGGCCGCGCCATTGATGGCGGCGACAACGGGTTTTTCGAAGGCTTCGATGGCGTCGATGACGGTCGGCAGCAGCGGCTCGGCCGGCGGCTTGCCGAATTCCTTGATATCGGCCCCGCCGATAAAGGTTTTTCCCGCACCGGTGACGACCACGCCGGCAATCGCCGGATCGTCCTGGGCAGAGGCGAGCGCGGCCATCAGGCCGGCGCGGACATCCTGCGACAGGGCGTTGACCGGCGGATTGTCGATGGTGACCACCAGAACGCCGTCATCGGCCAGACCGCCGACATGGGTTGAAAAACGCTGCATGATGGCCTCCGGGATGCGTCAGACAGGAAAGCAATTCCGGAAATAGCGTGAGCGCGGTTTTGCCGGAATTGCAACAGACAAAAAATCAGTCGGGGATGACGGCGATGGCCTGGATCTCGATCTTGGCGCGTTCCTCGACCAGCGCCACCACCTGCATGGCGGCCATGGCCGGGAAATTCTTGCCCATGACTTCGCGATAGGCCGCGCCCAGTCCCTTGAGGTTGGCGAGGTACTCGGCGCGGTCGGTAAAGTACCAGGTCATGGTGGTGACGTGTTCCGGCCCCGCGCCGGCCTCGGCCAGAACGGCGACGATGTTTTTCAGCGTTTGGCGCACCTGCTCGACGAAATCGTCGGACTCGAACTGGCACTCAGCATTCCAGCCGATCTGCCCGCCGACGTAAACGGTGCGCCCTTGCGCCAGAATGCCGTTGGAATAACCAAGCGGCTTGGCCCAGCCTTCGGGTTGCAGGATTGTGTGCATCGATTCTCTCCGGTCAAATGGACTGGTCAAAGGAGAGCCGGCGGTCAGGACCGCGGCTCGGCTTTCAGCAATTCGCGGGCGACGATCAGTTTTTGCACCTCGGTCGCCCCTTCATAGATGCGCAACGCGCGGATTTCGCGGTACAGCTTTTCGACGATCTCGCCGCTGCGCACGCCGCGGCCACCGAACATCTGCACGGCGCGGTCGATCACGCCTTGCGCGGTTTCAGTGGCGGTCATCTTGGCCATGGCCGCTTCCTTGGTGGTCGGCAGGCCCTGCACGTCGCGACGCCAGGCGGCGCGATAGGTCAGCAGGGCGGCGGCATCGATGCCGGTCGCCATGTCGCCGAGGCCGGCCTGTGTCAGTTGCAGATCGGCCAGCTTGGCCCCAAACATCGGACGAGCCTTTGCGTGCGCAACGGCTTCATCCAGGGCGCGGCGTGCAAAGCCGAGGGCGGCGGCGGCGACCGAGGCTCGAAAAATGTCGAGCGTTCGCATGGCGATCTTGAAACCTTCGCCGGGCGCGCCGAGGCGGCGCGAGGCCGGAATGCGGCAGGCGTCGAAGCGGATGGTCGCCAGCGGATGCGGGGCGATCACATCGATGCGCTCGGATATGGAAAAGCCGGGATCGTCGGCAAAGACGACGAAGGCGGAAATGCCGCGCGTGCCGGGCGCCTCGCCGGTGCGGGCGAAGACGGTGTAGACATCGGCGATGCCGCCATTGGAAATCCAGGTCTTTTCGCCGTCGAGAATGTAAGCGTCGCCCTCGGCGCGGGCGGCGCAGGCCATGGCCGCGACATCCGAGCCGGCTTCCTTTTCCGACAGCGCGAAGGCGGAGAGCCATTGCCCGCTCGTCACCTTGGGCAGCACGGCGTCCTTCAGTTCCGGCGTGCCGGACAGGCCGATGGCGCCGGTGCCCAGTCCCTGCATGGCGAAGGCGAAATCGGCGAGGCCGTCATGCCAGGCGAGCGTTTCGCGAGCAAGGCAGACGCGGCGGGAATCGATGGCGCTGCGGCCTGCGTCACCCGTTGCGGCGGCCAGCAGACCGGCTTCCCCGAGCAGCGCAACCAGCTTGCGGCAGGCGGCATCCGTATCGGCATGATCGACCGAGGCGAGCACGCCGGAACCGGCGAAGGCATCGAGCCGCTCCACGAAATCGCGATGCTCCGGCCCGAAGAAGGGCCAGTCGAGATGCTCGCGCGTCGGGCCGGCCAGGGAAAAGGGAAGAGAGGAGGGCGCGGCCATGGTCTCAATTGCCCTCGAAGGCGGGTTTGCGCTTGGCGGCGAAGGCCTCGAAAGCGCGGCGGAAATCCTGCGTCGCCATGCAGATCGCCTGCGCCTGGGCCTCGGATTCGACCATTTCGTCGATGCCCATCGCCCATTCCTGGTTGAACATCGTTTTGGTGATGCCATGGGCGAACCACGGGCCGTCGGCCAGCGAATGCGCCAGTTTTTCCGCTTCCGCGTCCAGCGCGTCGGCGGCATGCAGGGCGTTGTAAAAACCCCAGGCATGGCCCTCGGCGGCGCTCATCGAGCGGCCGGTGTACAAAAGCTCGGCGGCGCGGCCCTGGCCGATGATGCGCGGCAGGATGCCGCAAGCGCCCATGTCGGCGCCGGCGAGGCCGACGCGGGTAAAGAGGAAGGCGGTCTTGGATTCGGGTGTCGCAAGCCGCAGATCCGAGGCCATCGACAGGATGGCTCCGGCGCCTGCGCAGATGCCGTCGACGGCGGCGATGATCGGCTGCGGGCATTTGCGCATCGCCTTGACGACATCGCCGGTCATGCGGGTGAAGGCCAGCAGGTCAGGCATCGTCATCCGTGTCAGCGGCTCGATGATTTCGAAGACATCACCGCCGGAGGAGAAATTGCCGCCGGCGCCCTTCAGCACGATGGCGCGGACATCCGAGGCATAGACGAGATCGCGGAACAGGTTGCGCAGCTCGGCATAGCTGTCGAAGGTCAGCGGGTTCTTGCGCTCCGGCCGGTTGAGCGTCAGCGTCGCGACGCGGCCGTCCTCGCTGACCGACCAGAGGAAATGCTTCGCCTGGTAATCGCGAAATTCGCGCTTCATCTGTGTCATCGCATCGCTCATCGTCGTCGTCCTTTTCGTGTGCGTTCGTGCCTTTCGGCTGCCCCTCATTCGGCCTGCCGGCCACCTTCTCCCCGTAAACGGGGCGAAGGGGATACGCCGCGCCGTTTCCCCAACCAATTCCCGTTTGCGGGGAGAGGGCTAGGGTGAGGGGCTTAAATCAAATCAATCATTCGCTTCCGGCGGCAGGAAATCGACGTCGTGTTCGGCCGAGAGCCGGACGATCTCGCCGATATCGCTCTTGTCGTGAAGCTGCTTGAACAGGTCTTCGAGCTTGCCGGCCGGCGAGACCCAGAACAGGGCGCGGCAGGGCGTTTCGGACTTGTTGAAATAGCCATGCGGAATACCGCGCGGCATGCGCACGAGATCGCCGGCTTTCGCCTTGAACCATTTGCCGTCGAGCTTCAGGTCCAGCTCGCCCTCCTGCACCAGGATGAATTCGTCCTGGGTCGGGTGGATATGCACCGGCACGAACTGGCCGGGCGCGCTGTTGGTCTCGAAGGCGAAGCTGTCTTCGCTGACGGCCTTCGGAAAATAGACCTGGCCGAGAATATTCCATTGCGTGCCGTTATAGCCGGCGCCGTTTGCGGTAATGCCTTTTTCCAATGCCATGCTCGCCTCCCGGTTTGAATGTTCCTGATGATTCACTGACGGTTCAGCCCGCCATGACTTCCCCGCCGGCCACGGCAATCGCCTGGCCGGTGATCGATGCAGCACCGGGCGAGGCGAGCCAGAGGACGGTCGAGGCGACCTCCCGCGGCTGGATCAACCGCCCCTGCGGATTGGATTTTGTGAATTCGGCGAGCGCCGCCTCGCGCGTGCGGCCGGTCTTTTCGGCAATCGCGGCAATCGAGCGCTCGATGATCGGCGTATCGGTAAAGCCCGGGCAGACGGCGTTGACGGTCACGCCCTTCTTCGCCAGTTCCAGCGCCAGGGCCCGCGTCAGCCCGACGACGCCATGCTTGGCGGCGCAATAGGCCGAGACATAGGCATAACCGATCAGCCCCGCCGTCGAGGCGATGTTGATAATGCGCGCGCCCTCGCCATGCGTCTTGAGATCGGGCAGGACCGCCTGCGTCACGTGAAACACGCCGGTCAAATCGGTGCCGATCACATGGCTCCACATGTCGAGGCTGGTCTTTTCGAAGGGCGCGCTCGGCGCCTCGCCGGCATTGTTGATCAGGATCGAGACCGGGCCGAAACCGGCGCGGGCGGCATCCAGACCACGGGCGATGGTGGCGGGATCGGTGACGTCGAAACCGTCGGCAACGAAGGCATTTTCGCCCAGTTCCGCCGCCAGCGCCTCCAGCGGCGCGCGCCGCCGGCCGGCGAGCGTCACCCGCGCACCCTCCGCCGCAAGCGCCCGGGCGATGGCGGTGCCGATGCCGGAGCCGGCGCCGGTCACCAGCGCGTGTCGTTCGTCGAGTGTGCCGCTGCCGCTCATCGCTTTGCCTTACTTCGCCGGTGTCGCCGTCGCCGCGCGGGCGAGGTTGGCTTCGTATTGATACTTGGCCGATTGATACTGCTTCGGCCAGGCGATGTTGGTCAGCCCGATCTTCGCCGCCTCATGCAGGATCCAGGAGGGATCGGCCAGATGCGGGCGGGCGATGGCGCAGAGATCGGCGCGGCCGGCGGAGATGATCGAATTGGCGTGGTCTGCCTCGGAGATGGCCCCGACCGCGATGGTGGGAATACCGACCTCGTTGCGGATCTTGTCGGAGAACGGCGTCTGGAACAGGCGGCCATAGACCGGCTTTTCCTCTTTCGACACCTGCCCCGAGGAGCAGTCGATCAGATCGGCCCCGGCCTCCTTGAACATTTTCGCGAAGATTGCCGCATCCTCCGGCATATTGCCGGCGCCCTCCACCCAGTCATGGCAGGAGAGGCGCACGGAGATCGGCTTGTCCTGCGGCCAGACGGCGCGGACGGCCTTGAACACCTGCAGCGGGAAGCGGGCGCGGTTTTCATGGCTGCCGCCATAGTCGTCGGTGCGCTGGTTGGTCAGCGGCGACAGGAAGCTGGAGAGCAGATAGCCATGGGCGCAATGCAGTTCTAGCCAGTCGGCGCCGGTGGTGGCGGCAAGCTCGGCGGCGCGGACGTGATCGGCCAGCACCCGGTCCATGTCGGCCCGGTCCATCGCCTTCGGCACCTGGCTGTTCTTGAGATAAGGAATGGCCGAAGCCGAGATCAACGGCCAGTCGCCCTCTTCCAGCGGCTGGTCGATACCCTCCCAGGCAAGCTTCGTCGCGCCCTTGCGGCCCGCATGGCCGATCTGGATACCGACCTTGGCAGCACTGTTGCCATGCACGAAATCGACGACGCGCCGCCAGGCGGCCGCCTGCTCGTCGTTCCACAGCCCGAGGCAGCCGGGGGTGATGCGCGCATCCGGCGAAACGCAGGTCATTTCGGCAAAGACGAGGCCGGCGCCGCCCATGGCGCGGGCGCCCAGATGCACCATATGGAAATCGCCGATCAGCCCGTCCGTCGCCGAATACATCGCCATCGGCGAGACGACGATGCGGTTTGCGAGCGTGACGCCGCGCGCCGTGAACGGGGTGAACATCGGCGGCAGCGGTCGTCCGTCGCCATTTTTAAGGCCGGAATGCTCGGCGAACCAGCGCTCGAAACCTTCGAGCCAGGCCTTGTCGCGCAGGCGCAGGTTTTCATGGCTGATGCGCTGCGAGCGCGTCAGCATCGAATACATGAACTGTTCCGGCTCCAGCGTATCGGCATAGCGTTCGCCAACGACCTCGAACCATTCCATGGCGTTGCGCGCCGCGTTCTGGATGCGGGCGACGTCGACGCGGCGGATGTCCTCATAGGTTTCGAGCACGGCCGGGATCTTGTCCCTGGTATGCCCATGAGCCTGGAACTGCCGCGTCAGCTCGATGGCGTCGTCGATGGCGAGCTTGGTGCCGGAGCCGATGGCGAAATGGGCGGTATGGGCGGCGTCGCCCATCAGCACCACATGCGACTGGCCGTTGAAATGGCTCCACTTGCCGCAGATCAGCCGGTTGAAGTTCAGCCAGGCCGAGCCGCGCAGGTGGCGGGCATTGGTCATCAGTTCGGCGCCTTCCAGCACCTCGGAGAACAGATCCTGGCAGAAATCGATGGAGGCCTGCTGGTCCATCTCGCCGAGGCCGTGCTTTTCATAGGCCTCTTCGGTGGTCTCGACGATGAAGGTCGAGGTCTGGTCGTCGAACTTGTAGATATGCGCCTGGAACCAGCCGTGCGGCGTCTTGCGGAAATCGAAGGTGAAGGCATCGAACAGCTTGTGGGTGCCGAGCCAGATATAGCGGTTCGGACGAACCACGAGGTCGGGCTGGAACACGTCCGGATAACGGTTGCGGATCTTCGAGTTGAAGCCGTCGGAGGCGATGATCAGGTCCGCATCGGGATAATCGAGATCGGAATCGACGTCGATCTCGAACACCAGCTCGACGCCGAGCGCCTCGCAGCGGCGCTGCAGGATGTTAAGCAGCTTCTTGCGGCCGATGCCGACGAAGCCATGGCCGGTGGTGCGCTGGCGCGTGCCCTTGAACAGGACTTCGATATCGTCCCAGTGGTTGAAGGCGTCCTCGATTTCGGCCGCACTTTCCGGATCCCAGGCGCGCATCGCCACCATGGTCGCATCGGAAAACACCACGCCCCAGCCGAAGGTATCGTAGGGGCGGTTGCGCTCGACGACGGTGATATGGTGGGCGGGGTGCAGCTTCTTCATCAGAAGGGCGAAATAGAGCCCGGCCGGGCCGCCGCCGATGCAGACGATACGCATTGCCATCTCCTTCCGGATTGACGCGAAGGTGCGTCGCAATATTTTAAGTTTAAACTATATACGCGCTTCGCTTGTCGTCAAGTCCGAAAGACGGCGTACCGTCGCGATGGCAAAAGAAGCAAAGGCCGCCCAAGGCCCAATATGGAATTTCATGCGCAAGCATATATATGCCGCCGCATGAAGCAAGCGGCATCGCCTCCACGGCCAAAGCCGTATGGAATGCCGATTGACAGGTCACGCCGCCTCAAAATATGATTTTGCAAATAAATGGGCTCGGGCGGTCATGCCTGCCCGCACGATAAGGGAGTTGCCGCCATGGCGGAACGGTCGTTCGCGCGTGAGGTCGAGGATCTGAAGCTCGGGGAGGGCGAGATTTTTCGCGGCGAGGGCATTCTGGCGATCACCAAGGCCCTGCTGCAATCCGGCGTCTCCTATGTCGGCGGTTACCAGGGCTCGCCGATCTCGCATCTGATGGATGTGCTGGCTGATGCCAAGGACGTGATGGAGGAACTCGGCGTCCATTTCGAGACCTCGGCCTCGGAAGCCGCCGCCGCCGCCATGCTCTCGGCCTCGGTCATGTATCCGGTGCGCGGCGCCGTCACCTGGAAATCCACCGCCGGCACCAATGTCGCCGCCGATGCCCTGTCGAACCTCTCCTCCGGCGGCGTCACCGGCGGCGCGATGATCATCATCGGCGAGGATTACGGCGAGGGCTCCTCCATCATGCAGGAGCGCAGCCATGCCTATGCCATGAAATCACAATTGTGGCTTTTGACCCCGCGCCCCAACCTGCCTTCGATCGTGCGGGCGGTGGAAGAGGGCTTCGAGCTGTCGGAAGCCTCGAATACGCCTGTCATGCTGCAGGTCGGCATCCGCAGCTGCCATGTGCACGGCCAGTTCGTCGCCAAGGACAACCGCCGCCCGGATTTCACCTTGCGCCAGGCGCTGGAAAATCCGGTGCGCGACGTCAACCGCATCGTGCTGCCGCCCGCCTCCTTCCTGCATGAGAAGGAAAAGCTGGAGCGCCGCTGGCCGGCAGCGGTGGAATTCATCAAGGCGCGAAAAATCAACGAGCATTTCGGGCCGGAGAGCGGCGAGGTCGGCATCATCCTGCAGGGCGGGTTGTATAACGGCGTCATGCGGGCGCTGCAGCAGCTCGGCCTTGCCGATGTCTATGGCGAATCGGCCGTGCCGCTCTATGTGATGAACATCTCCTATCCGCTGATCGACGACGAGATCGTCGATTTCTGCGCCGGCAAATCGGCGGTGCTGATGGTGGAGGAGGGCGCCCCCGAATATATCGAGCAGGCGCTGAACACGCTTTTGCGCCGCCGCGATCTCCAGACCCGCGTTTCCGGCAAGGACGTGCTGCCGATGGGCGGCGAATACACCGCCCCGGTTCTGGTCAAAGGCATCAAATCCTTCCTCGAAACCCATCAGCGCGTGCTGCTCGGCAACCAGCCGCCGCTGCCCGATCCGACCCCGATCCTGCAGGATCCGAAGATCAAGGCGCTGGCGGAAGTCGTGCCGCCGCGCCCGCCGGGTTTCTGCATCGGCTGTCCCGAGCGGCCGATCTTCGCCGCCATGAAGATGGTGGAGGAGGAGCTGGGGCCGCATCACATTTCCGGCGATATCGGTTGCCACCTGTTTTCCATCCTGCCGCCCTTCAATATCGGCTCGACGACCATGGGCTATGGCCTCGGCCCGGCGGCAGCCTCGGCCTTCAACGTCAAGTCGGATAAGAAGGCGATTGCCGTCATGGGCGACGGCGGCTTCTGGCACAATGGCCTGGCGACCTCGGTCGGCAATGCGGTGTTCAACAAGCAGGACAATGTCATCCTGATCGTCGACAATTATTATTCGGCGGCAACCGGCGGGCAGGATATTCCCTCCTCCCGGGCGCTCAATCCGCGCCGCAAGACCAACAATTCCATCGTCAACGCGGTCAAGGGCCTCGGCGCCACCTGGGTGCGCCAGATCGACCGCACCTATGACGTGGCGAAAATGCGCGACACGCTGCGCGAGGCGCTGACCAGCAAGGAAGAGGGACCGAAGATCATCGTCGCCTCCTCCGAATGCATGCTTAACAAGCAGCGCCGGGTGAAGCCGCAATTCGCCAAGGCGGTGAAGGACGGCAAGCGCATGGTCAAGGAGCGTTTCGGGGTCGATGAGGATGTCTGCACCGGCGATCACGCCTGCATCCGCCTCTCCGGCTGTCCGTCGCTGTCGGTCAAACATACCGACGATCCGCTTAAGGACGATCCGGTGGCGGCCATCGACAACAATTGCGTCGGCTGCGGCAATTGCGGCGAGGTTTCGGAGGCCGCCGTGCTCTGTCCGTCCTTCTACCGCGCCGATATCATCCACAATCCCAGCGGCTGGGATCGCTTCGTCGCCAGCCTGCGTGCCAAGGTGATCGGCTGGCTGCAGGCGCGGCGCGATGCCGCCCGCATCGTCTTTGCCGATTGAGGAGGCGGGATCGATGAACGAACATGTGACGATGACGCCCCGCCACGCCACCGACAAGCCGCTGTCGCTCGCCGTGCTCGCCATGGGCGGGCAAGGCGGCGGCGTGCTCGCCGACTGGATCGTGTCGTTGGCCGAAGAAAACGGCTGGATGGCGCAGACGACTTCGGTGCCGGGCGTCGCCCAGCGCACGGGTGCCACGATCTATTACATCGAGATGCTGCCGGCCCGCGACGGTAAGGCACCGATCTTCTCGCTGATGCCGACGCCGGGCGATGTCGACGTCGTGCTCGCCGCCGAGCTGATGGAGGCCGGCCGCTCGGTGCTGCGTGGTCTGGTGACCCCTGATAAAACGGTGCTGATCGCCTCGACGCACCGCGCCTTCGCCGTCAGCGAAAAGCAGGCGCCGGGCGATGGCGCCGCCAATCCGCTTGTCGTCATCGACGCCACCGATTTCGCTGCAAAGAAAACCATCGCCTTCGACATGGAAAAGTTGGCCGTCGAAAAAGGCAGCGTCATTTCCTCTGCTTTGTTCGGGGCGCTGGCCGCTGCCGATGTCTTGCCCTTCGCGCGACAGGCGTTCGAAGCGACGATCCGCGCCGGCGGCAAGGGCATCGAGGCGAGCCTGCGCGCCTTCGACGCCGCTTACGCCCGCACCAAGGACAAGCCTGCCGAGAAGCTTTCCGCCATCCCGGAAAAACGCCTCGACCCGCTGCCGGCCTCCGCCGGCCATGCCGAACTCGACCGGCTGCTGGCCCGCATCCGCAGCGCGTTTCCGGAATCATCGCAGGCGATGCTGTTTGCCGGCGTCAAACGACTCACCGATTTCCAGGATCCCGCCTATGCCGGCGAATATCTCGACCGCATGGCCGCCCTCCATGCCCTCGACCGCCAGCACGACGGCGAGACCAAGGAATTTTCCTTCACGGCGCAGGCGGCAAAATATCTCGCCGTCGCCATGGCCTATGACGACGTCATCCGCGTGGCCGATCTTAAAGTGCGTGCCAGCCGCTTCGACCGGGTGCGCCGCGAGGTCGGCGCCAGGGACGACCAGATCGTCTACATGACAGAATACATGCATCCACGCATGGACGAGATCTGCGGCACGCTGCCGAAATCCTGGGGCCTGTGGATCGAAAATCGCCCAACGCTGTTCAAGCAGCTCGACAGTGTCGTCAACAAGGGCCGGCGGGTGAAGACAGGCACGCTGTTCTGGTTCCTCGGCCTCTACGCTGTCTCCGGCCTGCGCCGCATCCGCCGCGGCACGCTACGCCATCAGCGCGAGGTCGCGCATCGGGAGGAATGGCTGGACAAGGCAACGCGGACGCTTGGCCACAATTACGGCCTCGCCGTCGAGGTCCTCGCTTGTCGCCGGTTGGTAAAGGGCTATTCCGACACCCATGCCCGTGGACTGTCGAAATTCGATCGTGTGCTATCGTCCCTGCCGCTGCTGGTCGAGCGCGAGGACGGCGCCGACTGGCTCCGCCGCCTGCGCCAGGCCGCGCTGCTTGATGAAGCCGGCACGGCGCTGGATGGTGCGCTAAAGACGGTGGCGACGCTGTAGCCAGCATTCGATGAAAAATATGCTGGCTGGAGGCACCCGGTTTCCTTCTCCCCGAGGGGAGAGGGAATTTTGTCGCGCCGCTCGCCCGCCCCTTGGGCAAGCTGCAATTCGCCGGAAA
Source organism: Rhizobium sp. YJ-22 (assembly GCF_029601685.1). Classification (NCBI taxonomy): domain Bacteria; kingdom Pseudomonadati; phylum Pseudomonadota; class Alphaproteobacteria; order Hyphomicrobiales; family Rhizobiaceae; genus Rhizobium; species Rhizobium sp. YJ-22. The sequence goes on along the minus strand of NZ_JARRIR010000001.1, from coordinate 895,328 downwards.
AATCAGATATCGTGCTTGCGGATATTGTGCAGCACCCGATGCAGCACCGAAAGGAAGGCGCGATATTCGTCTTCCTCGACACCGTCGAACATTTTCAGCAGGCTGTCATACATGGTGGGCCAGACCTTGTCGAAGACGGTGCGGCCTTCCTCGGTGATGGTGACGTCGCGCACCCGCATGTCCTCGACGCGCGGCTGGCGGCGGATGAAGCCCTGCTCCTCCAGCGAATCCAGCGTCCGGCTCATGGTCGATTGCTCGGTAACGGCAAAGACCGACAATTCGTTGATGGTGACCGAAGGGGTGATGGAAAGAACGGCGAGCGCCCGCATCTTGGCGGTGGAGAGATCCATCGCCTTGAGATCCTCGGCCATATTGGCGTTCCAGCGAGCGATAACCCGGTTCATCAGATAGGGGGCGAACTGGTTGAGGCCGATTTCGCCGAGTGTGGGCGCCGGCTCGGCCGTATCCCGCTTGCGCTTCAGCGCCATGCCTGCGAACCGGTCGTCCATGCTGATCCCTGAAAAATATCGCCTCGTGTGTGCGCTGCTGGTTAACAGAAGAGGGATGCGCCCGCCAGCGCCAAAGCGGGCGGGCGCCGAAGCATTTCCGGGAAAAGTGCGCAGCGGTTTTTCGTCCGGAAATGCCTGCAAGGAGCCAGAATCAGCTGGCCACGAGCGCCAGCGCCCGCACGGGCGAGCCGGTGCCCTTGACGAATTTCAGCGGCGCGGCGATCAGCACGGCGCCCTTGGGCGGAAGCTGGTCGAGGTGACACAGGCTGGCGAGGCCGTAGCGATTGGCCTTGTGCATCAGGTTGTGGGCGGGGAAGGGCGGGTTCATTCCGCCGGCGGAACCGGCATCGGTGCCGACCGTTTCCGAGCCCCAGCCGATCACGCCCTTGCCGATCAGATAGGTGATCGCCTCGGCCGTCGGCCCCGGCGAATGCGGGCCGTTCTCGTCGGCATTGAGGAAGGTTTCGGTCGAGCCGTTGCGCTTGTACCAGTCGCTGCGCAGCAGCACCCAGCTTCCCGCCTCGATCTCGCCATGCTCGGCTTCCCATTCCTGGATGCTTTCGACCGTCAGCAGGTAGTCGACGTTTTCAGCCACTTCCTTCGAGCGGTCGATGACATTGACCGGGGCGACGAAATTCTGCGGCGGAATGGTGTCGGTGGTGTTGTCGGGATGGTCCTTGCCGGTGATCCAGTGGCAGGGCGCATCGAAATGCGTGCCGGTATGTTCGCCGAGTTCCAGCCAGTTCCAGGCCCAGAAGGGGCCGTTCGCGTCATATTCCGAGATGGTGTGAACCTTGACGCTCGGCGTATTGCTGCCGAATTGCGGCGGCAGGTAGATGACCGGCGTTTCGGGCCCGAGCGGCGCGGTGAGATCGACGACCTTGACGGCGCCGGACAGAAGCGCGGAACCGAAGCCGGAGAGAATATCGGATGTAGTCATTGGATCTGTTCCCCATGAAGAGATCGCGGTGGCCCTCACGGCCCGGCATCAGCCGGTTTCCTCTGGCCGCAGGGCACGCGTCCGAGAGGGAGCCTAGGGGACAGAATATGAAATTGCAAGTAATCTGAGAAGCAATCGCTATGCGAAATGACCCGGCCCGCGCCCTGTTGTAAAGCCGCATTGTCGAAGCGCGGTCGCCTCATTATATGCAGATGCGAATAATTGCAGGCGATGCCGTTGGCCATGTCGGCGGCTCCAGCGGGGCAAAGGCGCTCTGGCGATCTTGCCATTCGCCTTCCTTCGGCATAGCTCTGCGGCAAGAAGCATGTCCAGGAAAAAGCGGGAACCGGTTTTCGGTTGGAGAATGCGTCAAACAGAAATCGGAGCGGCCGTGCTCCCGGTCCGGAATGGAAGCGATGGTGCAAAAGGTCAGTCTGGGCCGCCTGAAACTCGGCGATTTCCGCAATTATGCCGAGTTGTCCCTCGCCTTCGATCCGCGCCATGTGGTGCTGACCGGCGACAACGGCTCGGGGAAAACCAATCTTCTCGAAGCCGTCTCCTTCCTGTCGCCGGGCCGTGGCTTGCGGCGCGCGCCGTATGACGACGTCGCTCGCGTCGGGGCGCCCGGCGGCTTTTCGATCTTCGCCGATGTCGAAGGCATGGATGGCGAGGTCGCCATCGGCACCGGCACGGAAAGCGGCGAGGACTCCGCCACCCGCAAGCTGCGCCTCAACGGCACGCCGGCGCGCACCATCGAGGAACTGACCGATCACCTGCGCGTGCTTTGGCTGACGCCGGCGATGGATGGCCTGTTCACCGGCCCATCCGCCGACCGCCGCCGCTTCCTCGACCGGCTGGTGCTGTCGCTCGATCCGGCGCATGGCCGCCGCGCCAGCGATTTCGAGCGCGCCATGCGCAGCCGCAACCGGCTGCTCTCCGAAGGGCGCTTCGATCCCTCCTGGTTGACCGGCCTCGAAAGCCAGATGGCGAGCCTCGGCATCGCCATGGCGCTGGCGCGTCAGGAAATGCTGGGCCTGCTGACCCGGCTTGTGGCCGAGGGCGGCGACGGCACGCCCTTCCCGATGGCGGCGCTGACGCTTTCCGGCTTCCTCGACGGCCAGTTCGACCGCCCGGCCGTCGATCTCGAGGAAACCTATGAACTGATGCTGCAGGACAGCCGCCACCGCGACGCGGCGGCGGGACGCACGCTGGACGGCCCCCACCGCGCCGACCTGCTGGTGCGCCATGCGGCCAAGGATATCGAGGCCGAACGCTGCTCGACCGGCGAGCAGAAGGCGCTGCTGATCGGCCTCATCCTCGCCCATGCCCGGCTGGTCGCCAACATGACCGGCCATGCGCCGGTGCTGCTGCTCGACGAGATCGCCGCCCATCTCGATCCCGGCCGCCGCGCCGCGCTCTTCGATCTCGTCGACGCGCTCGGCGGCCAGGCCTTCATGACCGGCACCGATGCCGGGCTGTTTTCGGCGCTCGGCGAGCGGGCACAATATTTTACCGTCTCCGGGGGAACCGTGAGCCGTTAAGGCGGCGTTTGCGGCCGGCGAAAGCGATGCTATAGCTTGGGCATGGACACGCTCAGCCCCGATGAAATCGCCCGCTACAAACGCCATATCCTGCTGCCGGAAGTTGGCGGCGCCGGCCAGCAGAAGCTGAAGCACGCCCGCGTGCTGGTCATCGGCGCCGGCGGGCTCGGCGCGCCGATCCTGCAATATCTGGCCGCCGCCGGCATCGGCACGCTCGGCATTGCCGATGACGACCGTGTCTCGCTGTCCAACCTGCAGCGCCAGGTGATCCACGACACCGGCACCATCGGCGAACTGAAATCGCAAAGTGCGGCCGATGCCATCGCCCGGCTCAATCCGCATGTCACGACGCTGCGTTTCGAGGAACGCTTTTCGCCGGAAACGGCGGCGATGCAGTTGTCCGGTTTTCACCTGCTGATCGACGGTTCCGACAATTTCGACACGCGTTATGCCGCCGCCGATGCGGCGGAGGCGGCGCGCATCCCGCTGGTGACAGGCGCGGTCGGCCGTTTCGACGGGTCGCTGACGGTGCTGAAACCCTATGAGAGCGGGCCAGACGGAGCGCTCTATCCCGCCTATCGCGATCTCTTTCCTGAAAAGCCGCCGGAAGGCCTGGTCCCCGCTTGCGCCGAGGCCGGCGTCATCGGCGCGCTCACCGGCGTCATCGGCACGCTGATGGCCATGGAAGCGATCAAGCTGATCACCGGCGCCGGCGAGCCGTTGATCGGGCGGCTGATGCTGTATGATTCGCTGGCCGGCCGGTTCGATATGGTGAAATATCGCCGTCGCAAGCCGAAGGCGTAAGGGGGATTTATCGCCCCGGCAGCACCCGGTTCGGCGGGCGGTGGCCGTCGAAGAAGGTGCGGATGTTGATGATCACCTTGTCGCCCATGTCGATGCGGCCTTCGATGGTCGCCGAGCCCATATGCGGCAGCAGCACCACCTTGTTCTCGTTGGCGAGCCGCACCAGCTTCGGGTTCACCGCCGGCTCGTTCTCGAAGACATCGAGCGCGGCGCCCGCGATCTTGCCTTCCCTGAGGCATTTGATCAGCGCCGCCTCGTCGATCACATCGCCGCGGGCAGTGTTGATGATCACCGAGGTCGGCTGCATCAGCGCCAGGCGGCGCGCCGAGAGCAGATGGAAGGTGGCGGGTGTCGAGGGGCAGTTGACCGAAACGATGTCGACGCGGGCCAGCATCTGGTCGAGGCTGTCCCAATAGGTCGCTTCCAGCTCGTCCTCGGTCGCCGGGCTGACGCGCTTGCGGTTGTGGTAATGGATCGAGATGCCGAAGGCTTTTGCGCGGCGGGCGACAGCGGTGCCGATGCGGCCCATGCCGATGATGCCGATGCGCTTGCCCCAGATGCGGCGGCCGAGCATCCAGGTCGGCGACCAGCCGGCCCATTCGCCGGGACGGTCGGTCAGCACCCGCGCACCCTCCACCAGCCGCCGCTGCAAGGCGAGAATCATGGCGATGGTCATGTCGGCGGTGTCTTCGGTCAGGACGTTCGGCGTGTTGGTGACGGTGATGCCCTTGCGCGCCGCCGCCTCGACGTCGATATGGTCGGTGCCGTTCGAGAAGCAGGCGATCAGTTTCAGGCCCGGCCCCGCCGCCTCGATCAGCCCCTCGTCGATGCGGTCCGTGACGGTCGGCACCAGCACGTCGGCCGACTGCACCGCCGCCAGCAGTTCCTCGCGCGAACGCGGCACGTCGTCGACGTTGAGGTCGGCGTCGAACAGCTCGCGCATCCGCGTCTCGACGGCATCCGGCAGCTTGCGGGTGAGATAGACCTTGGGTTTTTTCTTCGCTGTCATGATGGACGCCGGCGCCTTGTTCAGAGGTCTTTAACCAAGTGGGGCGATAATTCTCCCGTTCACGGCATTTTCTATCACTCCCGGTCGCGAAGACAAACAAAACTCGCAGAGAGCGGACGCAATTTGTGGGACGTATCGGGAAAGACGAGAAAATTCAACACCATGACCCGTGGGATGGAAACAGTCGAATGAAAGTGATGCGACGTATCGCGCTGAAAGCCGCGCTTGTCCTGCCGCTGTCGCTTGCCGTGCTCGCCGGCGGCGTCGAGCTTGCGGGCGCCCAGTCGGCGAAGGGGGCGAGCGGCCTGCCGCTGCCGCGTTTCGTCAGCCTGAAATCCAAGCGTGTCAACCTGCGCGTCGGTCCCAGCACCGATTACGCGACCTCGTGGATGTATACCAAGGCCGGCCTGCCGGTGGAGATCATCCAGGAATACGACAACTGGCGCCGCATCCGCGATGCCGACGGTACCGAAGGCTGGGTCAATCATGCGCTGCTGTCGGGCGAGCGCACGGCGATCGCCGCCCCGTGGATGCGCGGCAAGGGCGAGGCGGTCTATGTCAACATGCGCCGCGACCCGCTGCCGTCGTCTTCGGTCATCGCCAAGCTGGAGCCCGGCGTCGTCTTCCGCGTCAAGGAATGCACCGGCGACTGGTGCCATGTCGATGCCGGCGGCACCGAGGGCTGGGTGGCGCAGAGCGAAGTCTGGGGCGCCTATCCCGGCGAAGCCTTCAAGTAAGCGAACCGGCGGCGATTGGCCGCCGCAATCGTCTCCGCGCGAATGTCAGGCGAGCCCTGCCTTCTTCGCCGCCTCGGCCAGCGAGGCCATCGGCCGCGGGCCGATCTGCTGGATGACGATGCCGGCCGCCAGGCAGCCGAAACGGCCGCAATCTTCCAGCGAGCGCCCCTGCGTGTAACCATGCAGGAAACCGGCGGCGAACAGGTCGCCCGCGCCCGTGGTATCGACGAGCTGGCCGATCCTGGTCGCCGGCACATGGATGCGCTCGCCGCCGCGCACGATCATGGCGCCTTCCTCGCTCATCGTCACCGCCGCCAGCTTGCAATCGGCGCCGATCTTCGTGAGCGCCAGGTCGAAATCCTGGGTTTCGTAGAGCGACAATGCCTCGTCGCGATTGGCGAAGACGATATCGACCGTGCCGGAGCGCATCAGCTCGAGGAATTCGCCGCGATAGCGTCCGACGCAGAAACTGTCGGACAAGGTCATCGACATTTCCCGGTGATTCGCATGGGCGATGCGGGCGCAAGCGAGAATGGCTTCCTTGGCGCGCGGCGGATCCCAGAGATAGCCTTCGAAATAGGTAACCTTCGATTCGGCGACGACTCTTTCCTCGACATCCTCGGGGCCGAATTCGACGCAGGCGCCGAGATAGGTGTTCATCGAGCGTTCGCTGTCCGGCGTGACGAAAATCATCGAGCGCGCCGTTGGCGCGCCGTCTTCCAGCGGTTCAGTCTGGAAATAGACGCCCTGGGCTCGGATGTCGTGTTCGAAGATCTCGCCGAGCTGGTCCCTGGCCACCTTGCCGAAATAGGCGGCGCGACCGTTGAAACTGGCGACCCCGGCGGCGGTGTTGCCGGCGCTGCCGCCGGATGCCTCGACCGCCGGTCCCATGCGCGAATAGAGCAGTTCGGCGCGCTCCGCGTCGATCAGGTTCATCGCGCCCTTGGTGATCGCGTTGTCGATGAGGAAATCGTCGTCGCAACGCGAGATGATATCGACGATGGCATTGCCGATGGTCAGAACGTCGTAAGTCGCCATGAAAGAGAAAGTCCCGGATAGATGCGCGCCCCGCGCGTTTCGGGGCCAGGAAGCGTTTCGGGCCGAGAAGCCCGCCGGTGTCAGGTCATAGCGCATTTCCCGGCATTTGGAAGAAAAAATGCGAAAAGCTTGGGCGCGCCCGCCTGTCATTGCCGCGTCACGATAGCGGATTATAGATGTGTCCAAGTTGATCCGGACGAGGGTATCCGAAGCCGGAGATGACGAGGCATGAAGCCTCGAGCAGCGATCGGCGCCCTGACCACGGATGAACTGGCGGCGGCAACGAGGCGCATCGCAGGATGCGCGGCAAAGCAGGGTTTCGGCCCTGCTTTCGGCGTTTTGGGCGGGCCGCAAATCGCGTCGTCGCGCGGCGCCATCGGCCTTTGCCTTTTCCATGCGATCCTTTAAGCCCTTGGCGTCCCCGTCCGATCCCAAGGTTCCGCCCGACGATGTCCGCCACGCTCCTGAATGTCCTTCCGGTCTTCCTGATGATCCTGCTTGGCTGGCTGCTGGTGCGCTTCGGCCTGTTCAAGGACCATGTCGGCGAGGCGCTGGGCGAATTCGTCTTCAAGATCGCCGTGCCGGTGCTGCTGTTTCGCACCATCGCCGAAGCACAGTTCCATGGCGCCTCGCCCTTTCGGCTGTGGATCGCGTATTTCAGCGGCGTGACGGTCACCTGGGCGGCCGGCCACCTGCTGGCGACGAGGGTTTTCGGCCGCGATTCGCGCATCGGCGTGCTCGCCGGCGTTTCCTCCGCCTTCGCCAACAATGTGTTCATCGGCCTGCCACTGGTCGGACGCACCGTCGGCGACGATGGCGTCGTGGCGCTGTCGATCCTGCTCGCCGTGCATCTGCCTGTCATGATGGTCGTCGGCACGCTGCTGATGGAACAAGCTGAACGCAAGGAAAGCGGCATTGCCGGGCGCGGCCTCTTGGGCGTGCTGCGCCCGGTCGGGGCCAATCTCGCCCGCAATCCCCTGGTGATCGGCCTTGCCGCCGGCATCGTCTTCCACCTGACCGGGCTGCCGATGCCGGCAGTGGCGGCAAGCGTCGTCGATCCGATCGCCGGCATGGCCGGGCCGGCGGCGTTGATCTCGCTCGGCATGGCGCTGCGCAAATACGGCATTTCCGGCAATATCGGCATTTCCGCCTGCATGTCGGTGCTGAAGCTGGTGCTGCTGCCGGCAAGCGTCTGGGCGGCCAGCCGCATTCTCGGTCTGACGCCGGAATGGACGGCGGCAATGGTGCTGACCTCCGCGGTGCCGACCGGCGTCAATGCCTGGCTGATCGCCAACCGCTTCGGCGTCGGCCACAGCCTCGCCGCCTCGACCATCACGCTCACCACGGCCGTCGGCGCGCTGACGGTCACGGCCTGGAGCCTGCTACTCGCGCATTGAGATGACGTCAAAGAAAAACCCGACTGCGATCTCTCACAGCCGGGTTCGTCGAATGGTATTCAGCAGGCCTTAGTTGGTCGCGGCCAGCGTATCCGGAGCGGCCGGATCGGGCAGGGCGACCGGCGCGTCTGCCATGGTGTGTAGATAGAGGATCAGGTTGGCGCGATCCTCTTCGCTCTTCAGGCCGGCAAAGCCCATGGCGGTGCCGGGCACGAGCTTCTTCGGCGCCAGCAGGAAGTGGTTCAGGTGATCGAAATCCCAGACCACGGTGCTGCCCTTGGAAAAGTCCTTCATGGCGGCGGAATAGGCGAAGCCTTCATGCGAGGCGATCGGACGGCCGACGACACCGTAAAGGTTCGGACCGGTCTTGTTCGGCCCGTCCTTGGTGTCGGTATGACAGCTCTGACACTTCTTGAAGACTGTTTCGCCGGCCTTGGCGTCGGCCTTGCCGAGCAGGGCGGCGATCGGCGTCATGGCCGCGGCGGCGGCGCCTGCGCCAGCACCTTCGGCGGAGGCTTCCTCGGCGACGATCGTGAAGCCCGGCTTTTCAGGCGCGGGCGCGTGAAAGATGCCCTCGGAGGCAATGGACACGGACATCAGGACGAAGCATGTGCCAAGCAGCGCGCCCAAACCCATGTTCATATAAGAATTCATCTGGACATGCTCCCCTTGCATCCCGGCGGTCACAGACCGGTCCCATCTTGAAATCGCGCGGAACCTATGTCTTTTGATCCGCAGTTGCAACAGTCATTATCGTGGTCACGGTGAGACTTTTTGCCACTTTTTCCCAGACATTAGAAGGCCGGGCCATGAAGAATGCGATTTTCGACCAAACTTTGGTTCTGATCCCGGCGCGCATGGCTTCCACCCGCCTTCCCGGCAAGCCGCTGGCCGATATTTGCGGCCTGCCGATGATCGTGCAGGTTGCCATGCGGGCCAAAGAAGCCGACGTGGGGCGAATCATCGTCGCCACCGACAGCGAGGATATCGTCGCCGCCGTCACCGCCGCCGGCTTCGATGCCGTCCTGACCGGCGCCCACCACCAGTCCGGTTCCGATCGGATCTTCGAGGCGTTGCAGATGGCCGACCCGGACGGCAGGGTTCGCACCGTCATCAATGTCCAGGGCGACCTGCCGACCATCGAGCCGGAGACGATCCGCGCCGCGTTGCGGCCGCTGGAGGAAGCCGCCGTCGATATCGCCACGCTGACCGTCGAGATCGCGGATGAAGAGGACAGGCGCAATCCGAACATCGTCAAGGTGGTCGGCTCGCCGCTGTCGGAACGCCGGTTGAAGGCGCTCTATTTCACCCGCGCGACCGCGCCTTACGGCGACGGCCCGCTCTACCACCATATCGGCCTCTATGCCTATCGCCGCGCCGCGCTGGAGCGTTTCGTCGCGCTCGGGCCCTCGGCGCTCGAAAAGCGCGAATCGCTGGAGCAGTTGCGGGCGCTCGAGGCGGGCATGCGCATCGATGTGGAGATCGTTGACTCCGTTCCGCTCGGCGTCGATACTCCCGCCGACCTCGACAAGGCGCGGGCTATCCTTGCCGCGCGCATCCCCTCATGATGGTGACCCGATGAATCTCAAGACCAACCGCATCGCCTTTCAGGGCGATTTCGGCGCCAATTCCGACATGGCCTGCCGTGACATGTTCCCGGCCATGGAGCCGCTGCCCTGCCCGACCTTCGAGGATGCGTTCGTGGCGCTGGAAAGCGGCGAGGCGGATATCGCCATGATTCCGATCGAGAACACCATCGCCGGCCGCGTCGCCGATATCCATCATCTGCTGCCGGAATCGCGCCTGCACATCATCGGCGAGTATTTCATGCCGATCCGCTTCCAGCTCATGGTGCTGCCGGGTGTGACCAAGGACGAGATCCGCACCGTCCACAGCCATATCCATGCGCTCGGCCAATGCCGCAAGATCATCCGCCACAATGGCTGGAAGGCGGTCGTCGCCGGCGACACCGCCGGCGCCGCCAAGCTGGTCTCGGAAAAGGGCGACCGCTCCATGGCGGCCCTTGCGCCTCGCCTCGCCGCCGATCTCTACGGCCTGGATATCGTCGCCGAGAACGTCGAGGACACCGAAAACAACGTCACCCGATTCGTCGTCCTGTCGCGGGACGAGAACTGGGAACAGCGCCGCACGCCGGACGAAATGCTGGTCACCACCTTCGTGTTCAACGTCCGCAATATTCCGGCGGCGCTTTACAAGGCGCTTGGCGGCTTCGCCACCAACGGCATCAACATGACCAAGCTGGAAAGCTACCAACTGGGCGGCAAGTTTGTCGCCACCCAGTTCTATGCCGATATCGAGGGGCATCCCAACGACGCCAATGTCCGCAGGGCGCTGGAAGAGCTGCGCTTCTTCTCGGAAAAGGTCCGCATCCTCGGTGTCTACAAGGGCCATCCGATGCGTGGCGACCTGCAGATCTGATTCGCGCGCAGGGTAGAAAGGACGTTATTCCTTATCCGGCTCACAAACCCTGAGGCGATGGCCGTCCGGGTCGGCGATGACGAAGGTCGGGCCGAAATCCATCACCGTCAGCGGCTGGAGGATTTCATGGCCGGCCGCCTTCCAGTCCTCGAAGGTCTTGGCGATGGCATTGTCGCCAGGGATCATGAAGGCGACTTCGCTGCGCGCCTCGCCGCCGGCCGTCGGCGGCTCGACTTTCTCCTGTCGCCACAGGCCAAGCGTAAATTCGCCATCCAGCGGGAAGGCGACGAAATTCGGCGCGGCGACGGCCGGTTCGCGGCCGAGCAGTTTTCGGTAGAACCGGGCGCTGGCGGCCGGGTCCTTGACGTAGAGAATGAAGAGGTTGGGGTTGGCCATGTCGATCTCCTTTCGTGTCGATGAAAGGAGACTAACGCGACCTGCTGACAGATTCCGGCAGCAGCCTGAAGCAGTCCCGGACGCAAAACCGCTGCGCATTTTTGTTGCAATCGCTTTACATGTCCGCCTTGATCTTCTGCGTTTCCCGTCACTGCTTGAGCAGCGCCGCCCGCGACGTCCGGTAACGCCGCCCGGCCGGCTCGACCGCGCCGATCCGGTCGGTGCGAAAATGGCGAAAATCCTGCCGCAACTCACACCAGGCGACCAGCACCCGCACCCGCTCGAAAAAGCCGAGCGCGAAGGGCCAGACGCAGCGGTCGCTGGCGCGGCCGGCCTCATCCTCATAGGCAATGAGATGCAAGACTTCGCGCTCGCGGATGGCGGCGCGCAGCAGGGCGATGTCGATACCTTCGGGTTCGCCCTTGGCCGGCCCGACCAGCAGCGTCGAGGCATCCACCTCTTCGCGCAACTCGGCCGGCAACACTGCGGCGATGCGGGCGAGCGCATTGACGGCCGCGCGCGCCAACCCGGGATCGCCGCTGCGCCCGACCCAGCGAATGCCGAGCGCCAGGGCCTCGATCTCGTCCTGCGAAAACATCATCGGCGGCAGCATGAAGCCCGGCCGCAGCACATACCCGATGCCGGCCTCGCCCTCGATATCGGCGCCTTGCGCCTGCAGGCTGGCGATATCGCGGTAGAGCGTGCGCAGGCTGGTGCCGAGTTCGGCGGCAAGCGCCGCGCCGGTGACCGGACGGCGATGGCGGCGCAGCACCTGCAGCAGCGCCAGCAACCGTTCGGCGCGGGGCGCGGTCATCGGGTCAGCGTTTCCACTCCACCCAGTCGCGGATCAGGCGATGGGCGATCGCGCCCAGCGGCGGCGTGTGATCGCCGGTGCCGGGAATGCGCTCCAGCATCTGCGCCGCCTCGTCGCGGCTGAACCAGCGGCAATCTTCCAGCTCCGCCTCGTCGCGCTTGACCACGAGGCTTTTCGCCTCGCCATAGCAGCCGATCATCAGCGAATGCGGCATGGGCCAGGGCTGCGAGGCGTGGTAGCGCACCCGGCCGATGCGGATCGCCGATTCCTCGAGGGTTTCGCGGCGCACCGCATTCTCGATAGTTTCGCCGGGCTCGACGAAGCCGGCGAGCGAGGAATACATGCCCGGCGCGAAATGCGCCCCGCGCCCGAGCAGGCAGCGGTCGCCCTCGACGTCGATCGCCAGCATGATGACGACCGGATCGGTGCGCGGGAAGATCGTGTGGTCGCAAGCAACACAGACGCGCTTGTAGCCGCCGATCCTCATCTCCATCGCCCCGCCGCAGCGTCCGCAAAAGCGGTTGTCGCGGTTCCAGGTAATCAGCGACGCCCCTTGCGCGAATTCACCGAGCAGGGCGTCGTCGACCAGCCCGTCGCGAAACAGGCTGCGCCCGTCGGTCGGCTTGTAATGGCTGGCAAGGTTTTCCTCGTCGATGCCGACCGGGACGGCAAGCCGCGGCTCGCCAGTCTGGCGATGGCCGAGCAGGATGGCATTGTCCAGATCCGGCTGCAGGTCGGAGAGTTCGTAAAGCGCAAACAGCGGATCGAGCACCTGCCCGTCATGCTTGAGGATCAGGCGATTGCCGGAAAAGGCGAGGATATGGGCGCCGTCTACGGAGAGCGCCGTCTCGACGCAATCCTCGGCACGATGCTCCGAATCGCGGGCGAGGTCGTTGAGGGCGAAGGCGGTCAGGGCGCTGGGTTCGGGATGGGGAGAATCGATATCGAACAGGGATCGGATCATGCGGAAAGGACTTTCAATAGTCGGCTAACGAATTCGTCTTTGATGGCGTCGTCATAGGGTTCGGCCTTGCCGAAGCCCCACACCGGGCCGGGCCAGTTGTCGTCGCCCTCGGCGCGGGCGATGACATGCACATGCAGCTGGCGCACGATATTGCCGAGCGCGCCAATATTGATCTTCGTGGCATCGGTCACGGATTTCAAGGCGGCCGCGACGCGGGTGGTTTCGGAAAGCAGCGCCGCCTGATCTTCTGGCGGGAGGTCGAAGATCTCGCTCATGCCGTTTCGCTGCGGCACCAGCACCAGCCAGGGCCAGCGGCGCTCGTTTTGCAGCCGCACCTGGCAAAGGCCAAGCTCGGTCAACAAAATGCTGTCGCGGGCCAGTCTTCCATCCAGTTCAAAGCCTTGCACGCCTGTCCTCCCGTTCGTCTTTTTCCTGTCTAGCAGTTTTTTGAAAGGCTGGCTTGCATTTGCTGACGAGATTGCCGATATGTGCGGCGGGAGGTTGGTGGTGGACGCGCCGCTCGCCAACCGGGTCAGGTCCGGAAGGAAGCAGCCCTAACGATCCCGGCACGGGTCATCGTGCCAGCCTCCCACCCTTTGCGTTCCCGGCCCCGGTCGATTTTCGGCCGCAGGGCCTCCCATATCCCGGCGGCCAACAATCCTGGAGCGGGGTCACCAACAACGCTTGGCAGGGCGATGAGCGACACCGAACCGAAACAGGCTGAGACCGGCGCGGCATACCGCGTTCTGGCGCGCAAATACCGTCCCAAGGATTTTACCGACCTGATGGTCGGCCAGGAGCCGATGGTCCGCACGCTGACCAATGCGTTCGAGACCGGCCGCATTGCCCAGGCCTATATGCTGACCGGCGTGCGCGGCGTCGGCAAGACGACCACCGCCCGCATCCTCGCCCGCGCCCTCAATTATAAGACCGACAGCGTCGACCGTCCGACCATCGACTTAAAAATCCCCGGCGAGCATTGCCAGGCGATCATGGAAGGCCGCCATGTCGACGTGATCGAGATGGACGCCGCCTCTCATACCGGCATCGATGACATCAGGGAAATCATCGAGCAGGTGCGCTATCGCCCGGTTTCGGCGCGCTACAAGGTCTATATCATCGACGAAGTGCATATGCTGTCGACGGCGGCCTTCAACGGATTGTTGAAGACGCTGGAAGAGCCGCCGGAGCATGTAAAATTCATCTTCGCCACGACAGAGATCCGCAAGGTGCCGATCACGGTGCTGTCGCGCTGCCAGCGCTTCGACCTGCGCCGCATCGGCGCGTCCGATCTCGTCGGGCTGTTCTCCACCATCGCTGCCAAGGAAGGCATTTCGGTCGAGCCGGAAGCGCTGGCCATGATCGCGCGCGCGGCGGAGGGCTCGGCGCGCGACGGTCTGTCGCTGCTCGACCAGGCGATCGCCCATGGCGGCGGCGCGGTGGTAACGGAAGCAGTGCGCGCCATGCTTGGCCTGGCCGACCGCGCCCGCATCGTCGACCTGTTCGAGCATGTGGTCAAAGGCGATGTTAGCGCCGCCCTGCATGAATTCGGCGCGCAATACGAGGCCGGCGCCAATCCGGTGGTGGTGCTGACCGATCTTGCCGATTTCACCCATCTCGTCACCCGCCTGAAATATGTGCCCGATTCCGCCGACGATCCGTCGCTGAGCGAAGTCGAGCGCGTGCGCGGCCGTGAATTTGCCGAAACCATCGCCGTCACCACCCTGTCGCGCATCTGGCAGATGCTCTTGAAGGGGATTGGCGAAGTCGAGGCCGCCGCCCGCCCGGCAGGTGCCGCCGAAATGGTGCTGATTCGCTTGGCCCATGCCGCGCATCTACCCTCGCCGGAAGAGGCCGCGCGCCGCATCGCCGAATTCGCCAATGGCGAAGCGCCGAGCCGGCCGATGCCATCCGGCAATGGCAATGGCGGCGGAGCGCAAGCTTTTGCCAGCGCCCCGGTGTCCGCCCGCGCCGTCGAGGCCGCGCCTTCCCGTTCCTCCGGCTCGGTGACTATGTTGCGCCCGACCGCAGCCGCCGCGCCGGCTGCGGAGCCGATGGCAATCGGCCGCGTTGAAGCGCCGCCGCAGGCGAGCGAGCCGAAGGTCAAGGTTTCGTCGCTCGCCGATATTTCCGAACTCTGCACCAAGAACCGCGATTTCAAGCTCAAGGCGCAGATGCGCGCCTTCGTGCGGCCGGTAAAGCTGGAGCCGGGGCGGCTGGAAATTTCCCTGGTGCGCGATGCGCCGAAATCCATGGCCGGCGACCTGCAGAACCGTCTGCAGGAATGGACCGGCATCCGCTGGATGGTCATCCTCTCGCGGGAGGAAGGCGGGCCGACGCTTGCCGAGCAGGAGGAGAGCGCCCGCGAGGCCCGCCTCGTCGATGCGAGGCAGGACCCGGATGTGGCGGCGATCCTGTCGCGCTTTCCCGGCGCGCGCATCACCGACGTCCGGGTGAGGGCGGCCGAGACGGAAGACGAGGACGTCACCGAGGCCCCCGCCGTTGCCGAATCCGCCGAGGGCGATATCCTGCCCGGCGACGATATCGAGTTTTGACAGCAATTTCAGGAGACAAGACGATGCGCGACATCATGGGCATGATGGGCAAGGTCAAGGAAATGCAGGCCAAGATGGAGCAGATGCAGGCGGAAATCGCCGCGCTCGAAGTCGAAGGCCGCTCCGGCGGCGGCCTCGTCACGGTCCGCCTCAACGGCAAGGGCGAGATGCTCGGCCTGAAGATCGATCCGTCGCTCGCCAAGGAAGACGAGTTGGAGATCCTCGAAGACCTGATCGTCGCCGCCCACAAGGACGCCAAGACCAAGGCCGACAGCGAGACGCAGGAAAAGAGCAAGGCGCTGACATCAGGCCTGCCGATCCCGCCCGGCTTCAAGCTGCCTTTCTGATCAGGCGAATACCCGCCTCGGCCAGGGATTGATGCCATCGCGCAGCCAAAGCAGGCTGTCGATCCAGAAGCTCGATCCATGCCGGGCATGGAACAGGTCGAAATGGCCGACCCTGGTCACGCCGAGGTCGGCCGGCTCGAGCATGACCTTCAGCCGCTCGGCCGAGGTGTAATAGGACAGCGCCCGGTTGACGGCGCTGTGCGTGGCGAAGGGATCGTCGGAGACGCTGAGCGCCAGCATCGGCGCCTGCACGGCGGCGAAGCGATCGAGGATCGTGGCCCGCAGCGGCTGTTTCAGCCGCGCCTCCATGCGAGGCCCGCGAAAACTCCATTCCAGCGCCACGCCGGCCGGCAGGTCTTCCAGCCAGCCGAGGCCGCGCCCGGGAAAGAAGCCGAGCGCCAGCGTGATCGCCGGCATCGCGACATGCCATTTCAAGAACAGCGACAGCCGGTCCTTACGCCGGTAATCCGGCCAATAGGCATATTGCGCCCCGACCGTCAGCAGCCGGGAAATACGCGCCGCACTCGGCGCATAGCCGGGTAAAAACCCGCCGATGCTGTGGCCGACGACCAGCGGATCGCCGCCGCCTTGCGCCAGCGCATGGGCAAGCGCCGCCTCGAAATCCTGTTCGCCCCATTGCCGCCAGGTAAAACCAGTTCCCTTGAGACGCCCGGCCGGGCGCGACAGGCCGATGCCGCGATAATCATAGGTCAGCACCGCAAAGCCGTGTTCGGCGAGGAAGGCGGCGTAGCGATGATAATAAGCGGCCTTCACTCCCGTCGCCGGATTGATGATGACGACCGGATGGCGCGCCGCGCCCTCCACGCCCCACCAATGGCCTTTCAGCACCACGCCGTCGGCGCATTCGAATTCGGTTTGCCTGCCGTCCATACCTGTTCTCCTGGATCGGCAATCTAGCTAGAGGCCGTGCTTGTGTATACTCACTGGTCAGTATACTTTTGGCGCATGACCCAGCCCGAAACCTCCACCCGCCAGCGCATCGTCGAAGCGGCCAACCGCCTGTTCTATCGCGAGGGCATCCGCGCCGTCAGCGTCGATGCGGTCGCGGAAGAGGCAGGCATCACCAAGCGTTCGCTCTATTACCATTTCAAGAGCAAGGACGACCTGGTCGCCGCCTATCTCGACCACCGCGACCAGCCCAATCTCGATGCCTACAGCCGATGGTTCGCCGAAGCGGAGGGCGATGTCTCCAATCGTATCGCCGCGATCTTCGAAAAGCTGGCCGGGCGGGCTGAACGCCCCGGCTGGAAGGGCTGCGGTTTCCTGCGCACCTCGGCGGAACTTGCCAACCTGCCCGGCCATCCGGCGCTGAAACGCGGCGCGGCCCACAAGAAACGCATCGAGGACTGGCTGGCTTCCATGCTGCGCGAGGCCGGGCGGCCGGCGCCCGAGACGGTTGCGCGGCAGATCGCCCTGCTGCTCGACGGCAGCTTTGCCGCCGCCATGCTGCATCGCGACGCCTCCTATTTCCGCACCGCCGGCGCGGCGGCTCGGGCATTGGCCTCTTGACCGGAGCGGTTCGGCGGGCGCAGTCTGCATACCTGTGGAGGAGAGATCATGACGCTGTCTTCATTGCTGGTCTTTGCCGGCGCGCTGCTGGTCGCCGCCGGGTCGCCGGGGCCGAGCATCGCGGCGCTGGTCGCCCGGGTGATCGCCAAGGGGTATCGCGATGTGCTGCCGTTCCTGATGGCCATGTGGCTGGGCGAGATGCTGTGGCTCAGCCTCGCCGTCGCCGGCCTCGTCACCATCGCCGAAAGTTTCCATGCCGTCTTCGTCGCCATCAAATGGCTGGGCGTCGCCTACCTGCTCTATCTCGCCTGGAAGATGTGGTTTGCGCCGGTCAAGGTCGAGGATGGCGCCCTGCCGGAGCGCGATTCCGCCGGGCGGCTGTTTTTCGCCGGGCTGACGGTGACGCTAGGCAATCCCAAGATCATGATGTTCTATGTGGCGCTGCTGCCGGCGATCATCGATCTCGCCGGCGTCACGCTGGTCGGCTGGGGCGAACTGGTCGCCACCATGCTGGTGGTGCTGGTCGCGGTCGATTTTTGCTGGGTGGCGCTGGCGGCAAAAGCCCGCCGGCTGCTGCGCAGCGAACGCGCCGTCCGCGCCGCCAATCGCACCAGCGCCGGCCTGATGGCGGGGGCTGCGGCGGCCATCGCCACCCGCTAGCCTTGGAGCCGCTTGCGCAGGCGTTCGGCAATCGGCGCGGCCAGCATCCGGGTGCGTTCTTCCTGTGTAAGGCGGCCATAGGCCGACATCATCCGCGGGATCGGAATGCGTTCCCCGGCATAGGGCGTCAGCGCCACATCCATGCCGGCCTCGACCAAACCGCCCGCGATCACCCGTGCATAAATGCCCGGCCGCCCGACCTGCGCAAAGCGCTTGACGATCTGGGGATCGCCCAACCAGGCTGCCAGCGTCGCGCAGGGCATGCGTGGCGCCGTCGCCTCCAGCACCACATCGCCGAGGACGAACCGGTCACCGACCGCGACATCGCCATTCTCCAGACCGGCGATGACGAGATTTTCGCCAAAACTGCCGGGCGGCAGGTCGCGGCCCAGCTCCGCCCGCCACCAGTCGAGGGTTTGTTCGCCCTCGATCAGGATCGCCTGATCGGGGCCGCCGTGATGCTTCTTGTTGCAGACCTTGTCGCCGACGAGACCGAGGCGGTCGATCATGACAGGGCCGCCGACGGCGCGCTTGTCGATGCCGCTGCGGTAGGATTTGCCGGGCAGCTTTTGCGAGGCACCGATGCAGACGGCGGTGATTTTCATGCGGCTTCTCTCATCCAGATCATTTCTTCACGGGCGAACATGGGATAAAAGCGCGGCCATGGCAAAACGAGTCACCGGCCCGGAAATCGAAAAACTCATCCAGCTTCTGGCGAAGGTACCGGGTCTCGGGCCCCGGTCGGCGCGGCGCGCGGCGCTGCACCTCGTCAAGAAGAAGGACCAGCTTCTCGGCCCCCTGTCGCAGGCGATGGGCGAGGCTTACCAGAAGGTGCGCATCTGCTCCACCTGCGGCAATGTCGATACGATCGACCCCTGCACGGTCTGCACCGATATCCGCCGCGACCAGTCTGTCATCATCGTCGTCGAGGATGTCTCCGATCTCTGGGCGCTGGAACGCGCCGGCGCCATGAACGCCGCTTACCATGTGCTCGGCGGCACGCTGTCGCCGCTCGATGGCGTCGGGCCTGACGACCTCAACATCCGCACGCTGATCGACCGGGCGCAGGCGGGCGGCGTGCGCGAGATCATCCTCGCCGTCAACGCCACCGTCGAGGGCCAGACGACGGCCCATTACATCACCGACCAGCTCTCCGGGCTGGAGGTGAAGATCACGAGGCTTGCGCATGGCGTTCCCGTCGGCGGCGAACTGGATTATCTCGACGAGGGCACGCTGACGGCGGCGCTGCGCGCCCGCACGGCGATCTGAGTTTCAACGGGACGGCTTCATGCGCACATTGCTGAAAACATTGCTGATCTGCGGTCTTTCCCTGCTGCCGCTGCCGGCCTTCGCCCTGGATAAGGCGGCGGTCGAAAAGCAGTTCCATGGCTGGATCGAGGCCGAGATCTGGCCGCAGGCGAAAGCTTCGGGCGTCTCGCGGGCCAATTTCGACGGCGCCTTTGCCGGCGTGACGCTGAACTGGGATCTGCCCGATCTCGTGCCGCCCGGCACCAAGCCGCCCAAGGAACAGGCGCAGACACAGGCCGAGTTTTCCGCCCCTGGCGGCTATTTTTCCGAAAAGCGCCTGAGCGGGCTGGCCGCGACCGGCAAATCGCTCGCCGCCACCCATGCCTCGACCTTGAGGCGCATCGAAAAGACCTATGGCGTGCCGGGCGCGGTGGTGCTGGCGATCTGGGGCCGCGAAAGCGGTTTCGGCGCGGCGAAAATTCCCTATTCGGCGATGCAGGTGCTGGCGACCAAAGCCTTCATGTCAACCCGCAAGGACATGTTCCGCACCGAGCTGATCGCGGCCCTGCACATCGTCGACGGCGGCGACGTGACGCCGGCGGCGATGAAGGGCTCCTGGGCCGGCGCCATGGGCCAGCCGCAGTTCATGCCGACCAGCTACCTGAAATATGCCGTCGATTTCGACGGCGACGGCCACCGCAACATCTGGACCTCGGTGCCGGATACGCTGGCCTCCATCGCCAACTATCTGGTCAAGAAGGGCTGGAAACCCGGCCGCACCTGGGGCTACGAGGTGACGATCCCCGAAAACGTCTCCTGCGCGCAGGAAGGCCCGGATCTGGCAAAGCCGCTGTCGGCCTGGACCGGCATGGGCATCGCCCGCATTTCCGGAAAAGCCTTTCCGCCAAACGAGGCCAAGGCCGAGAGCATGATGCTGCTGCCCGCCGGCCGCCACGGCCCGGAATTCATCGTCTCGCCGAATTTCTACGTGCTCAAGGAATACAACAATTCCGACCTCTACGCGCTGTTCATCGGCAATCTCGCCGATCGCATCGCCGGCGGTGCTGGTCCGTTCAAGGCGCCTTGGGGCGATGTCGGAAAGATGCTGCGCTCGGACGTGCTGACCATGCAGAAGACGCTCGCCGCCAAGGGCTACGATGTCGGCAAGGTCGACGGCCTGCCGGGCTACAAGACGCGCCGCTCGCTCGGCGACTGGCAGGGCAAGAACGGGATTGCCGCGACCTGCTATCCCGACGAATCTCTCAAGAAACGGCTCAAATAGAGCAATTCCGGCAAAAGTTTGCAGCGGTTTTGCGTCCGGAATTGCGTCGGAATAAGCCGGTCCTTGCAATTTGCGCCGATCGCGCGTATATCAACGTCAAATTCTTGATCGTTCGATGAAGAGTGGGCCCGGCAGGACCCGCTCTTTTTTATTACCGCGATCATGGCAATCCGAATTTCAGGGAGAGATCGCTTGGCCGATATCCAGGCTGAAGACGCCAACGAACCGCGGCTGATCGTCGAAACCGGCCTCGACCGCCGCATCGCCGAGATCATCGAGCCGGTCATCGTGCCGATGGGCTACAAGCTGGTGCGCGTGCGGCTCCTGAATCAGAACGGTTTGACGCTGCAGGTGATGGCCGAGCGCAACGACGGCACCATGACCGTCGAGGACTGCGAAGCCCTGTCGATGGCGATTTCGCCGGTGCTGGATGTGGAAGATCCGGTCGACAAGGCGTATCATCTGGAAATGTCGTCGCCCGGCATCGACCGCCCAATGGTCCGCAGGTCGGATTTTTCGCGCTGGCAGGGTCATGTCGTCAAATGCGAGACCTCGGTGCTGCTCGACAACCGCAAGCGGTTTCGCGGCAAGATCGCCGAAGTCGACGCCGAAGGTTTCACGCTGGAGCGCGACCAGGTCGCCTACGGCGAGTCCCCGCGCGTGATCATCCCGTTCAGCGCGCTGGCGGAAGCCAAGCTGGTGCTGACCGACGACCTGATCCGCGACGCGTTGCGCGCCGACAAGCTGGCCAAGGCGGAAGCCGCCAACCAGAACGAACAGAGTGACGACGAGTAATTTTCGACAATCCCGCGGCCCATACGAGGGGTCCGCGATTTGAATTGGCTGATGGAGAACGAGAATGGCAGTCAGTGCGAACCGGCTTGAACTTCTGCAGATCGCAGATGCTGTCGCGCGCGAAAAGGTGATCGACCGCGAGATCGTGCTGGCCGCGATGGCCGACGCCATCCAGAAGGCGGCGCGCTCGCGCTACGGTTCGGAATCCAACATTCGCGCCGACATCAATTCCAAGACCGGCGAAATCCGCCTGCAGCGTCTGCTGGAAGTGGTGGAGCAGGCCGAGGACTATTCGACCCAGATCCCGCTGCTTCTGGCGCGCGACCGCAATCCCGACGCCAAGCTCGGCGATTTCATCGCCGAGCCGCTGCCGCCGATGGATTTCGGCCGCATCGCCGCCCAGTCGGCCAAGCAGGTCATCGTGCAGAAGGTGCGCGAGGCCGAGCGCGATCGCCAGTTCGACGAGTTCAAGGACCGTGTCGGCGAAATCGTCAACGGCACCGTCAAGCGCGTCGAATACGGCAATGTCATCGTCGATCTCGGCCGGGGCGAAGGCATCGTGCGCCGCGACGAGATGATCCCGCGCGAAAACGTCCGCTACGGCGACCGCATCCGCGCCTATGTCTACGACGTGCGCCGCGAGCAGCGCGGCCCGCAGATCTTCCTGTCGCGCACCCATCCGCAGTTCATGGTCAAACTCTTCACCATGGAAGTGCCGGAAATCTACGACGGCATCATCCAGATCAAGTCGGTGGCCCGCGACCCGGGCTCGCGTGCGAAAATCGCGGTGATTTCCAACGATTCGTCCATTGATCCGGTCGGCGCCTGCGTCGGTATGCGCGGCAGCCGCGTCCAGGCGGTGGTCGGCGAGCTGCAGGGCGAGAAGATCGACATCATCCCGTGGTCGAACGAGCCGGCGAACTTCGTCGTCAACGCGCTGCAGCCGGCCGAAGTCGCCAAGGTGGTCCTCGACGAGGATTCCGAGCGCATCGAGGTCGTGGTGCCGGACGAGCAGCTGTCGCTGGCCATCGGCCGTCGCGGCCAGAACGTCCGCCTCGCCTCGCAGCTCACCGGCTGGGACATCGACATCATGACGGAAGCCGAGGAATCGGAACGCCGCCAGAAGGAATTCAACGAGCGCTCGAAGCTGTTCATGGATTCGCTCGACGTCGACGAGATGGTCGGCCAGGTTCTGGCCTCGGAAGGTTTTGCCGCCGTCGAGGAGCTCGCCTATGTCGACCTGGAGGAAATCTCCTCGATCGACGGCTTCGACGACGACACTGCCGTCGAAATCCAGACCCGCGCCCGCGAATATCTCGACCGCATCGAGGCCGAGATGGACGAGAAGCGCAAGAAGCTCGGCGTTTCCGACGAGCTGCGCCAGATCGACGGCATGACCGCGCAGATGATGGTCGCGCTCGGCGAGGAAGGCATCAAGACGATCGAGGACTTCGCCGGCTGCGCCGCCGACGATCTCGTCGGCTGGTCCGAACGCAAGAACGGCGAGACCAAGAAGTTCGAGGGCGTGTTCTCGAAGTTCGACGTCTCCCGCGTCGAGGCCGAGAACATGATCGTGCAGGCGCGTCTCGCGGCCGGCTGGATCACCGAGGAAGAACTGGCGAGCCAGCAGGTCGAAGAGACCGATGCCGAGGCCGAAGCCGGCGATGAAACGGGCGACGAGCAGGACGCATGATGGCCGGGCCATTGCGCAAGCGCGAGGGCGACGACGATGCGGCCGGTGACGACGTGAACGGCCGCATGTGCATCGTCACCCGCGAAAGCGGGACGCCGGAGATGCTGATCCGCTTCGTGGCCGGGCCCGACGGTTCCGTCGTGCCCGACCTGAAGCGCCAGCTTCCGGGACGCGGCTGCTGGGTCAAGGCCGAGCGGACGCTGGTGGACAAGGCGGTGGCGAAGAAACTTTTCGCCCGCGCCCTCAAGACGGAGGTGACTGTCGCGGCCGATCTCGGCGCGATGGTCGACCGGCTGCTGGCTGCCCAGCTTGCCGGCATGATGAACCTGGGGCGCAAGGCCGGCGGCTTCATCACCGGCTCGGCCAAGGTCGATGCGGCGGTGCGTTCGGGCGAGGCCTTGGCGGTGTTCCACTCTCTGGATGCCGCCGCCGACGGCGTGAGAAAGATCGACCAGGCCCGCAAGGCCTGGCATCTCGGAATGGAGACCGAGGAAGAAATTCCCTCATTTCGCTTGTTCACGGACAGCGAAATGCAGGAACTGATGGGCCAGAATGCTTTTATCCATGCTGCGGCGCTTGCAGGGCAGGCGGGTGAAGGTGTAGTGAAGCGCGCAAACCTGCTCGAACAGTACCGCAATGGCGGTCAGTCCCGGGCAATTGGCGTCGCTGCCCAGACAAGACAATGACGCGGTCACCGGCGGGTGCCGGTCGCGACTTCGAGTTTAAGGTATGTAAAGACAGGGTCTGATGTCGCATCCGTCCCTGCCCGAAGGAACAGGAACGGAATGACCGACAACAAAGACGACAAGACAATCAGCGTACCGGGCAAGAAAACCCTCACCCTGAAGCCAACGGGCGTGACGCAGGGCACGGTGCGTCAGGATATGGGTCGCGGTCGCACGAAAGCGGTGGTCGTCGAAACCCGCAAGCGGCGCCCGATGCGCCCTGAAGACGAAAAACCGATCACGCCGGTGGCGAGCACGCCCGCTCCGGCGGCCCGCGCGCCCGAGCCGCAGGCCAGCCAGCCTGCGCGCCCGGCGCAGCCGCAACCGCGCATCCACCAGCCGAACCAGCAGCGTCCGCAGCCTGCGCGCCAGGACCGTGACAACCGCGACCGTGACAACCGCGATCGCGATCGTCCGCGCGGCCAGGTCCTGCACGGCCTGTCGGCCGGCGAAATGGAAGCCCGCCGCCGCGCGCTGATCGAAGCGCAGGCGCGCGATCTCGAAGACGCCAAGCGTCGTGCCGAGGAAGAGGCGCGCCGCAAGGCGGAAGAGGAACTGCGCGCCGCCGAGGCCGCCCGCGAGGCCGAAGAGCGCCGCCGCGAGGAAGAGCAGCGCCGCGCCGCAGAAGCTGCGGAAGCCAAGGTTGCGCCCCGCGCCGAGCCCGCCGTCGCCCAGGCGCCGGCTGCTGCCCGCACCGATAGCCCGGCGCCTGCCGCGCGCCGTCCCGACCAGCGCCCACAGGCTCCGCGCCCGCAGGCCCCCGGCGCCGTGCCGCCTCCGGACGGTGCACCTGTGCGTCGCCGCACCGGTGATCAGGAAGACGGTCGTGGAGCAGGGGTTCCCCGTGGCGGTCTGCCCGCCCGCGGCAAGGTCGTGCGTCCGGAGCCGGCCAAGCCCGCCCCGCGCGCCAAGACCGAGGAAGAACGCCGTCGCGGCAAGCTGACGGTCGGTGCCGCCAGCGTCGACGACGACGGTTCGACCCGTGGCCGCTCGATGGCCGCCATCCGCCGCCGCCAGGAAAAATTCCGCCGCAGCCAGATGCAGGAAACCCGCGAGAAAATCGCGCGTGAAGTCATCCTGCCGGAAACCATCACCATTCAGGAACTGTCGCAGCGCATGGCCGAACGGGCCGTCGATGTCATCAAGTACCTGATGAAGGAAGGCCAGATGATGAAGCCGGGCGACGTCATCGACGCCGACCTTGCGGAACTCATCGCCGGCGAATTCGGCCACACGGTCAAGCGCGTCTCCGAGTCCGACGTCGAAGAAGGCATCTTCAACATCTCCGACGAAGAAGGCGAAATGCAGTCCCGTCCGCCGGTCGTGACCATCATGGGCCACGTCGACCACGGCAAGACCTCGCTGCTCGACGCCATCCGCCACGCCAATGTGGTGGCGGGCGAAGCCGGCGGCATCACCCAGCATATCGGCGCCTATCAGGTCGAGCAGAACGGTCAGAAGATCACCTTCATCGATACGCCCGGCCACGCCGCCTTTACCGCGATGCGTGCCCGTGGCGCCCAGGCGACCGACATCGCCATCCTGGTGGTCGCCGCCGACGACAGCGTCATGCCGCAGACGATCGAATCGATCAACCACGCCAAGGCGGCCGGCGTGCCGATCATCGTGGCGATCAACAAGGTCGACAAGCCGACCGCCGACCCGCAGAAGGTGCGCACGCAGCTCCTCCAGCACGAGGTGTTCGTCGAATCCATGGGCGGTGAAGTGCTCGACGTCGAGGTCTCGGCCAAGAACAAGACCAATCTCGACAAGCTGCTCGAAGCCATCCTGCTGCAGGCCGAAATCCTTGATCTGCGCGCCAATGCCAACCGCACCGCCGAAGGCACGGTCATCGAAGCCGAGCTGGATCGCGGCCGCGGCGCCGTCGCCACCGTCCTGGTCCAGAAGGGCACGTTGCGCCCGGGCCAGATCATCGTGGCCGGCGATCAGTGGGGCCGTGTGCGCGCTCTGGTCAACGACAAGGGCGAGCACGTCAAGGAAGCCGGCCCGGCGACCCCGGTCGAGGTTCTCGGCCTGTCCGGTACTCCGGCAGCCGGCGACAAGTTCGCCGTCGTCGAGAACGAAAGCCGCGCTCGCGAGATCTCCGAATATCGCCAGCGTCTGGCCCGCGACAAGGCGGCTGCCCGCCAGTCCGGTTCGCGCGGTTCGCTCGAACAGATGATGACGCAGCTGCAGACCTCCGGCATGAAGGAGTTCCCGCTGCTCATCAAGGGCGACGTGCAGGGCTCCATCGAAGCCATCATCGGCGCCCTCGACAAGCTGGGTACCGACGAAGTTCGCGCCCGCGTCGTGCATTCGGCGGTCGGCGGTGTCACCGAGTCGGATATCTCGCTGGCCGAGGCCTCGAATGCGGCGATCATCGGCTTCAACGTCCGCGCCAATACCCAGGCGCGCGCGCTCGCCGAACGCGAAGGCATCGAAATCCGCTACTATAACATCATCTACGATCTGGTCGATGACGTGAAGGCGGCGATGTCGGGCCTGCTCTCGCCGGAACGGCGCGAAACCTTCCTCGGCAATGCCGAGATCCTGGAGGTGTTCAACATCACCAAGGTCGGCAAGGTCGCGGGTTGCCGCGTCGTCGAAGGCAAGGTGGAGCGCGGCGCGGGCGTCCGCCTCGTGCGCGACAACGTCGTCATCCACGAAGGCAAGCTCAAGACCCTCAAGCGCTTCAAGGACGAAGTCTCGGAAGTGCCGGTCGGCCAGGAATGCGGCATGGCTTTCGAGAACTACGAGGATATCCGCGCCGGCGACACCATCGAGTGCTTCCGCGTCGAGCATATCACCCGCACGCTCTGATCCGGGCTTGCGTCGAAATTCGAAACCGCCGGCCTCGCGGGCCGGCGGTTTTTTATCGCCTGGGGTGTGGCGACACGCCCAAGCCTTGATTTTTCCGGCCAAACGAGTCATTGGACCGGCTTTACGGGCGCTCCTGTCGAGCGCAGCAACGGATACACCATGACAAAAGCAACCTCTTCCGCGCCTTCGCAGCGCATGTTGCGCGTTGGCGAACAGGTGCGCGCAGCGCTGACCCAGGTTCTGCAGCGCGGCGAGGTGCGTGACGACCTGATCGAGAAGACGGTGATTTCGATCTCGGAAGTGCGCATGTCGCCTGATCTGAAGATCGCTACCGCCTATGTGTCGCCGCTGGGCGTCGCCGATCACGCCGGCGTCATCGCCGCGCTCAATCGCAATGCGAAGTTCATCCGCGGCCGCCTCAGCGGCCAGCTTCGCCAGATGAAATACATGCCGGAGGTGCGTTTTCGCGACGACACCTCCTTCGACAATTACAGCAAGATCGACGCGCTGCTGCGCTCCCCCGAGGTCAGCCGCGACCTCGATGCCGGCAATGACGACGACGAATAGAACGAGACCGCATGTCCAAACCGCGTAAACCCAAGGGCCGGCCGATTTCCGGCTGGATCATTCTCGACAAGCCGGTGGATTTCGGCTCGACCGAGGCCGTTTCCAAGATCAAGTGGCTGTTCAACGCCCAGAAGGCGGGACATGCCGGCACGCTCGATCCGCTGGCGTCGGGCATGCTGCCGATCGCGCTCGGCGACGCCACCAAGACCGTGCCTTATGTCATGGACGGTCGCAAGATCTACGAATTCACCGTCAGCTGGGGCGAGGAGCGCACCACGGACGATCTCGAAGGCGAGGTGACGCAGTCCTCGGCAAGCCGCCCGGCGGAAGAGGCGATCCGCGCTCTGCTGCCGCGCTATACCGGCGTCATCGAGCAGATCCCGCCGCAGTTTTCCGCCATCAAGATCGCCGGCGAGCGCGCCTACGATCTCGCCCGCGAGGGCGAGACGGTAGTCATCCCGGCCCGCGAAGTTGAAATCTTCCGCCTGACGCTGCTGGCCTGCCCGGACGAAAACACCGCCTGCTTCGAGGTCGAATGCGGCAAGGGCACCTATGTGCGGGCCTTGGCGCGCGATTTCGGCCGCGAGCTCGGTTGCTACGGGCATATTTCGGAGCTGCGCCGCACCTTCGTCGCGCCGTTTGCCGAGGAGCAGATGGTGCCGCTCGAAACGCTGACGGCGCTGGAAGCGGTCGAGGACCGCGACGAGCGGCTGGCCGCACTCGATGCCTTCCTGGTCGATACCGGCGAAGCGCTTTCCAACCTGCCGCATATTGCCGTCAACGACGACCAGGCGCACCGCCTGAAGATGGGCAATCCGATCATCCTGCGCGGGCGCGATGCGCCCGTGGCCGAGTCGGAAGCCTATGCCACCGCGCGCGGAAAACTGATCGCCATCGGCGAGATCGGCGAAGGCGAGTTCCGGCCGAAGCGTGTCTTCGGCTAAACTTCGATCGGGTGAGGGGCGGCTTTGAAGGCGGCCTCTTCCCTTTCGTCCCCGAATGGAGTATAGGCGGCGCCAGCAAGTGGCAAGCCGCCTGCATTCATGGCCAAGGCTGGACGACATCCCGGCCTATGGCGACCCAATTCCTCCCATCAGAAAGGATTTACCGATGTCGATCACTGCAGAGCGCAAGGCCGCCCTCATCCAGGAATACGCCACCAAGGCAGGCGACACCGGTTCGCCGGAAATCCAGGTCGCGATCCTGACCGAGCGGATCAACAATCTGACCGAACACTTCAAGGGCCACAAGAAGGACAACCACTCCCGTCGTGGCCTTCTGTCGATGGTTTCGAGCCGCCGTTCGCTTCTCGACTACCTCAAGAAGAAGGATGAAAGCCGTTACACGACCCTGATCGGTCGTCTGGGCATTCGCCGTTAATCTCTTGATCCGGCGGGTTTTGCTTCTGGCGAAACCCGCCGGTCCCTTATTCGGGGCGCAATTGCGCCCCATATGACGCTTGAGGCGGGCCGGATGGGCCGGAACCGCCGATGACAACCCGATGACCTGTCATGGGGCAGGATTGTTGGATGCTTCCCTTGGGTGCCACACCTCAAGTGTCTTGAAGCCTCCCGCTGTCTTGCCCATGATGCGTCGCAACGATGCGAGGCAACGGGTCCGCGCCGGCCATCAGGAATGGCGGGCGCAGTCCGAAATGCCGCATGTGAAGGACAAGATATGTTCGATATCCATTCCGTCGAAATCGAGTGGGCCGGCCGGCCGCTGAAGCTGGAAACCGGCAAGATCGCCCGCCAGGCCGATGCCGCCGTTCTCGCCACCTATGGCGAAACCGTCGTGCTCGCCACCGTCGTTTCGGCCAAGGCGCCGAAGCCCGGCCAGGACTTCTTCCCGCTCACCGTCAATTATCAGGAAAAGACCTATGCTGCCGGCAAGATCCCCGGCGGTTACTTCAAGCGCGAGGGACGTCCGAGCGAGAACGAAACCCTGGTTTCGCGCCTCATCGACCGCCCGATCCGCCCGCTCTTCCCGGAAGGCTACAAGAACGACACGCAGGTCGTCGTCACCGTCGTCCAGCATGACCTGGAAAACAACCCCGACGTTCTCGCCATGGTCGCCACCTCGGCTGCTCTGACCCTGTCGGGCATCCCGTTCATGGGCCCGGTCGGCGCCGCCCGCGTCGGCTACATCAACGGCGAATATGTGCTGAACCCGCATATCGACGAGATGGACGAAACCAGCCTCGACCTCGTCGTCGCCGGTACGCATGACGCCGTGCTGATGGTCGAATCCGAAGCCAAGGAACTCAACGAAGAGGTCATGCTCGGCGCCGTCATGTTCGGCCATCGTGGCTTCCAGCCGGTTCTCGACGCGATCATCAAGCTCGCCGAAGTCGCCGCCAAGGAGCCGCGCGAATTCGAGCCGGAAGATCATTCCGCCCTCGAAACCGAAATGCTGGGCATCGCCGAAGCCGAACTGCGCGACGCCTACAAGATCACCCAGAAGGCCGATCGTTACGCCGCCGTCGACGCCGTCAAGGCCAAGGTCAAAGCCCACTTCTTCCCCGAGGGCGCGACCGAACTGCGCTACACGCCGGAAGTCGTCGCCGCCGTCTTCAAGCACCTGCAGGCCAAGATCGTCCGCTGGAACATTCTCGACACCAAGAGCCGCATCGATGGCCGCGATCTCGAAACCGTTCGCCCGATCGTCGCTGAAGTCGGCCTCCTGCCGCGCACCCACGGCTCGGCCCTGTTCACCCGTGGCGAGACCCAGGCGATCGTCGTCGCCACGCTCGGCACCGGCGAGGACGAGCAGTATGTCGACAGCCTGACCGGCATGTACAAGGAGCAGTTCCTGCTCCACTACAACTTCCCGCCCTATTCCGTCGGCGAGACCGGCCGCATGGGTTCGCCGGGCCGCCGCGAAATCGGCCATGGCAAGCTCGCATGGCGCGCCATCCACCCGATGCTGCCGACGACCGAGCAGTTTCCCTATACGCTGCGCGTCGTCTCGGAAATCACCGAATCGAACGGTTCCTCCTCGATGGCCACCGTCTGCGGCACCTCGCTGGCGCTGATGGATGCCGGCGTGCCGCTGGCAAAGCCGGTTGCCGGCATCGCCATGGGCCTGATCCTCGAAGGCGAGCGTTTCGCGGTCCTCTCCGACATTCTCGGTGACGAAGACCACCTCGGCGACATGGACTTCAAGGTCGCCGGCACCGCCGACGGCATCACCTCGCTGCAGATGGACATCAAGATCGCCGGTATCACCGAAGAGATCATGAAGGTCGCGCTGAACCAGGCCCAGGGCGGCCGCCAGCACATCCTCGGCGAAATGTCCAAGGCGATCACCGAAAGCCGCGGCCAGCTCGGCGAATTCGCCCCGCGCATCGAAGTGATGAACATCCCGGTCGACAAGATCCGCGAAGTCATCGGTTCCGGCGGCAAGGTCATCCGCGAAATCGTCGAGAAGACCGGCGCCAAGATCAACATCGAGGACGACGGCACCGTCAAGATCGCCTCCTCCTCCGGCAAGGAAATCGAAGCGGCCCGCAAGTGGATCCACTCGATCGTCGCCGAGCCGGAAGTCGGCCAGGTCTATGAGGGCACGGTCGTCAAGACCGCCGATTTCGGCGCCTTCGTCAACTTCTTCGGCGCCCGCGACGGCCTCGTCCACATCTCGCAACTCGCTTCCGAGCGCGTCGCCAAGACGACCGACGTCGTCAAGGAAGGCGACAAGGTCTGGGTCAAGCTGATGGGCTTCGACGAGCGCGGCAAGGTTCGCCTCTCCATGAAGGCCGTCGACCAGGCGACCGGCAAGGAAGTCGCCCGCGAAGACAAGAAGAAGGAAGACGGCGAAGCCGCCGAATAAGGCCTTCGTTTCGTCAGAAGCTTCGAGGCGCGGGGCATTGCTCCCGCGCCTTTTTTCTATTGTCCCGATTGAAGGTTTTCCATGAGCCGCGACGCCGTCAAAACCCTGTTCCATCCTTACGCCTCGGGCGTGCTCGATGCGCCGAAGGCCGGCGAAAAGGTCCTGTTCCTCGGCGCGGAGCCGGGCTATGCGCTGCCGGACGGTTTCGAGGCCGAACTCGTCGCCGTCCAAGGCTTCCGCCCGCTGTTCCTGCGGCTGCAGGCGGCCCATGTCGCGGCCGAGCCGCAATTGCCGGAAGACACTTACGCCCACGCTTTGGTGCTCTGCGGCAAGCACAAGGGCGAGAACGAGGCGCGCATTGCCAGCGCCCTGATGCATGTCGCCCCCGGCGGCATGATCGTCATCGCCGGCTCCAAGGAAGACGGCGTGCAGCCGCTGCGCAAGAAGCTGGAAAAGCTCGGCGTCGAGGCCGGCTCCATGCCGAAATATCACGGCCTCGCCATCTGGTTCCAGCGCCCGGTCGCGCCCGAGGCGCTGGTCGCCGCCTTTGCCGCTCCGCCCGTGCGCGTCGAAGGCCGCTTCTCGGCCGCCCCCGGCATGTTCTCGCATGATCGCGTCGATGCCGGCTCGCTGCTGCTGGCAGACCGCCTTCCGACCGATTTCAACGGCAATGCCGCCGATTTCGGCGCCGGCTGGGGTTATCTATCGGCCATGCTCGCCGAGCGCTCGCCGATGGTCAACCGCATCGATCTCTACGAAGCCGATTTCGATTCGCTGGAGCAGGCCAGGGCCAATCTGGCAGGCAGCCGCGTCGACACGCGCTTCTTCTGGCACGACGTCGCCGCCGAGACGATCAAGGACCGCTATGAACTCGTGATCATGAATCCGCCCTTCCACGAGGGCCATGCGGCAGAGCCCGGCCTCGGCCAGGCCTTCATCCGCCAGGCGGCGACGGTGCTCAAGGGCGGCGGCCGCCTGCTCTTGGTCGCCAATCGTGGCCTGCCTTACGAGCCGGTTCTGGCGGAGCTGTTCCGCGAGAGCGGCGAGGTCTGCCGCAACGCCCGCTACAAGGTGCTGTGGGCGAAGAAATAACCCAAACAAAAAGCCCCGGAAGCGACGCTTCCGGGGCTTTTCTCATTCTGGACTGGAAAGTCCTATTCCGTGTCGGCCTTGCCGAGCGCTTCCAGCGTCGGCATCGAGGTGATGTTGTAGCCGGCATCCACATAGTGAATTTCGCCTGTCACACCCGAGGACAGGCCGGAGAGCAGGTAGAGCGCCGAGTTGCCGACATCCTCGATGGTGACGGTGCGGCGCAGCGGCGAATTCTTCTGCTGCCAGGAGAGCATGGCGCGGGCATCGGAAATGCCGGCACCGGCCAGCGTGCGGATCGGGCCGGCGGAGATGGCGTTGACGCGGATGCCGCGCGGACCGTAATCGCTGGCGAGATAGCGCACCGAGGCTTCCAGCGCCGCCTTGGCGACGCCCATGACGTTGTAGTTCGGCATGACCCGCACCGAGCCGCCATAGGTCAGCGTCAGCATGGTGCCGCCGGCATTCATCAGTTCAGCCGCGCGCTTGGCGATCTCGGTAAACGAGAAGCAGGAGATCACCATGGTGCGGGTGAAATTCTCCCGCGTGGTGTTCGCATAAAGGCCCTTCAGCTCGTTCTTGTCGGAAAAGCCGATGGCATGGACGATGAAGTCGAGGCCGCCCCAGCGCGCCTTCAAGGCCGCGATGACCTGATCGACCGAAGCCAGATCCTCGACATCGCAGGGCAGCAGGAAATCCGAATTGAGTTCGGCGGCCAGCGGCTTGACGCGCTTGCCGAGCGCCTCGCCCTGATAGGTAAAGGCCAGTTCCGCCCCTTGCCCCGCCAAGGCCTTGGCAATGCCCCAGGCGATCGAGTGATTGTTGGCAACGCCCATGATGAGGCCGCGCTTGCCCTGCATAATTCCCGTCATGTGCGATTATCCGTTGTAGCGCTGGAAAACGAGCGTCGCATTCGTTCCGCCGAAGCCGAAGGAATTGGACAGCGCGATGTCGATCTTGGCATTGTCGATGCGCTGGCGCACGATCGGCACGCCCGCAAATTCCGGGTCGAGTTCGCTGATATGGGCGCTCTCGCCGATGAAGCCGGCCTGCATCATCAGGATCGAATAGATCGATTCCTGCACGCCGGCAGCCCCCAGCGAATGGCCGGTCAGCGACTTGGTCGACTGGATATGCGGCATCTTTTCGCCGAACACTTCGCGGATGGCGCCGATTTCCTTGGAATCGCCGACCGGCGTCGAGGTGCCGTGGGTGTTGATGTAGTCGACATCGCCCTTCACGGTCGACAGCGCCTGGCGCATGCAGCGCATCGCACCTTCGCCCGAGGGAGCCACCATGTCGTAACCGTCCGAGGTCGCGCCGTAGCCGACGATCTCGGCATAGATTTTCGCGCCGCGCGCCTTGGCATGTTCCAGCTCTTCGAGGACCAGCACGCCGGCGCCGCCGGCAATCACGAAGCCGTCGCGGTTGACGTCATAGGCGCGCGAGGCGACCGAAGGCGTCTCGTTGTATTTCGAGGACATCGCGCCCATGGCGTCGAACAGGTTGGACATCGTCCAGTGCAGGTCTTCATGGCCGCCGGCGAACATCACGTCCTGCTTGCCCCACTGGATCATCTCGGCGGCATTGCCGATGCAATGGGCCGAGGTCGAGCAGGCCGAAGAGATCGAATAGTTGACGCCGTGGATCTTGAACCAGGTGGCAAGCGTCGCGGAGGCGGTCGAGGACATGGCCTTCGGCACGGCGAAGGGGCCGATGCGCTTCGGGCTGTGGTTCTTCTCGGTGATTTCGGCGGCCTCGACGATGGTGTTGGTCGAGGGGCCGCCAGAACCCATGATGATGCCGGTGCGCTCGTTGGTGATGTCACCCTCTTCCAGGCCCGAATCGGCGATCGCCTGCTTCATGGCGACATGGTTCCACGCGCCGCCCTGCGACAGGAAGCGCATGGCACGCCGGTCGACGAGATCGGTCGGATCGAGGGTCGGCCGGCCCCAGACCTGGCACTTGAAGCCGTGCTCCTGGAAATCCGGCGAGAAGGAGATGCCGGACTTGGCCTCACGCAGCGAGGCCGTCACCTCGTCCGCATTGTTCCCGATGGAGGATACGATCCCCAGACCCGTGACAACTACCCGTCTCATATTCCTCACCTTTTCTTGAACGTCTCGTAAAGGGCGGCGTTCCGCCCTCAGGCTTCCTTGTCTTTCGACAGGCCGACACGCAGGTCGGTCGCCTGATATATGGTCTCACCATCCGCCTTCAACCACCCGTCCGCCGTGCCGAGCACGAGGCGGCCGCGCATGACGCGCTTGAAGTCTATGCCATATTGCAGGAGCTTGGTGTCGGGGCGGACCATGCCCTTGAACTTCACTTCGCCGGTGGAAAGCGCCATGCCGCGGCCGGGCTCGCCGAGCCAGCCGAGGAAGAAGCCGGTGAGCTGCCACATGCCGTCGAGGCCGAGGCAGCCCGGCATGATCGGGTTGCCGAGGAAGTGACAGGGGAAATACCAGTCGTCCGGCGTCACGTCGTATTCGGCGCGGATATAGCCCTTGTCGAAGGCGCCGCCGGTTTCGGAAATCTCGGTGATGCGGTGGACCATCAGCATCGGCGGCAGCGGCAGCTGCGCATTGCCGGGACCGAACAGCTCGCCCCTGGCGCAGGCGATGATTTCGTCGTAGGTGAAGCTGGACTGTCGTGTCGTCATTTAAAATCGTTTCCCTGGCGCGGATATTCCGTCGCAGCAATAGAGCAAGTTCAGGCCGAATTGAAGCACAGATCGTCGCTCTTGTCTTGCCGGCCGCATGGTTGCCCTTGTTCGATGTGCGCCCCATACAGGAACGGGGCGGAAGGAGCCAGAGGCAAATGCCGAAACCTCTGTCTTTGCCGCGGCGGCACGGTTAAAACCTAAAACTATTGAAATGCAGTCAAGTAAAAGTTATATGCGATAAAGACGGGATCTCAGGATCGATCGAAGCGAAGGACGGAGTTCGGCACGGATGACGGCTGAAAACGCCAGGACTGTTGAAGGCAGGCTGCGCCATCATGGGCTGCGCCCGACGCGTCAACGCATCGCACTCGCCGACCTGCTGTTCGCCAAGGGCGACCGGCACCTGACGGTCGAGGAACTGCATGAAGAGGCGGTGGCCGCCAATGTGCCCGTCTCGCTCGCCACCGTCTACAATACGCTCCACCAGTTCACCGAGGCCGGGCTGATCCGGGTTCTCGCCGTCGAAAGCGCGAAGACCTATTTCGACACCAATACCTCCGACCATCACCATTTCTTCG
Source organism: Rhizobium sp. YJ-22 (assembly GCF_029601685.1). NCBI lineage: Bacteria > Pseudomonadati > Pseudomonadota > Alphaproteobacteria > Hyphomicrobiales > Rhizobiaceae > Rhizobium > Rhizobium sp. YJ-22. The sequence continues at coordinate 860,358 of NZ_JARRIR010000001.1, read as the reverse complement.
TCGAAGGCCGCAACGAGATCCTCGACCTGCCGCTCAGCAACCTGACGATCGAAAACCTGCCGGAGCCGCCGGAAGGCATGGAAATCGCCCATGTCGACGTGGTGATTCGCCTGCGTCCCAAGGCAGGCTGAGCCTTCTTTTCCCGCAAGCCTCAAGGGCGACGCAAGGCCGCGCTGCTAAAGCGGCCTGATATCTGCTCGTCTGCCAGAAGGCTTGATCATGAAACACCGGATTTTCGCGCTGGTCGCCGCCCTGATGTTGGCTGGCTTCCCCCCTGTCGCTCTTGCCCAGCAGGATCTGATCGGGGATCCGGAAACCTTCGAGAAGAAGCATTTCCAGAAGCAGTGCACCAATGCCCAGTTCGGCGACAACTACGTCTCGCGCATCGACATCAACAATGACGGCATCACCGACGCTGTCGTCAACGAGGGCGAGCTGATCTGCGACGGCGTCAAGGGTCCCGATTGCGATGCAGACGGCTGCCCCTATAATTTCTATCTGCAGGTGAAGGAGGGCGGCTATTTCATGATGGCCACCGCCCGCATCTATGGCTACGATTTCATCAGGCGCTACGGCAACATGGTTTTCGTCCTGAAGATGCATCCGCGCTTCTGCGACCGTACCGACAGCGAGCCCTGCCTGATGACGGTGCGCGTGCGCGGCACCAGGATGGTGACGCTGTTCAAGAAGTAATTGCCGTTAACGCGGAAACAATGTGTTGGTGCGCCCGGTCAGGTAGTAGGCAAGCAGCCCTGTCCATTCCCGCGTCGCCGTGGTCATCAATTGCGCGTTCAGCGATGGCTGGGTGAAGTCGAAGCCGAAGACTTCATCGCCGCGGGTGCGATAATCGGTCGGCCATGGGGTCATCGCCAGGTCGGCCTTGCGCGTCAGGCCCATGGCGCGCGGCATGTGGAAGGCCGAGGTCACCAGCAGGCAATCCTTCAAGCTGCGCTCGTCGAGAAAGCCTTTCAGGTTCTGCACGTTCTCGAAGGTGGTGCGCGAGGTCGTCTCCTGGATCAGCCTGTCGGCCTCGATGCCGAAGGCCGGGAAGAAGCGTTCGGCGACGATTGCGTCGCCTTCGTATTTGCCGCTGATCGAACCATCGCCGCCGGAGACCAGGATTTTCGCCTGCGGATAGAGCCGCGCCAGCCGCAGCGTTTCGACGAAGCGGTCGCCTGCCTGGTTGAGTTCGAAGCCGCCGCGCCGCGTGGTGACGTCGGTTTCGAAACCGCCGCCCAGCACGACGATGCAGGAGACATCGGCCGGGGCGGCGGGGCGGGCAATGCGGTCTTCCAGCGTCTGCAGCAACACCGCGCCCGCCGTGGTGAACAGCGTCACGAACAGCACGAGGCTGGCGAAGACCGCCAGCAGGCTGCGCAACCGTTTCCAGCGCGCCATCCCTGCCAGCAGGCTGGCGACGATCAGCAGGAAGGACAGGGAGAGCGGCTGGATCACCAGCCAGGCCAGTTTCGACAACAGGAACATGGGACGCGTCTCAGGCTGTGGGGCGGCCGAAGCCGGTGGTCGACGGCGCTGCCGGGCGCGCAGCACGCCGACGCAGCGCGACGATGCCGGCCGCGACCGCCACGCCGGCGGCGACGATGCCGATCGCCAGCAGCGGCCGGTAGGCGATCCAGCCGATGGCGATGACCACGGGGCCAAGAACGGCGGTTGCGGCAAAAGCGATCAGCGAGGTGCCGAAACCGACGATCGAGCCGACGAAGGGGATGAGATCGGCGGCGACGCCGAGGATCGACAGGATGAAGGCGAAGCCGATGAACATGCCGAGCAACCCGCCGGCGCGCACGATCCAGGTGATGACCGTGTTTTCGGTCTTGGCGCTTTCGAACATCTCGTCGGCGGTGCTGTCGCCGGCCGCACTCAGGAACAGCTCGCGGCCGTTGCTGGTCTTGTAGGGGCGCAGGCTGTCGCCGCGCTGGGCGCCGATGAAGCTCGCGGCGGCAAGATCGATCCGGCGATAGCTGATCTTGAGGTCTCCGACCTGCGGCCCACGCGGATCGTTGCCGACATAGAGGAGATTGTTCTGCACCTGAACGTTCTGTCCGCCCATGGCGTTGCGGAAGGCGGCGATGGCATCGGCGCCGGGAATGATGGTCTTTTCGCTGCCGAGCGCCGCGACACGGTTTCCGGGCAGGGTGAAGGCGCCGACCGTCGCGGTCTCGACGGTGAACCGGGCGCTGTCGACGGCGCGCTGCGGATTGGAATGGCCGTCCGGCTGGCGGAACTGGCTGGAATCGACGTCGGTGGCGCGCCATTCCTTGGAGTAGTTGTAGGTGGTGACGGTTTCCTCGCTGCCGCCGAGCTTCTTTTCGGTCTTGGATTCCGAATGCTCGACCCATTGATACATCTCGACGTCGCGCACCAGCCCGACCGCCTTGTCGGCGCGGATGCCGTAGGTGTCGTCGCCGGGCGTGCCGACCGGGGTGACGGGACCGGAAATATGCACCAGCCTGCCGTCATTGGCGGCATCCACCGTGCCGGCATCGACGGAGACGACGAGGCCGGCGCCCTCGACCAGGGCACGGTAGGTCTTGATCGCCCGGCCCTCGTTCCAGAACAGGAGCACGGTGGTGGCGATGACCAGCACGATGCCGACGAGAATGCGCATCAGCGCGCCCTTCAGCCGCGCGAACCAGGAGGTGGTGGTCGTTTCCGTAAAGCTCATCGGTTCCTCTTTGGCGGGTTGGGCGGGGCGCGGGCGTTGCGCTCTCCCGTCCTACCGCCTGAATCTCAAGGCTTCGTGAAGGCAGGAGCCTCAGCGCGCCGCGCGCTGGCCGAAGCGGCGTTGCAGATGATGCGGCACGATCAGCGTGGCGAGCGCCAGCGTCATTGCAAAGCCGGCGACGATCTTCAGCGCCTGCGGCTGCAGCCATTGGGCGAGCATGGCCCCTGAAATGGCGCCGGAGACCATGCCAAGCCAGGGAATGAGCTGGATCGTCCAGTCGAACCGGCGCTCGCCGAGCAGGAAACGGCCGATGCCGCGCCCGAAACGCGACAGAGCGCCGGTGACATAGGTGAGCCCGATCGGCAGCCCCTCGATATGCTCGACCGTCGCATTGACCATGCCCATGGCCAGCACCACGAGCGCGAATTGCAGGAGCGGCAGCGACTCCGTGTCGACGAGCGCGGCGAGGCCGATCGTCAGGCTGACGCAGGCGAGCACGGTGAATACCCGGCGCGACGCCAGATGCGCGACGACGACGCCCAGGGCATTGCCGATGACGAACAGCAGGATGGCGAGCAGCAGCGTCAGCGCATGCGCCAGATCGCTGCGGGCGAGCGCAATCGCCGCGCGCGTGGTGTTGCCGGTCATGAAGGACACGAAGTCGCCTGTTATCACCAGCCCCACCGCGTCGGTCATCCCGGCCAGGAAGGAAATGGCCGCCACCAGCGCCAGCCCGGTGCCGGTGCGCCGGGCGTGAACGATCCGCCGCCTGCGTTGTCGCGTCATGGATGGACTGGCCCCGATTCTCCTGAACTGCCCCGGCCCTCAGAAAAGGCAGGCGAGGCCCCGCTGTCAATCCGCGACGGAATTTTCACCGGTGTGGCGCGCTTGCGCTTTCGAATCGGCCGCGCCGATCCTATATCAAGCTTAGCATTTCCGGAAAAATTCCGCTGGAGATGCGTCAAAACGTAGAATGTCATCCTGCTTCGGCGGCGATGACGAGGGTTTCCGGTCTGCCGGCGTCTTTGCCGCAACCGGCGCCTTTTGGAGCAGTCCCCTTCCGTGAACGCAGAGCAGACACTTCCTGACGACATACAGGCCGGACAGTGGCCGAGACGGCGCAGCGCCATTCTCGACTGGCTGCTGATCGGCACGCGTCATGTCCAGTATATGGACGATATCTTCCTTCTCCTGTGCGGCAAGCTGCACGAGGCAGGCCTGCCGCTCGGCCGGGTGACGCTGCATCTGCGCACGCTGCATCCGCAATGGCTGGGCGTACGCTTCCTGTGGCAGCCGGGTATGGAAAAGCCGAAATTCGACACGTTCGGTCACGGAATCGAGAAGACCGCGCAATATCTCATGAGCCCGATCCACGCGCTTTACCAGGGCGTCGATCTGGTGCGCCAGCGCCTCGACGATCCGTCCGCGCGCCTCGGTCGCTGGTATCAGCTTTATGACGAACTGATCGCCGAAGGGCTTACCGACTACGTCGCCTGGCCGCTGGAACATACCTTCGGCAAGCGCCAGGTCGTCACCTTTTCCTGCAATCGCAAGGGTGGCTTTTCGGCAGACGAGATCGCCTTCCTCACCGACCTCCTGCCGGTGCTGGCGCTGGTCAGCGAAATCCGCATGAAGAACCGGCTGGCGCGCACGCTGCTGGAAACCTATGTCGGCCCGCATGCCAGCGAGCAGATTCTTGCCGGCGCCACGACGCGCGGCAGCGGCGCCACGGTCGGCGCCGCCATCCTCGTCTGCGACATGCGTGATTTCACCACGATTTCCGACCATTGGCCACGCGACGACGTCATCGAGCGTCTCAACGCCTATTTCGACGCGCTGTCCGGCCCGATCGAGCGCCATGGCGGCGAGATCCTGAAATTCATGGGCGATGGATTGCTGGCGATCTTTCCCCTGAGCGACCCCGATGCCGGCCCGAAGCTGCTGGCCGCCATCGCCGAAGCGCGGCTTGCGCTTGCCGAGTTGGACGTCGCCTGCCGCGACAAGGGCCAGCCGGCGCTCGCCTACGGCATCGGCGTGCATGTCGGCGATGTCATGTACGGCAATATCGGCTCGCGCCAGCGGCTGGATTTCACCGTCATCGGCCCGGCGGTCAATGTCACCGCAAGGCTGGAGGCGTTGACCAAGGAACTTGGCCGGCCGATCCTGCTCTCCGGCGCCTTCGTCGACATGGCCGATTGCCGCGACCGCGTCGAATGGCTGGGCAGCCATCCCTTGCGCGGCCTCGGCGAGCCGGTCGACGTCTTCGCCTATCCGCGCGAAGATATCGTCTTGCCCACCCGTTAAATCACCATCTGCTCACCCAGTTCCACGACGCGGTTGCTGGGAAGCTGGAAATATTCGGAAGGATCGATGGCGAAGCCGGCCATGGCGATGAACAGCTTGTCCTGCCAGTTCGGCAGGCCGGAATTGGGATCGCCGACGAACTTGCGCCGCCCGACATAAAACGATGTCGACATGATCTCGAATTTCAGCCCCGCCTGGCGGCAGAGCGTCAGCGCCTGCGAAACGTTGGGCGTTTCCATGAAGCCGAAATGCAGCTCCAGCCGGGTGAAGCGCTCCGACAGCCTAGTGATGACGAAACGCTCCTCCTCCGGCACCACCGGGCGCGAGGCGGTATGGACGTTGAGCACCACGTTCTGGTCGTGCAGGACGTGGTTGTGCTTGAGATTGTGCAGGAGCACGCCCGGCGTCTTGTCGGGCACGCTGGTCAGGAAGATCGCCGTGCCCGGCACCCGCACCGGCGCGTTTGCCGAGGGGCGCTCGATCATCTCGATGAAGGAGCGCAGCGGAATGTCGGCGGTGGCGGATTTTTCCCGCACCAGCGAGACGCCGCGCTTCCAGGTCCACATCATCGTCATCAGCACCGCGGCGATGGTGACCGGGATATAGCCGCCGTCATGGATTTTCAACAGGTTGGCGCTGAGGAAGATGCATTCCAGCACGAAGAGCGGCGCAAGCACCGCAGCGGTGGTCGCCGCCGTCCAGCCGCGCACCACCCTGAGATACTGGAAGGCGAGGATCGTGGTCATCACCATGGCGCCGGTGACCGAAATGCCATAGGCCGTCGCCAGCGCTTCGGAGCTGCCGAATTCGAGGATGAGGATCAGCACGCCGATGAGCAGCACGGTGTTGACGGCGGGAACGTAGATCTGCCCGGTATTGGTCTCCGAGGTGAAGCAGATCTCCAGCCGCGGCAGGAAGCCGAGATGGATCGCCTGGCGCGCCAGCGAGAAGGCGCCGGTGATCACCGCCTGGCTGGCGATGATCGTCGCGGCGGTGGCGAGGATGACCACCGGCAGGATCGCCCATTCCGGAAACATCAGGTAGAAGGGGTTGGTCGCCGCTTGCGGATTCTTCAGCACCAGCGCCCCCTGGCCGAGATAGTTCAGCGCCAGCGACGGAAACACGACCACGAACCAGGCCCACTGGATCGGCCGCCGCCCGAAATGCCCGAGATCGGCATAAAGCGCTTCGGCGCCGGTGACGGTCAGGAACACGGCGCCGAGCACGACCAGTCCGACGAAACCGGCATGGGAGACGAATTCGATCGCATGCCATGGATTGAGCGCCGTGAAGATCGACAGGTCGTCGGCGATATGGGAGATGCCGCCGAGCGCCATGACCACGAACCATAACAGCATGATCGGCCCGAAGAACTGCGACACCGCCGCCGTGCCGCGCGATTGCACCAGGAACAGCGCCAGCATCATCGCCACCGCGAGCGGCAGCACATAGGGCGACAGTGTCGGCGTCACCAGCTTCAGGCCCTCGATCGCCGAGAGCACCGACAGCGCAGGCGTGATCATCGCATCGCCGATGAACAGCGCCGCCCCGATGATGCCGGCGAAGAAGAAGATGCCGGCGTGCCGGCTCACCTTCTTGGTGAGCAGCGCCAGCAGCGACAGCGTGCCGCCTTCACCGTCATTGTCGGCGCGCAGCAGGAACAGCACATATTTGACCGTGACGATCAGCGTCAGCGTCCAGAGCATCAGCGAGATCAGGCCTATGACCTCATGCGGCGTCACGCCGTCATGCATGAAGGGCCGCAGCGCCTCGCGGAAGGCATAAAGCGGGCTCGTGCCGATATCGCCGTAGACCACGCCGATGGCGCCGAGAACGAGAACGGGCAGGGACCGGGATTTCGTAGCGCCATGCAGGTCGCTTGCCGGGGAAGAGGTGCTCATGAAGTTTCCGAAAAAGAGTGGCCCTCATGATATCGTGCGAAATGGCCTCGGGGCAATGTCCGCCGGCAGCCGCGTTTCCGGTTGAGAGCCGGGTCGCCAAGGCTGGGGCTGACGGCGAAAAATGGGGCAGGGGATCCATGAAATGGCCGCCTTGTGGCCGCGCCTTCTCTCTTCTGCGTCATTTTCTTTCCGGCTTCCCTCGCTATACGCTGCAGTTCGACGGCGATTCGCGGAGTGCGAACGCTTTCAGCCCGAATCGGAAAGAGGGGCAGTTTTCCAGAAGAAGGATCCTCCATGGTTGGTTATGTCTTGGAACAGGGAAAGTGGGGCTCGGGCTTCCTCGGCCAGAGCGGCGGCACGGTGCAATGGAGCTTTGCGCTGTCCAGCCGCCCGGATGGCTACCAGTTCGACGCGGCGATCACCGATTCGGCCTATCAGGGCCTGATCCGCGCCGCGCTCGCCGCCTGGCAGGCGGTCGCCAATATCAGCTTCGTGGAAATCGCCGACAGCGCCCAGGCGCAATTGCGGTTCGGCTGGGACGCGATCGATGGCGCCTTCGGCACGGTCGGGGAGGCGCAATATTCGGGGGCGACCAGCAGGAATGCGCCGTATTTTTCGATCACCGAGGCGGAGGTGCGGTTCGACACGGCGGAAAGCTGGACGACGGACAGCAATTATTCCGCCAACGACAAGACCAATTTCTTTGCCGTCGCGCTGCATGAGATCGGCCATGCGATCGGCCTCGATCATACCGACGATACGGCCACGATCATGTATCCGATGGTCACCAGCCTCCACAGCCTGGGAAGCGGCGATATCGCCGGCGTCCAGGCGCTCTATGGCGCCAAGGCGGGGGCGACGCCGACGGTGGGCACCGCCGGCAACGACGTGTTCACCGCCACGGCCGGCAACGACACGTTCGATGGCGGCGCCGGGCTCGACACCGTGGTGATGAACGGCGCGCGCGCCAACTTCGGCGTCAAGATCGCCGCCCCGGCAAACGTGACCGTCACCGGCGCTGGCACCGACAATTTCCTCAACATCGAGCGGCTGCAATTCAGCGACGGCACGCTGGCGCTCGATACAAGCGGCAATGCCGGCCAGGCCTATCGCATCTATCAGGCTGCCTTCGACCGCACGCCGGATGCGGGCGGCCTGTCCTTCTGGATCAAGTCGATGGACGGTGGGCGCAGCCTGAATGATGTTGCGACCGGCTTCGTCAACTCCGCCGAATTCGCCTCGGTCTACGGAAGCACGCCGTCGAACAGCCAGTTTGTCGACAAGCTCTATCACAACGTGCTGGGACGTGACGGCGAGACCGGCGGCATCGCCTATTGGAACGGCCGCCTCGATAGCGGCGTCTCGAAGGCAGAGGTTCTCGCCGGCTTCTCGGAAAGCGCCGAGAACGTCACCGGCGTCAGCGCGAAGGTTGCCGACGGCATCTGGTTCGTGTGAGAGAACGGAATCACCGCAGGTCAGCCATGGCCGCCCTCGAAGGGCGGCCATGGCTGTTTCAGACTCAGGTATACCAGATGCCGTCCGAGATCGACGGTGCGACCCCGGCGACGTTCTCGGCGCTTTCGGAGAAGCTCGCCAGCACCCAGCCGCGGGTATGGCCATAGGAAAGCTGGTCGGCCCAGTAATTGACACCGCTCTGCTCGCCGGTGCGGCCGAGCACGTTGTAATAAAGCTCCTGCACGAACTCGCTGTTGCTGAGATTCGGGCCGTACATTTTCCGGAATTCGCTCGAATTGACGAAATCGGCGCCGACATCGACGAGGTTAGCGCCATTGTCGAGGGTGCGAACCCAGTAACCGAGGCCGCTGGCATCGGGCTTACGGTCGAAAGCGGCCTGGTAGATGCGATAGCCCTGGCCGGCCGCACCATCCGTGTCGAAGGCCAGCGTGCCATCGGAAAAATTCAGCCGCTCGATGGAAAACAGCTTGTCGTGCCCGTCATTGATGTAATTGCCGTAGTCACGAACGTCCTGCTCGGACTTGGAGTAGACCGTGACGGTGTAATCCTGGCCCTTGCCGCTGAAATAGACGGTGTCCACGCCGGGACCGCCGTAAAACGTCTCATCGCGCGGTGTCGAATAAAATTTCATTCAGGTAATCCTCGTTCGTGGCCCGTGGTTGTTGCGAAGGCAATCCCGCCCGATCGGCATCGGTGGCCGGGATTGCGTGGAAAACAAGAAGATAGGGCGATCCGCATCCGGTCAAGGTCACGCCGCGCCCCGGAACGGTCCTGAACCCCCGCCCCTGCCGAAGGGCACCGGTTTCACGTCCCGTTTCACCATAGATGATAGAGTAATTATGGCGCGGCTTTGGCAGAGCGATAACCTTTCGATTGCACCCGCTGGAAGTTTCCCGCTGATCGGACACGGCCCGGCAGCGCCCGTTTCCAGCCTGAGGCTTCACATGTCGACGCAAAATCGAATCGACAAGATGGAAGCGCAGAGCAGCAATACGGCCGCAAGTCGCCAAGCAGGCCCATGGCCGAATCACGGATGACATGAGCCTGCCGTGCGGCTTCACATGCCCGTCGCGAAAAGCGGGGTACGCAAATGGGGTACGAGAGGAGCGATGCCGATTTGATATCTAGTTGTTTTTAAAGGGGAATTTTCATTGACAAAGTGATTGGTGGAGCTAAGCGGGATCGAACCGCTGACCTCTTGCATGCCATGCAAGCGCTCTCCCAGCTGAGCTATAGCCCCATCAGAGGGTACCGGGCGAACCGGTTTTCCGGGAACCGTGTCGGCGTCTCGCCGTCGGTTGGCGGGTTATTACTTTGCCGTTCCGGGCTTGGCAAGCGAAAAAAACAAACCCGGCGATTTTTTTTGAATCGCCGGGTTTTGCAAGGGGTTAGCCGGATGCTCAGACTTCGTCGTCGTCACCGGTCACGCCGATGATGCCGGAGACGTCGTCGTCGTCCTCGTCTTCGTCGGCTTCCAGGAAGGTGTCGTCATCGTCGTCGCCGATATCCACGTCGTCGTCGCCGATATCGGGGATGTCGTCGCCGCTGGCGCCGTCTTCGGCATCCTCAAGCGAAACCAGTTCGACTTCGGTGCTCTCGGTATCGACTTCCGCGACCTCGTCCTCCTCCTGTGCCTTCTCCATGACGGCGGCGGCCGAGCTTTCCTCGAAATAGGAGAGCGGCCAGGATTTGCCGGTATAGGGGGAGACGACCGGATCCCGGTTCAGGTCGTAGAATTTCTTGCCGGTATCCGGATCGGTGCGCTTGGTTCCAAGTTCCGCTTTTGCCACTGTGAAGCCTCGTTAAACAGCCGGAGCGATGCCGGCAGAGCCGTGAAAACCGGCCTTTTTCATGGGAGAACAAGGCCGGTCCCTTAATCTGTGCGCCGGTCCATGTCAAATAACATGTAAAAACCGCCGGTTTTCGCACGTCTCACGCGCCGAATTTCTGGCGCTTGAGGCGTGACCGCGTGTCCGCTTTATGGTAACGACCCGCAAAACCGCCAGACTGATCCGCATGGTGCCCGCACCCGTGGCAGTTTGCGAAAGACTCCTGCCTATTGCAAAGGATTTTTCCAATGTCGCCCGTTTCCAGGACACATGGGGCAGCCGCCAAACCCGCCATCGCCCGCCGGTCGTCGAACCTGTCCGGCACCGCCCGCATCCCCGGCGACAAGTCGATTTCCCACCGCTCCTTCATGTTCGGCGGCCTGGCATCCGGCGAGACCCGCATCACCGGCCTTCTCGAAGGCGAGGACGTCATCAACACCGGCAAGGCCATGCAGGCCATGGGCGCGAAGATCCGGAAAGACGGCGACGTCTGGATCATCCAAGGCACCGGCAATGGCGCATTGCTGGCGCCTGAGGCGCCGCTCGATTTCGGCAATGCCGGAACGGGATGCCGCCTGACCATGGGGCTGGTCGGCGTCTATGATTTCGATTCGACCTTTATCGGCGACGCCTCGCTCACCAAGCGTCCGATGGGCCGCGTGCTCGATCCGCTGCGCCAGATGGGCGTGCAGGTGAAGGCGGAAGCAGGTGATCGCCTTCCGGTGACGCTGCACGGGCCGCTGACGCCGGCGCCGATCACCTATCGCGTGCCGATGGCCTCGGCCCAGGTGAAATCCGCAGTCCTGCTCGCCGGCCTCAACACACCCGGCATTACTACCGTCATCGAGCCGGTCATGACCCGCGACCACACCGAAAAGATGCTGCAGGGTTTTGGCGCCGACCTCACTGTCGAGACCGATGCGGACGGCGTGCGCACCATCCGCCTCGCGGGTCGCGGCAAGCTCACCGGCCAGACCATCGATGTGCCGGGCGATCCCTCCTCCACCGCCTTCCCGCTGGTGGCGGCGCTGCTGGTGCCCGGTTCGGATATCACCATCGTCAACGTGCTGATGAACCCGACGCGCACCGGCCTGATCCTGACGCTGCAGGACATGGGCGCCGATATCGAGGTGCTCAATCCGCGCAATGCCGGTGGTGAGGATGTCGCGGATTTACGTGTGCGCCATTCTGAGCTGAAGGGCGTCACTGTGCCGGAAGACCGCGCGCCGTCGATGATCGACGAATATCCGGTCCTTGCCGTCGCCGCCGCCTTCGCCAAGGGCGAGACGGTCATGAACGGGCTGGAGGAACTGCGCGTCAAGGAATCGGATCGCCTGTCGGCGGTTGCCAACGGCCTGAAGCTCAACGGCGTCGATTGCGACGAAGGCGAAAGCTCGCTCGTCGTGCGCGGCCGCCCGGATGGCAAGGGGCTCGGCAATGCGGCCGGCGAAGCCGTCGCCACCCATCTCGACCACCGCATCGCCATGAGTTTCCTCATCATGGGCCTGGCCAGCGAGCATCCGGTGACGGTGGACGACGCCACGATGATCGCCACCTCCTTCCCGGAATTCATGGATCTGATGACGCGCCTCGGCGCGAAGATTGAGATCGAGGAAGGCGCGGCCGCGTGAGCACCGTCATCGCCATCGACGGTCCTGCCGCCGCCGGCAAGGGCACCTTGTCGCGGAAGATCGCCGAAACCTACGGCTTTCACCATCTCGACACGGGCCTCACCTACCGCGCGACGGCCAAGGCACTTCTCGATGCCGGGCTGCCGCTCGACGACGAGGCGGTGGCGGAAAAGGTAGCGCGCGAGGTCGATCTCGGCGGGCTCGACCGGGACGTGCTGTCGCGTCACGAGATCGGCGAGGCGGCGTCGAAGATCGCGGTGATGTCGCCGGTGCGCAAGGCGCTGGTGGAGGCGCAGCGCGCCTTTTCGCAGCGTTCCCCCGGCACGGTGCTCGACGGGCGCGACATCGGCACGGTGGTCTGCCCGGATGCGCTGGTGAAGCTTTATGTCACGGCCTCGCCCGAGGTGCGGGCCAGGCGTCGTTACGACGAGGTCGTCGGCAGGGGCGGTTCGGCGGATTACGCGGCGATTTTTCAGGATGTGAAGGCGCGCGACGCGCGCGACATGGGCCGCGCCGACAGTCCCTTGCGCCCCGCTGATGACGCGCACTTGCTTGATACGTCCGAAATGAGTATAGAGGCCGCGTTTCAGGCCGCGAAATCGATCATCGACGCCGCCCTGAGTCGAAATGCCTCGAAATAACCGGGTTTGCGTGATTTCACGCGCCCGATCGATTTTATGCAAGCCTGAAATTCCGTCCACGCGCCGGAAGCTCCTCAAAAGGGGCGGACTGGATTCAGGTCATGTCCAACACCAGCCACCGGCGCGCCCGTGTCCGAACCGGACACACCAGGAGATTCCATGTCTGTTTCTAACCCCACCCGTGATGATTTCGCAGCCCTGCTCGAAGAATCCTTTGCCAAGAACGATCTGGCCGAAGGCTATGTAACGAAGGGCATCATCACGGCCATCGAGAAGGACGTCGCCATCGTCGACGTCGGCCTCAAGGTCGAAGGCCGCATCGCGCTGAAGGAATTCGGCGCCAAGGCCAAGGACGGCACGCTGAAGGTCGGCGACGAAGTCGAAGTCTATGTCGAGCGCATCGAAAACGCCCTCGGTGAAGCTGTTCTGTCGCGCGACAAGGCCCGCCGCGAAGAGAGCTGGACCCGCCTCGAAGTCAAGTTCGAAGCCGGCGAGCGCGTCGAAGGCGTCATCTTCAACCAGGTCAAGGGTGGCTTCACCGTCGATCTCGACGGCGCTGTCGCCTTCCTGCCGCGTTCGCAGGTCGACATCCGTCCGATCCGCGACGTGACCCCGCTGATGCACATTCCGCAGCCCTTCGAAATCCTCAAGATGGACAAGCGTCGCGGCAACATCGTCGTTTCGCGCCGCACGGTTCTGGAAGAGTCCCGCGCCGAGCAGCGTTCTGAAATCGTTCAGAACCTCGAAGAAGGCCAGGTCGTTGACGGCGTCGTCAAGAACATCACCGATTACGGTGCGTTCGTCGACCTCGGCGGCATCGATGGCCTGCTGCACGTGACCGACATGGCATGGCGCCGCGTCAACCATCCGTCGGAGATCCTGAACATCGGCCAGTCGGTCAAGGTTCAGATCATCCGCATCAACCAGGAAACCCACCGCATCTCGCTCGGCATGAAGCAGCTCGAGTCCGATCCGTGGGATGGCATCCAGGCCAAGTATCCGGAAGGCAAGAAGATCTCCGGCACCGTCACGAACATCACCGACTACGGTGCGTTCGTCGAGCTGGAGCCGGGCATCGAAGGCCTGATCCACATCTCCGAAATGTCCTGGACCAAGAAGAACGTCCATCCCGGCAAGATCCTGTCCACCAGCCAGGAAGTCGATGTCGTCGTTCTCGAAGTCGATCCGACCAAGCGCCGCATCTCGCTCGGCCTCAAGCAGACGCTCGAGAACCCGTGGCAGGCCTTCGCGCACAGCCATCCGGCCGGTACGGAAGTCGAAGGCGAAGTCAAGAACAAGACCGAATTCGGCCTGTTCATCGGCCTCGACGGCGACGTGGACGGCATGGTTCACCTCTCCGACCTCGACTGGAACCGTCCGGGCGAGCAGGTCATCGAAGAGTTCAACAAGGGTGATGTCGTCAAGGCCGTCGTTCTCGACGTCGATGTCGACAAGGAGCGCATCTCGCTCGGCATCAAGCAGCTCGGCAAGGATGCCGTCGGCGAAGCCGCCGCATCCGGCGAACTGCGCAAGAACGCCGTCGTCTCGGCCGAAGTCATCGCCGTCAACGACGGTGGCATCGAGGTTCGTCTCGTCAACCACGAAGACATCACCTCGTTCATCCGCCGCGCAGACCTGTCGCGCGACCGTGACGAACAGCGTCCGGAGCGTTTCTCGGTCGGCCAGACGGTCGATGCCCGCGTGACCAACTTCTCCAAGAAAGACCGCAAGATCATGCTGTCGATCAAGGCGCTGGAAATCGCCGAAGAGAAGGAAGCCGTTGCCCAGTTCGGTTCGTCCGACTCGGGTGCTTCGCTCGGCGACATCCTCGGCGCGGCTCTGAAGAACCGCAACGCCGAATAATCTTTCGACGGATCGCCGGGGCTTTCTCCGGCGATCCGCAAGATTTCAGATTAAAAAACCCGCCGCGAGACATCGCGGCGGGTTTTTTGTTGAACGGATTCTGGCCGCTCAGGCCCAGCCTGCCATGCGCTGGTAAAGCCCGTAGGCCCGTTCGCTTTGATCGCCGTCATCCTCGGCGGCAAATTCGGCGAAGGAGGGGCGGGGGCGCTCCTTGTCGTCCTCGTCGTCGCCGTCCTGATCGGCGGCGGCATCGTCGCCCTCGGCTTCGTCCTCATGAAAACGGCGTTCCTCGGCTTCCTTCTCGTCCTCATAGGAGAGGACGTCGGCCAGCGGCGAGAAGGGAGCGATGGCGAACAACGGGGTTTCGCGCCCGGTCGGCTGCAACTGCGCCAGCACCTGGCGCTCGACCGCGACCGGCACGACCTTGGCGGCGGCCGATTCGGCGGGCGGTTTTTCCGGTGCAGGCGGCAGGCGCGCAGGTGCGGCGTCTTCGGTGGCCTCGCTGCTCAGGCCGGCGGCGCTGCGCGGATCGTAGATCGGATCGGCATCGTCCAGCATCGGCTCCGGCAGGTCGATCGCCGGCTCCGCGTCGACGGCTTGCGCCGTCGCCATCTCCTCGATTTCCGTGCCGGCGGCGATCATCGCCTGCGCTTCCTCGCCGTCCTCAGCGATGATGTCGTAGGCCGTCGTCAGATCGCGGGCATCGAAATCCGCCTCGGTCCAGCCCTTCAGGGCGAGGAGCGTCGGCTGGTAGTCCTCGTGTTCATGGCCGGCTGGCCGCGCGAGCAGGGCCGTGGCGCGCGGCGAAAGGATGGCGGCATCGCGTCCGTGTTCGCCCGCCTGCGGCGCATCCGCGACATCGTCATGCGTCGCCATGGTCTCGGCCGGGCGGGGCGGCAGCGCCTCGCGCATCCCGGCGCGAGGCAGGGGGGGTGATTCGGCGGCCGGCGGCGCTTCGGCCGGCGTTTGCAACTGGAAGCGGGGGTCGAGGTCGAATTCGACGGGTTCCTCGATCAGGGCTTCGATACCGCCGGCAATCTCGGCGGCCACGCGCTCTTCGGCGGTGGCGAGAAGCGCGGCGGTCGCCCTGGCCTCGATGGTCGAATCGCCGCTTTCGCCGCCTTCGAAGGCGCGGCGCAGCAGTGCCTGCAGGCTGCGGGCGTCGATGCCGTTGTCGGGTTCGAGTGCGGAAAATTCCGGTGTCGAAACGACGTTCTCCGGTGTCTCGGCGCCGCTGGAAGGCGCCTGGGCCTCAGCGATCTCGGCGCCGTCGGCCGTCATCGGCGCTGGCGCCGCGGCGGTTTGCGGCGTTGTCAGGACCGCTTGCGACTTGCCGGCGGCCTGGGCGGCCGGTGTTCCGGCGGTTTCGCCATGAGAAGGTGCTGCGGCAGGGATGTGTTCGGCCGATCCGGCGTCCGGGCCGCCATTCTGGCGGTAGGAGGTGACCACCGAGCGGGCGACGGGATCGCGGTCCTTGTAGCGGGCCGTTTCCAGATAGGCGACGATGCGCGCCGCCTGCGGCCCGGTCGGGTTGCCGAAAGCCTCGAACAGAAAGCGCAGCTTCAGCCCCTGCACGATGAGATTGAGCTGGCGCTCGACATCGGTGCGCTGGCGCGGCGTCATTTTCGCCAGAGCCTCGGCCAGGCGGACGACGTAGTCGCCATTGCCCTCGTTTTCCCGGCGCGGCAGATCGATGGCGCGCCCGACGGCATCGGCGAGCATGGCGAGATGATCGGCGATGCGCTCGCGCCCGGCGAGCAGCAGCACGTTGAGCTTGCCGGCGGAGCTGGAATTGGAATCCCCCTTCCAGTCGGCGAAATGCACCTTGTAGGCGGCTTCCGCCACCGAAGGGCCGGAGCCGTTCAGTGGCGATTGATTCTGGTATGACGACGTCGATCCCGACGACGAGCGAAGCGGAGGCAGCATCAGCGAACCCCTTTGATGTCTGGCGGATGGCGGTTGAAACAGGTCCAACAGAGGGCCGCTCATGCGGCCCGTCGCATTCCGTCGCAGGGACCGCGCCATTTTCGGCCCTCGGTCCCATCCTGCGCATGCCGATTGCGGCATGCCTGAGCTTGCGTGGCGCCTCATGGCACCGATGAATGCTTCAATTAACGATTAATTTAACATTCGTTGGTTAATAAAATACTAACCGTCGGGGGGAGGTCGGGCGGTTGCCCGGTGCGCAAAGCCTCCCGATTGAAAACCGGGATATCGTCCAATGCCTCACAGCAATCCGATCCTCAACGTCGACAGCTACAAGCTCAGCCATTTTCTGCAATATCCGCCGGGGGTGCGGTCGATCTCGGCCTATGTCGAGGCGCGTGGCATGTCGCAGCGCCCGGAAGTGGTGTTCTTCGGCCTGCAGATGTTTCTGAAGGATTACCTCGCCCGCGCGGTGACCAAGGCGGATATCATGGAGGCGGCCGAAGTCTCCGCCCTGCATGGCGTGCCGTTCAACCGGCAGGGCTGGCTCGATATCGTCGATCGCCATGGCGGTTTTCTGCCGCTGCGCATCGAGGCGTTGCCGGAGGGGCAGGTGGTGCGTCGCGGCGTGCCATTGATCCAGGTGGTCAACACCGATCCGGATTTCGCCTGGCTGACGACCTATGTGGAAACCGCGCTGCTGCGCGCCGTGTGGTATCCGGCGACGGTGGCGAGCCATGCGCGGCGGCTCAGCGACATGCTGCTGCAGGCGCTGGAAAAAACCTGCGATGCGCCCGCAGAGGTGTTGCCAACGCGGCTGCATGATTTTGGCGCCCGCGCGGCGACGTCCGCCGAGCAGGCCGGGCTCGGCGGCGCTGCGCATCTTCTCTATTTCTCGCTGACCGACACGCTCTCCGGCATCCTGCACGCCCGCCGCTTCTACGGCGCGCCGATGGCCGGCACCTCCTATCCCGGCGCCGAGCATTCCACCGTCACCGCCTGGGGACCGCAGCGCGAGACCCAGGCCTATGAGCACATGCTCGACGCCTTCGGCGACGAGACCTTTTCGGTGGTCTCCGACAGCTATGATATCGCCAACGCGGTCAGCGAAATCTGGGGCAAGGCGCTGAAGGACCGGGTGCAGGGCTTGTCCGGCCGGCTCATCGTCCGCCCCGACAGCGGCGATCCCGTGGATACGCCGATGCAGGCCGTCAACCAGCTTGCCTATGCCTTCGGCACGCGGTTGAACGGCAAGGGCTACAAGGTGATCGATGCGCCGGTCGAGGTGTTGCAAGGCGACGGCGCCTCGGGCCAGGACATCGCGATGATCCTCGGCCGCCTCGAAGGCATGGGCTTTTCCGCCGAGAATATCCGCTTCGGCATGGGCTCTGGCCTCCTTCAGAAGGTGACGCGCGACAGCTATTCCTTCACCATGAAGGCCAATGCCTGCGAGGATGCGGACGGCGTCTGGCACGGCATTGCCAAGCGCCCGGCGACCATGCGCGAAAAGGCCTCCCGCAACGGCCGCGTCGCTGTGGTCGAGCAGTTCGGCGAACTCGTCGGCGTCAGCCTGGAGGAAGTGGGCGGCCGCCACAACCATCTCGCTCCCGTCTGGGAAAACGGCAAGCTGCTGCGCGACTGGAGTTTCGACGAGGTGAAAGCCCGCGCGCAAGGGGCGGGCCTGTAAAAAGGCAGGCGCTGCCTCGCTTTGGCGTGGAAGCAGCGCCCTTTGATGAAACCCCGCCGCTTACGGCGACAGGTTGCGAAACAGGCGATAAAGGCCGGTTTCGTCGGAATTGACGGCGGTCACATAGCCGGTTTCGGCAGTGTGATCGTCCATGTTCTCGCGCTGGAAGGCGTCGAGCCAATTGCCTTTCACGCTCTTGGCGGGCTGGCGGTTGCCGCCGGCGGCCATGGCCTGAAGTTCCATGCCGAACCCGTCGTCTTCGGCGGAAAAGGCGTCATCGAAATCATCCGGCAAGCTGCCGGCATCCGCATTCAGGAAATCCAGTGCCGAGGCCGGAAGACCGGATTCGACGCCGTCCTGCGGGAATACATTTCCCATTCCAACTCCTACCCAGATACGCTTTACGCTACGCGGGACCGGAAGAGCGAGGCGATGCGGAATGCCTTTCGTCCGGGCCGGCGCCATTTCATGCCAGATTGGTTAACGGATCCATAAGTCCGCCCCCTGGAAAATCATGCCGATTTCTTGTCCTTGCCGATCAGGCGATAGAGACCGATATCATCGACATTCACCTGCAGAATGTCGTTTCTGGCCTGCTGCTGCGCCTCGGCTGCGGCTTCCGGCGAATGGTTTTCGACGAGATAGATCTGTTCTTCGCGGCTCATCACAGTTGGGTCGCCGTCATCCACCGGACTTTCCGACTTGGTGGCGGTGGCGGATTTTGCCGCCGCGGCGGTCTGCGAGGCCTCGGCGCTGGCAGCCAGAACCTGGATGACCTCGGTCGCCTCGATACCGCCGCTGCCGGGTGCGCCCTCGCCGTTTTTGGCGGGATCGCCGTCACCGCGGATCTGCTCGCCGATGGCGTCCTGGCGTTTCTTGACGTCCTCGACCTTCTCCTGGCTCTCGCGAACCTGAATGTCCTTCTCGCGCTCGGCGCGGGTCTCGGCATCCTCGACCCGGGTCGGATCGTCCCGGCTACGCTCGGCCTTCAGCTCGGATGACGTCTTCGGGTCGGCAATGTCCTCGAGTCGCTGGATGACCTTGGCGACGTCCTTGGTCAGCGTCCGCTCGTCGCTGGCCTGCGCGTCGAGCGCGGCCTGGACCTTGCGCGCCGTGTCGCCCCAGGGGCGGCGGATCGCCTCGATCAGTTCCTCGGCGGTGAGGCCGAGCTTGCGCAGGCCGGATTTCTCCTCGACCTCCTCGACCGTCTTCGGCAGCTTTCCGCGCGCATCCGTCAGCGCCTTTTCCATTTGGCCGGAAAAATCCCCGGATTCAGGATCGACGCCGGCATCGAGCCCGATGCGGGCGGCCAGCCGCGCCTTCGGATCATCCTTGTCCGAGGTCTCGCCCTTCATGATCGACTTCACCGAATCGGCGCTGGCGCCGAAGGTCTTCAGCGTCACGGGGATGGCTTGGCCGTCGGCATATTCGCGCGACACCAGCCGGGTGAAGGCGACGGCGGTCGCCAGCCGGTCGGCGAAATCGCCGGCCGATTCGTCGCTTCCTTGGGCGAGACCGAGCGCATCGGCAAAATTGGAAATCAGCGTCGCCATCGGATTTTCGTCGCGCTTGAGGGCGCCGAAGAAATGGGCGTTAATCTTGGCATTGGCGGCAGCGGCCGATTCGTCGGGGCGGATCTGCGCCTTGAGCGCTTCCTGCTGCTTGTCCTCGCGTTTGCCCTCGGCCTTCTTGCGCTCCTCCTGCTGTCGCTCCTCGATATCGCGCACGAAGCCGCGCATGAAGTCTGTCAGGTAGGTGCTGGCGGCTTGCTCCGTCGGCAAGAGCATGGGCGGACTCCCGGAAAAACGTTGCGATTTCCCGGAAATTTATGGCGAAACTGGTAAATTTGGCCTTAAGGTTGTGCCAGGGAAAGGCCGGACTAGCTGTGCGCGAAAATGTCGGTCTCGTCCCAGCCGAGCAGGTCGAGCTTGGCGCGGGTCGGCAGGAATTCGAAACAGCTTTCGGCAAGCTCCATGCGCCCGTCGCGTTTCAGCCGATCGATCAGCCGGTCACGCAGCGCATGCAGGTAGAGCACGTCGGAGGCCGCGTAGTCGAGCTGGGCCTGCGACAGGGTCTCAGTCGCCCAATCCGAGGATTGCTGCGCCTTGGAGATGTCGACTTCCAGCATTTCCTTGAGATTGTCCTTGAGGCCATGCCGGTCGGTATAGGTGCGCACCAGCCGCGAGGCGATCTTGGTGCAGAACACCGGCGTCGTCGTCACCCCGAAGGTGTGGAACAGCACGGCGATGTCGAAGCGGCCGTAATGGAAGATCTTCTGCTTGCTGGGATCGGCGATGAGGGCGGTGAGATTGGGCGCCTGCGTCTGGCCGGCGGCGATCCGGATGATGTCGGCCGAGCCGTCGCCGCAGGAAAGCTGCACCAGGCAGAGCCGGTCGCGGCGCGGCACCAGCCCCAGCGTTTCCGTATCGATGGCGACGGCTCCGGTATAGCGGGCGGCATCGGCATCGGCGATATCGCCGACATGGATACGGATGGTAGCGGCCATGATTTTCTCCGGGGCAGGCGTTCGAACTGTCTATAGAGCCTTTTCACCCCGAAGGAAACGCGAAGCGCCGTTCAGGCGTCGTCGCCGCGCGGCAGCGTATAGAGGGCGCGCGAGCGTTCCAGATGCTTGAGCATCGCCTGCTCGGCGCCGTCTGCGTCGCCGGCGGCAAGGCGGTCGACGATCTCCTCATGTTCGGCCAGCGTAAACCGCTCCTTTCCGGTCCAGATCAGCATGTCGGTATGGTATTCCTGCAGCCAGGCGAGCATGGATTCGCTGACCGCCGCGAAGATCGGATTGCCCGAGATCTCCGCAATTCGGGCGTGAAAAGCCATGTCGGCGGCGATGAAGGCTTCGGCATCGCCGAGCGAGGCGCGCTGGCGGTCGAGGATGGCGTGCAAGGCGGCGATATCCTCTGCGGAGGCTTTTTGCGCCGCCTCGCGGGCCATGCCGCGCTCGAAGAAGATGCGCGCGCTTTTCAGGTGCTCCAGCGTATCGGCCGATTTGGCGAGCATGATCTTTGCGGTCAGGTCCATCTGCCGGAACAGGGATTTGGCGGTCAGCTCCAGAACCTTGGCGCGCTCGCCATGCGAGATCGCCACCAGCCCCATGCGCTCCAGCGCCTGCATCGCCTCGCGGATCGCCGGGCGGCCGACCTTGAAGCGGTCCATCAGCTCGCGCTCGGAAGGCATGTCGTCGCCGGGCGTCAGCTCGCCTGAGGAGATCATGCGTTCGAGGCGGTCGAACACCTCGTCGGAGAGTTTGCGGCGGGGGATGGGTTCGGATCGCATGGGCAGAATTCCGGTGGGGCTGGTCTTATCGAATAGAGCATGTCGCGCAAAAGTGTGCAGCGGTTTTGCGAGAACGACATGCGAAAAACAAAGATCTAAAGCGCGAGGAGCGAATCTGAAAGATCGCGACGCGCTTTAGGCGTGTTTTGGCAGCTTGAAAAGTCTCGATATCGTCCCTTGCATTGTTGGAATACTCATTATACCAGTTGCCGAGACGACGCCAGATGGCAGGAGGAGAAGCCGCGATGATCATCGTCACCTACCGGATCGAGACGGCGGGCAGCATCGAAGCCATGGCGGAGAAGATCGCCAGCGATCAATCGACGGGCACCTTTGTCGCGGTTCCGGGCGAAACGCCGGAGCTGAAGCAGCGTGTCGCCGCCCGCGTTTTGTCGATCCGACCGCTGGCCGATGCCGAACGCCCCTCCTGGCCGGAATGGGACGGGAGGGGGCCGATCCGCCGCGCCGAGGTCGAGATCGGCTTTCCGCTGGAAGCGGTCGGCACCGATCTTTCGGCGCTGATGACCATCGCCATCGGCGGCATTTTCTCGATCAAGGGTTTTACCGGCCTGCGGGTCGTCGATCTCAAGCTGCCGGAAGAATTTCGCGGCGTCTATCCCGGGCCGCAATTCGGCCTTGCCGGCAGCCGCCGGCTGACCGGCGTCGACGGGCGGCCGATCATCGGCACCATCGTCAAGCCTGCGCTCGGCCTGCGCCCGCATGAGACGGCGGAATTGGTCGGCGAACTGATTTCCTCCGGCGTCGATTTCATCAAGGACGACGAGAAGCTGATGAGCCCGGCCTATTCGCCGCTCAAGGAGCGGGTGGCGGCGATCATGCCGAAAATTCTCGACCATGAGCAGAAGACCGGCAAGAAGGTGATGTATGCCTTCGGCATTTCCCACACCGATCCCGACGAGATGATGCGAAACCACGATCTGGTGCTGCAGGCCGGCGGCAATTGCGCCGTCATCAACATCAATTCGATCGGCATGGGGGCGATGGCCTTTTTGCGCAAGCGCTCCGGCCTCGTGCTGCATGCGCATCGCAACGGCTGGGACGTGCTGACCCGCCATCCCGGCATCGGTTTCGATTTCCGCGTCTGGCAGCAGTTCTGGCGCCTGCTCGGCGTCGACCAGTTCCAGATCAACGGCATCGGCGTCAAATACTGGGAGCCGGACGACAGTTTTGTCCGTTCCTTCGAGGCGGTGACGACGCCGCTGTTCGACGACAGCGATTGCGCCTTGCCGGTCGCCGGCTCCGGACAGTGGGGCGGGCAGGCACCGGAAACATATCGCCGCACCGGCCGCACCACCGATCTGCTCTATCTCTGCGGCGGCGGCATCGTCAGCCATCCGGGCGGGCCGGCGGCCGGCGTGCGCGCGGTGACGCAGGCCTGGGAGGCGACCGTCGCCGATATCCCGCTGGAAACCTATGCGAAGGATCATCCCGAACTCGCCGCCTCGCTCCAAAAATTCGGCGGCAAGGGAGAATGACATGACCGGCTCCCTGCTCCTCAGCTATTACGGCGACGATTTCACCGGCTCCACCGATGTCATGGAGGCGCTGGCCTCGAACGGTGTCGAGACGGTGCTCTTCCTCGATATTCCCGACGAGGCGCTGCTGCAGCGCTTTTCGCATGTGCGGGCGCTTGGACTTGCCGGCACCAGCCGCAGCGAAACGCCTGAGTGGATGCAGGAAAAGCTGACGCCGGCCCTTGCCTGGTTGAAGGCGCGGGGTGCGGCGATCTGCCATTACAAGGTCTGCTCGACCTTCGATTCCAGCCCCGAAGTCGGCAATATCGGCACGGCGGTGGAAATCGGCAAGGCGCTGTTTCACCAGCCCTACGTGCCGTTGATCGTCGGCGCGCCGCAGTTGAAGCGTTATACCGCCTTCGGCCATCTCTTCGCCGCCTATCAGGGCGAGGTCTATCGCATCGACCGCCATCCGGTGATGAGCCGGCATCCGGTGACGCCGATGCATGAGGCGGACTTGCGCCGGCATCTCTCCGGGCAAACGCTGCTTTCCACCGGTCTCGTCGATCTCGCCACCCTTGGTCTGACCGATGCCGATGCCCGTATCGACAGACTCGCTGCCGATGCGGACGGGATGCTGCTGTTCGATGTCGACAGTTTTTCGTCGCAGGCGCAGGCCGGCCGGGCGCTGTGGCGGCTGACGCCGCCGCAGGGCTGGTTCGTCGCCGGCTCCTCCGGCGTCGAATATGCCTTGCTATCCGCATGGAAAGAGCAGGGCCTGGTGCCCGGCACCGCCAGTTTCCCGAACCCCGGCAAGGCGGAGCGCATCGCCGTCGTTTCCGGCAGCGTCTCGCCGACCACCGAACGTCAGATCCGCACCGCAATAGCCGAGGGTTTCGAGGCCATCGCCGTCGATCCGCTCAGCCTGCTCGGCGAGGAGGGCGAGCGGGCCATGGAAGCGGCCATCGCCGCCGGACTTGAGGTTCTGGGACGCGGGTTAAGCCCGATCCTCTACACCGCGCTTGGCCCTTCGGCCGACCGTGGCGGCGAGATCGACCGCATCGCCGGCAGCCGCCATCGCCTCGGAAACATGCTGGGCGCCGTGCTGCATCGGCTGGTGGCCGAAGCGCGGCTGACGCGCGCCGTCATTGCCGGCGGCGATACCTCCAGCCATGCCCTGCGCCAACTCGACGTGCAGGCCCTGACCACGCTGCTGCCGCTGCCGCAGACGCCCGGCTCGCCGCTCTGCACCGCCCATGGGGCCAATGCCGCCACCAACGGCCTGCAGATCGCCCTCAAGGGCGGCCAGGTCGGCGCCGATGGCTATTTCGCCCAGATTCGCGACGGGCTGGCGGCGGCTTGAAAAATTTTCGACAGCAAGTGATATGCTGATTGACTCATTATACCAGTTGGCTATAGTCGCCCTCAACATAGCATTCAGGTGGGGAAACATGACTTCGATCGCGTTGTTCGGCGCCGGCGGCAAGATGGGCTACCGGCTCGCCAAGAATCTCAAGGGTTCGCGTTTCGACGTGCGCCATGTGGAAGTCAGCGAGGCCGGCAAGGCGCGGCTTCAGGATGAGCTCGGCCTCGATTGCGTGCCGGTCGACCGGGCGCTGGATGGCGCTGATGTCGTCATCCTCGCCGTCCCGGATACTGCAATCGGCAAGGTCGCCGCCGGGATCGTCGACAGGCTGGCGCCCGGCACCATGGTCGTGGCGCTCGATGCCGCCGCCCCCTTTGCCGGCCATTTGCCGCAACGTGCCGATCTCACCTATTTCGTCACCCATCCCTGCCATCCGCCGATCTTCAACGACGAGACCGAGATGCAGGCGAAGAAGGACCATTTCGGCGGGTTGTTTGCCAGGCAGCATATTGTTTCCGCGTTGATGCAGGGGCCGGAAGAGGCCTATGGCCTCGGCGAAGAGATCGCCAAAATCATCTGGGCGCCGGTCATGCGTTCGCACCGCGTTTCCGTCGAGCAGATGGCGATGCTGGAGCCGGGTCTCTCCGAAACCGTCTGCGCCTCGCTGCTGGTCGTCATGCGCCAGGCGATGGACGAATGCGTCGCGCGCGGCGTGCCGAAGGAAGCCGCCCGCGATTTCCTGCTCGGCCACATGAACGTGCTCGGCGCGGTGATTTTCGAGGAAGTGCCGGGCGTCTTTTCCGATGCCTGCAACAAGGCCATCGAATTCGGCATTCCCGCCCTGATGCGCGATGACTGGAAGAGGGTCTTCGAGCCGCAGGAAATCGCCGAGAGCATCCGCCGCATCACCTGATGCCGGCCTTTTCTTAACCAGCATTGTCTTGCCGGGGGAATTCCTCCTCCGGCCATGTCATCTGCCTTGCGGGGAGCGGGGCGGTCGATTTTTCTATCGGGAGGATATCATGAAAATCACACGCAGACTGACCTTGGCCGCACTCGCGGCGACGCTCGCCATGGGCACCGCCATGCCGGCCTTTGCCGCCGACCTGATCGCCATCATCACGCCCTCGCACGACAATCCCTTCTTCAAGGCCGAAGCGGTCGGCGCCGAGAAGAAGGCGAAGGAGCTGGGTTACGAGACGCTGGTTCTCGTCCATGACGACGACGCCAACAAGCAGTCGCAGCTCATCGACACCGCCATCGGTCGCGGCGCCAAGGCGATCATCCTCGACAATGCCGGCTCGGAAGCCTCGATTGCCGCCGTGCAGAAGGCCAAGGATGCCGGCGTTCCCTCCTTCCTGATCGACCGCGAGATCAATGCGACCGGCATCGCCGTCTCGCAGATCGTCTCCAACAACTATCAGGGCGCCCAGCTCGGCGCGGAAGAATTCGTCAAGCAGATGGGTGAGAAGGGCAAATATGTCGAGCTGCTCGGCCGCGAGGCCGATCTCAATGCCGGCATCCGCTCCAAGGGGTATCACGACGTCATCGACGAATATCCCGAGATGAAGATGGTCGCCCAGCAATCGGCCAACTGGAGCCAGACGGAAGGCTATTCCAAGATGGAAACCATCCTGCAGGCCAATCCGGATATCCAGGGCGTCATCGCCGGCAACGACACCATGGCCATGGGCGCGATTGCCGCGCTGCAGGCCGCCGGCCGCAAGGATGTCATCGTCGTCGGCTTCGACGGCTCCAACGACGTGCGCGACTCGATCCAGTCGGGCGGCATCAAGGCGACGGTGATGCAGCCGGCCTATGCCCAGGCGCAGCTTGCCGTGCAGCAGGCCCATGATTTCATCACCACCGGCAAGAAGCCGGTCGAGGAAAAGCAGCTCATGGACTGCGTGCTGATCACCGCCGACAACGCCAAGAAGCTCGAAACCTTCGCGCTGACCGAATAAGCCCTCCCAAGCCTGACGGGCGCGGAACGGTTCTGGCCGGCTCCGCGCCCCGCTGCCGTTTCCGGGGATAATCCTATGTCGCTGCCGCTGCCGCAGATGCGCGCCGCCGCCGTCCTTGTCGCCTGTGCCTTGGCGATGAGCGGCTGTAAATTCGTCAAGACCGCCGACCAGCAGGCCGAAGCCGCCGCCGGCGCCTTCGATCCCGACAAGCTGGTTGCCGATATCTGGGACGCCAAGGTCGTTCCTTATCTCAAGGGGCGGGCCGGCTCCTTCCAGGAGGTCTCGGCGCTGGTCTCCGGCAATCTCGATGCCGCCGCCCAGAAATACGGCCACAAGGAAAAGCAGGGCAATGCCCCCTGGACCTTCGCCGCCACCGTCAAGGGTAAAATCACCTCCGCCGAGACCAAGTCGCGCGCGGGTTCCGTCGACGTCGATGTCGACGGCGACGGCAAGGCG
The DNA here is from genome assembly GCF_029601685.1 of Rhizobium sp. YJ-22. NCBI lineage: Bacteria > Pseudomonadati > Pseudomonadota > Alphaproteobacteria > Hyphomicrobiales > Rhizobiaceae > Rhizobium > Rhizobium sp. YJ-22. Next base: position 833,859 of record NZ_JARRIR010000001.1, on the reverse strand, counting down.
GATGTGCGCGTCGCCATCGGCCCGGCGATCCGTGGTACGGCCATCCGCGACGTGCTCGACTTCGTGAATTTCAACGAATTCAAGAACCAGATCGAATGGGCGCAATACGGCAAGGCGTTCAACACCCGCATCAACACGCTCTCTCTCGAAAAGCTGCCGCGCGACGGGCTTGTCGGCAGAGAGGTCGAGGCGCTCGGCGCCTATCCGTTGCCGGCGGCGGGGCAATTGCCGCAATTCGTGCCGGTCACGATCACGGTCGGAGGCTGACGATGAGCGACAGCGACGACGTCATCCTCGAACTGCGCGATATCACCAAGGCCTATTCCGGCATCGTCGCGCTGAAGAAGGCCGATCTGAAACTGCGGCGCGGCGCGGTCAACGTGCTCGTCGGCGAAAACGGCGCCGGCAAGTCGACGATGATGCGCATCATCGCCGGCGTCGAGCGTCCCACACTCGGCGAAATCTGGATGGAGGGCGAACGCATCCATCTCGATTCGCCTGGTGATGCCGTGCGCCACGGCATCGGCATCGTCTTCCAGGAGCTGAACCTGTTCGGCAATATGACGGTTGCCGAAAACATATTTGCGACCCGCGAGCTGACGCGCGGGCTGTTTGGCATCGACCACAGGGCGCAGGTCGAAAAGGCCAATGAATTCCTCGATCGCCTCGAAGCCGGCATCACCGCCGATACGCTGGTCGAGGATCTGCCTATCGGCCAGCAGCAACTGGTCGAGATCGCCCGCGCCGTGTCGCTCAACACCCGCATCCTGATCATGGACGAGCCGACCTCGGCGCTGTCGGCGGCCGAAGTCGACGTGCTCTTCCGGGTCATCGCCGAGCTGAAGGCGCAAGGCGTCGCCATCGTCTATATCTCGCATCGCCTCGAAGAGCTGATGCGCATCGGCGATTACATCACCGTGCTCAAGGACGGCCAGATCACTGGCCATGCGCTGGTCAGGGATATCGACACACGCTGGATCGTCCGCTCGATGATCGGCTCCGACGCCAAGGATTTCGCCAAGGAGGTGGACCATGCGCTCGGCGAAGAGGTCATCCGCCTCGAAGACATCGCGCTGCCGCGCGCTCAGGGCGGCTATGCCGTCGACCATGTGTCGCTGTCGGTGCGCAAGGGCGAGATCCTCGGCATTTACGGGCTGATGGGCGCCGGCCGCAGCGAGCTGTTCGAATGCATCATGGGCCGCCATGGCCATTATTCCGGCAAGGTCTTTGTCGATGGCCGCGAATTGCAGGAGCGCGACACCACCGGCCGCATCGCGCGCGGCATCGCGCTGATCCCCGAGGACCGGCAGCGCGAGGGGCTGGTGCAATGCCTGTCGATTGCCGAAAACCTGTCGCTCGCCAGCCTCGGCCAGTTCGTGAAATTCGGCTTCCATATCGAGCCGAAACGCGAACGTAGCGCCATTGCCGAGGCGATCCGCAACCTGTCGATCAAGGCGCGCAACCCGGATTTCGAGGTCACCTCGATGTCCGGCGGCAACCAGCAGAAGGTGGTGATCGGCAAGGCGCTGATGACCGGCCCGAAAGTGCTTTTGATGGACGAGCCGAGCCGCGGCATCGATGTCGGCGCCAAGGCGGATGTGTTCCGCACCATGCGGCGATTGGCCGGCGAAGGTCTCGCCATATTGTTTTCCACCTCCGACCTCGAAGAGGTCATGGCGCTGTCGGATCGCATCGCCGTGATGAGCAATGGCCGCCTGATCGCGGTCATGGACCGCACTGAGGCCACCGAGGAAGCCATCGTGGCCGCCTCCGCCGAGGGACACAAGACCAGAAGGATGCATGCGTGATGACCAGCGCCACCCAGACGGCCGCTGCCGGCCCCGCCACCGGCGGCTCCCTGTTGCTGACCCTGATGAAACTGCGCACCTTCATCGCGCTGTTTGCGGTCGTCGTCTTCTTCTCGATCTTCGCACCGAATTTCCTCTCGACCGCGAACATGATCCTGATGTCGAAACACGCGACGCAGAATGCCTTCCTGGCAATCGGCATGACCTTCGTCATCGTCACCGGCGGCATCGATCTCTCGGTCGGCTCCATCGTCGGGTTGTGCGGTATGATCGCCGGCGGCCTCATCCTGCACGGCATCGACCTGCCGATGGGCTATACCGTCTATTTCAACATCCTCGAAGTCGCCGTCATCGTCGCCATCGTCGGCATTGTCATCGGCATCCTCAACGGGTTGTTGATCACCCGGCTGAATGTCGCCCCCTTCATCGCCACGCTCGGCACGCTGTATGTGGCGCGCGGCATGGCGCTGCTCTATTCGGATGGCCAGACGCTGCCCAATCTCGTTGGCCGCGAAGACCTCGGCAATACCGGCTATGCGATCTTCGGATCCGGGACATGGCTCGGCCTGCCGGTCTCGGTGTGGATGCTGATCGTCGTGGCGCTGGGGGCTGCCTATTTCGCCCGCTTCGTGCCGCTGGGACGGCATATCTTCGCCGTCGGCGGCAATGAGCGCGCCGCGCGCATGTCCGGCATCCGCGTCGACCGGGTGAAAATGTTCGTCTACATGTTCTCCGGCTTCTGTGCCGCCCTTGTCGGCCTCGTCATCTCCTCCGAGCTGATGGCCGCGCATCCGGCGACCGGCACCAATCTCGAACTCAATGCCATCGCCGCAGCCGTTCTCGGCGGCACCTCGATGTCGGGCGGGCGCGGCACGATCGGCGGCACCATCGTCGGCGCCTTCGTCATCGGCATTCTTTCCGATGGCCTTGTCATGATGGGCGTGTCATCCTTCTGGCAGATGGTCATCAAGGGCCTCGTCATCATCATCGCGGTGGTGGTCGATCAGGCGCAACGAAAACTGCAGGCGCGCGTTACCCTGATGCAGATGGCAAAGCAGGGTTGATGGACATGGCAGAGTTGAACGGGGCCCTGATCGGCTGCGGTTTCTTCGCCGTCAATCAGATGCATGGCTGGAAGGATGTGGACGGCGCCGGGATCGTCGCGCTCTGCGACCGCGATCCCGAACGGCTGAAGATCGTCGGCGATCAGTTCGGCATCGTCAGGCGCTATACCGATGCCGCCCAAATGTTTGCCGATGGCGGCTTCGATTTCGTCGACATCGCCACCACGGTGCAAAGCCACCGGGTGCTGGTCGAAATGGCCGCGGCCCACAAAATCCCGGCGATCTGCCAGAAACCTTTCGCGCCGACGCTGGATGACGCCAAGGCCATGGTGGGAGCCTGCCGCGATGCCGGCATCCCCCTGATGATCCATGAAAATTTCCGCTGGCAGACGCCGATCCAGGCGGTGCGCAAGGCGCTGGAGGCGGGGGCCATCGGAAAACCCTTCTGGGGCCGCTTCTCCTTCCGCTCCGGCTTCGACGTTTTCGCCGCCCAGCCCTATCTGGCGGAAGGCTCGCGCTTCATCATCGAGGATCTGGGCATCCACACGCTGGATATCGCCCGCTTCATCCTTGGCGACGTGACGTCGCTGACGGCGCGCACGAAACGGGTCAACCCTGATATCAAGGGCGAGGACGTCGCCACGATCCTGATGGATCATGAAAACGGCGCCACCTCCATCGTCGACGTCAGCTATGCGACGAAACAGGCGGTCGAGCCTTTCCCGGAAACCCTGATCGAACTCGACGGCAGCGAGGGATCGCTGCGCCTGTCGCAGGGCTATCGCCTGACGATCACCAATGCCTCGGGCATCGATGTCACCGATGTCTCGCCAGCGCTGCTCACTTGGGCCTCGCGGCCTTGGCACAATATCCAGGAAAGCGTTTTCGCCATCCAGCAGCATTGGGCCGATGCCCTAAAAGCCGGGGTCGAGACCTCGACCTCGGGCGCCGACAATCTGAAAACCTTTGCGCTGGTCGAAGCGGCCTATGCAAGCGCTGCCTCCGGCCAGCCGGTCGATATCGGAGGGCTGCTCAGATGACGATTTCCGCCGACCGCGCCTTTCTGCTCTACGGCACGACGCAAGTCGAACCCGCCCCGACCGAGTTGAAGGCCGGCCGGTTGACGGCGAAATTTTCCGGTGGCGCCCTGCGCCGCATCGCCTATGACGGCATCGAGGTGCTGCGCGCCATCTCTTTCCTGGTGCGCGACCGCGATTGGGGTACCTACGATCCGGCGCTGTCCGACCTCACGGTCGAGCAAGAGCCGGAAAGATTCATCGTGCGCTATCGTTCCCGCTGCGCCGGGACTGATGATACCGAACTCATTATTGCCGCAACGATCACCGGCACGCCTGAAACGCTGACCTTCGAGGCGAGCGCCGAGACCACGACCGGGTTCGAAACCAACCGCTGCGGCTTCTGCATCCTGCATCCCATCGTCGGTCTTGCCGGTTCACCGGTCACCGTCGAGCATGTCGACGGCACCGTCGAGGAGACGCATCTGCCTGACCATATCGAGCCATGGCAACCTTTTAAGGATATGCGCGCGATCACCCATGCCGTCCTGCCCGGCGTCACCGCCGAATGCCGCATGGAAGGCGATACTTTCGAGATGGAGGACCAGCGCAATTGGTCGGATGCCTCCTACAAGACCTATGTGCGGCCCCTGGCGCTGCCCTGGCCCTATCGCATCGGTGCGGGGGAGACGGTCACGCAAAAAATCACACTGACTATCCGCGATGCCCGCGATGAATCGCAGGCGATGCAAAGCGCGGATACCGGCCCGGTGGCGCTGCGCTGGGGCGAGGGCGCCGGCAACCTGCCGTCCATCGGCCTTGCGGTGTCGCCGGATGAGGCGGCGGCAACCTTGGCGGCGCTGGAAGACGTCGGCGATTTCGGCGCACAGGAATTGCTGCTGCATTTCGATCCCGATGCCGGCCATGGGCGCGGCACCATCGAGGCCTTCGCGGCGCTCAGTCATCACTATCGCGGTTGCCTGACCATGGAAATCGCCGTGCCCTGCCAGCGCCCGCTCGGCGAGGAGATGGAGGAGATCGCGGCCTTCGCCCATGAGGCCGGCCTGCCGCTCGACGCCGTGCTGGTCTCGCCCTCCGTCGACCGGCAATCGACGCCGCCCGGCAGCGCCTGGCCGGATTGTCCGGCATTGGACGATGTCTATGCGGCGGCGAAAACCGCCTTCCCGGCGATCTTTGTCGGCGGTGGCATGTTGAGCTACTTCACCGAGATCAACCGCAAGCGCGTGCCGGCGGAGCGGCTGGCCTTTGTCAGCCATGCCACCAACCCCATCGTCCATGCCGCCGACGATGACAGCGTCATGCAGACGCTGGAGGCGCTGCCCTTCATCACCCGCTCGCTGCGGGCGATCTATGGCGAAAAACCCTATCGCATCGGCCCCTCGACCATTCCCATGCGCCAGAACCCCTATGGCAGCCGCACCATGGACAACCCGCAAGGCGGGCGCATTGCCATGGCCCATCGCGATCCGCGCCACAATGCTCTGTTCGGCGCCGCCTTTGCGCTCGGTTATGCCGCCCGTGTCGCGGGTGCGGGACTGGAGCGGCTGACGCTCTCGGCCGTCACCGGCCCTTTCGGCCTGATCGCCGGCCCGGGCGAGCCGATGCCGGAAGGGGCCTTGCGCCCGCTCGCCCATGTGGTGCGGTCCCTGGCGATGATGGCCGGCTGGACGTGGCGCGAGGTGATCTCAGATCGTCCGCATGAAATTCTGGCACTGGCAGGCGAAAGTCGCGATGGCGAACGGGTGCTGCTACTCGCCAACATTACCCCCGAGACATCAGACGTGGACCTCTCCGCCCTCGGTCTTGCCGATGCATCGCTGGCGATACTCGACGAAACCACCGTGCTGGAGGCCGCCCATGACCGCATCGACGAGGCCGCCTTCACCGGTCCACAACTGACGCTGCGCCCTTACGCCATCGCCCGCCTCGGCTGGCGGAACGCATAGCCGGCTATTTCCGCGCATGAAAAAACCCCGGATCGCCGATCCGGGGTTTTTCATGGTCATGCCTCACTTGTCCGTCTCGGCCTTGAGCTTGCCGACATCGTCGGCGCTCATCTCGCTGACGGTGACGACTTCACCATCCTTGATCTTCCACAGGCGGAAGGGGCCGGTGATGTCGCCGTATTTGTCGAAGGCGACCGGGCCGATGACGCCTTCGTAGCGGATCGGCTTACCTTCGCCGATCAGCTTCAGCGCCTTGGCGAATTCTTCCTTGCCGGCATAGATCGGCTCGCCCTTGGGATCGACGACCTTGTAGATCGCCTCGCGAATGTCGGCGGATTTGTCGGAACCGGCAGCGGCGATGGCGAGACCGACGATGGCGCCGGCATCATAGGAGCGGTCGGCGGCCGGGTTGGAGGGCTCGATGTTGGAGAAGGCCTTGTAATTGGCGTTGAAATATTCGGTCGACTTGGTCGGGCTGGTGCCGGACGAGGTGCCATAGGCTTCGTTGAGATATTCCGCACCGACGGCGGTGATGAAATCCTTGCTGTTCATGCCGTCGTTGAGCAGGAATTTCTGCACGCCGCCTTGCGAGATCCAGGCGCGCGCGATGGTGGCGCCGTCGACCGGATAGGAGATGAGGTAGAGGCCGTCGGGTTCGCCTTCCATCGCCTTGGTGACTTCCGACTGGTAGCTCGATTGCTTCTCGTTATAGGGCGTCACCGAGACGATCTCGCCGCCCAGCGCCTTGTAGGCCCGCGAGAACTCGTTGACCATGTTGACGCCGAAATCGTTGTTGACATGGATGACGGCGAGCTTCTTGAAACCCTGGTCGAGGGCATATTTCGCAGCGGCCACCCCCTGCAGCGCATCCGAGGTGATGGTGCGGAAGAAGATGCCGTTGGTCTTGCCGTCGCGGCCGAGCGCCGTCAGCGTCGGCGAGGAGGAGGCGGGCGAAACCTGCACCACCTTTGCCGGCGCGGTCACCGAGGTCAGGATCGGGATCGACACCGAGGAGATGATGCCGCCGATGACGACCGGCACCTTGCCGACCTGCACCAGTTGGGTGGCGGCATCGACGGCGACATTGCCCTGGCTCTGGCTGTCGCGGGTGTCGGTGGCAAGCTGGCAGCCGCGCACACCGCCGGCCTCGTTGATGTCGCGGAACGCCATGTCGACGGATTTGGCGCCCGCCTGGCCGTATTCGCCGGCAGGGCCGGTCAGTTCCATGACGACGCCGACGGTGATCTTGCAGTCGGCGGCATTGGCGGCGGCAGCGGCGCTTAACGCCAGCGCCGAGGTCAGTGTCAGAAGCAATGTCTTCATGGTCGTTCCCCTTGTTTTGAAGTCATCAGTCTGCGGAATTGTTTGGCGCCTGCAGCCAGGTTTCGTGCAGGTAGCGCCATTCGAGGCCGAGCGGCGCGGCATCGTTGCGGGTGAGAAGCACGCTGGAGCGGCGGCGCGTCTGCTGGCCGTTTCGCCATTGCGCCTCGACATAGCTGACGAGAATGCCGCGCTCGTCTTCCAGATGGGCTCGGACATCCTCGATCTCGATGCGGAAATCCTTGTCCACCGCGCCGCGCGCGGCGCGGACATGGTGGACAACGGCGGCGCGATCGAGCACCGCGCCGGAGGGCGGGATCATGGTCATATCCGCCGCCATCGCCGTCTCGAAGCGGGCGAAATCGGGGGCCGGGCGGCCGTCGTCGACGAACCAGCGGACGAAGAAATCGTGCAGCTCGACGATCTCGCGCCGGGCGGTTTCGAAAAGACTGTCTGCCATCAGTGCCGCCCGTCGTTGAGATTGTAATGCATGATCGAGCCGTGGCGGCCGCTGCGGTCGCGCTCCAGCGTGTAGATATCGCCCTCCGGCCCCTGGCGACGAGCCATGACCGCCTCTATTTCGGCTTTGTCCGCATCGGAAAGGGTGATCGCCATGATTTTCGCATTGGCGAGCGCATGCGCCTGGTTGCGCGCTCCGACGATGACGGCGCCGACGGTCGGTCGCGTCAGCATATAGGCGCTGGCGATGGTGGCGATATCCGCCCCATGCCGGTCGCCGACATTTTTCAGGGCGCGCAGCAGTTCCTGGAACAGGCCCCAGCCGCCGAAATCGTCGATGATCAGCTTGTATTTGGTGAGCGAGCGGTTTTCGAGCGGCATTTCCGGCTCGTCCACGCCAAGCCATTTGTCGCTCAGAAAGCCGCCGGCGACGGAGCCGTAACAGAGCAGGCTAACGCCGTTTGCGGCGGCGAGCGCCGCAAGCCCGTGTTCCGGCCGATTGTCGAGCACGGAATATTGCACCTGCATGCTGACCAGCGGAATACCGGCCTTCAGCACGGCGGCGACATGCTCGCTGTCGAAATTGGTGCCGCCGACATTCTCGATCTTGCCGGCCTGGCGCAGTTCTTCCAGCCAGCCGAAGGCATCGAGCCAGCCGGAAAAGCCATAATCCCACCAATGGAACTGCACGAGGTTCAGCCGCTCCATACGCAGCCGCCGCAGCGACTGGTCGACGATGCCTTCAACGTAGGCCTTGCTGATTTTTGGTAGCACATCGAGATCCGGCACCATCTTGGTGTGGACCTTGACCTTGGCCGCGACATCCGCACCCCGCGTCTGCGCCAGCTTGGCGCGGAACGCGCCAATAATCTCCTCGACGCCGGTATAGATATCGGCGCAGTCATAGGTGGTGAGCCCCGCATCGAAGGCGGCGATCAGGTCGTCGATCGCCTGGGCCTTGTCGATGGCGCCATGGCCGCCGGCCAGCTGCCAGCCGCCGCGAATGACGCGCGAAATACTGTAGCCGGGGCGCAGGGTAAAACTCGTCTCGCTCATGGGTCATTCCTTCTCGGGCAGCGGCACGGCGGTGGTTTCGGCATGGCTGAAACGGCGCTTTCCCAGCCGGACGATTTTCAGCCGGCTGGCGCAATGGGGATCGGGGCAGGCGATTTCGGCGTCGCTGGTCATCCAGTCGTTGGGATGCGTCGCCCGCTGCTTGGCGGCGAGCAGCGGCAGCACGGCGGAGAGCGAATAGATGGAGAAGCTTTGGCCCGGCGGCAGCGACAGCATTTCGCCGTGCAGCTCGAAATAATCGCCGGGTTTTGCGCCGCAAAAGATCGGCTTGCCCTCCGGCACCACCGCCTCGACGCGGAGATCGTAAAGCTCGAAACTGTCGTCGGGGGCAGCGCTCATGATGTCTTCCGTCTGTAGCGGCGTTTGGGGGCAAGGGGCGGGTCGGCCTCAAGGATCGGCGCGTCGCGCAAAAGGTCGAAGGCGCGGCTGATGTCGGAGGCGAGCGCCTGCTTGGCCGCTGCCGCATCGCGCACCTTCATCGCCGTCAGAATATCGCGATGATAATGCAGCGCCGAGATTTCGCTGGCCGGATCGAATTTCAGCACAGCAGCGCGCACATAGGGGCCGGATTGCAGCCACAGGCTCTCGATGATCGGGAACAGCACGTCCGAGCCGGAATGCTGATAGATCTGGAAATGGAAACGCTTGTTGAGTTCCAGTTCCTGCTCGATGGGGTAGCTGTCGCGGCGCGCAATGGCCTCGTCGTAACGGCCGATCAGCGGTTGCAATTCCTCGATTTCGGCATCGCTGATGCGGGCCACCGCCAGTTCCAGCGCCGCACCTTCGATGACGATGCGGGCCTGCAACAGGTCGTCGAGCCGCTTGAGGTCGATGGGCGGCACGCGCACGGAACGGTTGGGCAGCGCTTCCAGCGCCTGTTCCGAAATCAGCCGCGACAGCGCATCGCGCACCGGCATGGTGCTGACCTGCAACGAGGCGGCGAGATCCTGGATGATCAGCACCTGTCCCGGATCGAACAACCCGTAGATCAGCGCCTGGCGCAATTCCTTGTAGACCCGGTCCTGCACCGTTTCGCGCACCACCGGGTTGAGCCTGGTGTGCGGCGCAGATGGGGACACGGCGCCGAAGGCGCTTTCACCGACTTCCAGAATTTTCGAAAATTCCGCCATCTGCCCGTCCGGATCGCTCTTGCAAGGGAAGAAATGTCGCGTTACCGTGTGATTGACGATATGTGATCACAAATTGAAGATCAAATCTTTTTTGGAGGTTGCCGTTGGAAATCGAGGCGGACATGCCGAAGGCGACAGGCCGGCGAGACGGGCAGGCGGCACGCCCGCTGCTGGCGGTGGAAAAGGTCGTGCAGCGCTTCGGCGGCGTCGCGGCGGTCGACGGCGTCTCCTTTTCGATCCGCGATGGCGAGATCGCCGGCCTGATCGGCCCAAACGGCGCCGGCAAGACGACGATGTTCAATCTCATCGCCGGCTCCATGGCGCCCAGCGAAGGCCGCATCCTCATCGAGGGCGAGAGCGTCGAGACGCAGCCGGCGCATCGCCGCCTCTCGGTCGGCCTCGGCCGCACCTTCCAGATCCCTCGTCCCTTCGGGCAGATGTCGCTGGTCGAAAACGTCATGCTCGGCCGCAAGGGCCAGAGCGGCGAGCGCATCCTGCCCAACTGGCTGGCCCCCGGCCGCGTCGCCCGCGAGGAGCGCGAGACCTATGACAAGGCGATGGCGCTGCTCGAATTCGTGACGCTGACGCATCTCGCCCGCGAGCCGGCGCGGGTGCTCTCCGGCGGCCAGCGCAAGCTGCTGGAACTCGCCCGGGTGCTGATGGCCGAACCGCGCATCATCCTGCTCGACGAGCCCGCCGCCGGCGTCAATCCGAGCCTGCTGGAAGTCATCATCGATCGTATTATCGAGATCAACCGGCGCGGCACCACCTTCCTGATCATCGAGCACAACATGGATATGATCGCCCGGCTTTGCCGCCATGTCTTCGTCATGGCGACCGGCAAGCTGCTCTGCGAAGGCACGCCGGCCGCCGTCGCCGCCGATCCGCGCGTCATCGAGGCCTATCTCGGCGGAGGGCATCTCGCATGAGCGAGCCCATCCTTGCCGTCTCCGCCCTGGTTTCCGGTTACGATCCCGGCGTGCCCATCGTTCGCGGCGCGTCGATGACGGTGGCGCCGGGCGAAATCGTCGTCATCCTCGGGCCGAACGGGGCCGGCAAATCCACCTTCATCAAGTCGATTGCCGGGCTGGTGCCGAAGGTCTCCGGCTCGGTGCGGCTGGAGGGGCGCGAGATCGCCGCCGTGCCCGCCCATCGCCTCGTGCATGAAGGCCTCGCCTTCGTGCCGCAGACCGAAAACGTCTTCGGGCTGATGAGCGTCGAGGACAATCTCCTGCTCGCCGCCGGCATCCTGCCGAAATCGGCGCGGGCCGGAAGGTTGCAGGATATGTTCGACATGTTCCCCGATCTCGCCCGCCAGCGCAAATTGCCGGCCGGCCGGCTCTCCGGCGGCCAGCGGCAGATGGTGGCGGTCGCCCGCGCCTTGATGGTGTCCCCGCGCGTCATCATGCTGGACGAGCCCTCGGCGGGGCTTTCGCCAAAACTGGTGGAGCAGGTCTTCGTCAATCTCGCCGCGGTGCGCCGGGCCGGCGTCACCGTCGTGCTGGTCGAGCAGAACGCCAAGGCGGCGCTCGCCATTGCCGACCGCGCCTATATCCTCGCCGAGGGCCGCAATGCCCATGAGGGCGGGGCGAAGGATCTGTGGAACGACCCGGCCATCGCCGCCCTCTATCTCGGCGGCGGCAAGATCCGGCAGGACGGGGAGGGGATGCGATGAATCTGCAATTCGTGGTCGACGGGCTGCTGACCGGCTCGATTATCGGGCTCGGCGCCATCGGCGTGACGCTGACCTATTCGATCCTGCGCTTTTCCAATTTCGCCCATGGCGAATTCATCGCCTGGGGCGCCTATGCCGCACTTGCCGCCTCCACCCTGCTCGGCTGGATGGCCGGCGGCAATGTCTCCGCCATCGCCCCCTTTTCCTTCGGCTGGACGCTGATCGCCGCGACCGTGATCGCCGTGCTGCTCACCGGCCTGCTGGCCTTAGCGCTGGATTACCTGCTGTTCCGGCGGCTGCGCCGCCGCGCCAACACCATCACCGCCGTGATGGCCAGTTTCGGCGCGTCGATGGCGCTGCGAAGCCTCTTGGAATTCATCTTCACCTCGTCGCCGACCTATTTCAGCAAGAAGCTGCAGATCGCCCAGAAACTCGGGCTCGGCGTGCGCGCCACGCCCGACCAGATGATCCTGATCGTCATGACCGGCATTCTCGTCCTGTCGATCCACCTGCTGCTCACCCGCACCCAGACCGGCCGCTCGATGCGCGCCGTCAGCGAAAACCCCGATCTCGCCCGCGTCGCCGGCATCGATGTCGGGCGCATCGTCAACATCACCTGGATGATCGGCGGCGGGCTCGCCTGCTTTGCCGGGGTCATGGTCGGGCTCTTGGTGCAGATCCGTCCCTATATGGGCTTCGATCTGCTGCTGCCGCTGTTTGCCGCCGCGATCCTCGGCGGCATCGGTTCGATCCCAGGCGCGCTTCTCGGCGGGTTGATCGTCGGGCTGGCGGAAGCCTTTGCGGTGCAGACCGTGGGCGCGGAATGGCGCGCCGCCGTCGCTTTCGTGCTGTTGATCGCCGTGCTTCTGGTGCGCCCCGCAGGCATCATGGGAGGAAAAGCCTGATGCTCGATTTCTTCTCTTCCGGCCTTGCCGGCTATCTCGCCTTCTTCCTCGCGACCGCGCTGAGTTATGCGATCATCTGCCTTGGCCTCAACCTGCAATGGGGCCAGACGGGTCTCTTCAATGTCGGGGTCGCCGGTTTCGTCGCCATCGGCGCCTATACCTCGGCGATCCTGACGACGCCGCCGAGCGACACCCATCTCGGCGGCTTCGGCCTGCCGATCCTCGTCGGCTGGGCCGGGGCCATGCTGGTTTCCGCCGCCGCCACCGGTTTCGTAGGGCTGCTGACGCTGCGCCTGCGCTCCGATTACCTCGCCATCGCCACCTTCGGCATCGCTGTCACCATCCAGCTCGTGGCGCTGAATGCGCAGGCGATTACCGGCGGCCCGTTCGGCATCGGCTTCATCCCGCGCTTGTTTTCCGGCTGGGCGGAAGATGCGCTGCTGTTCAATTTCGCCAATCTCGCCGCCGTCGCGCTGGTCGTGCTCATCCTCTATATCGGGCTGGAGCGGCTGGTGCGCAGCCCCTGGGGCCGGGTGCTCCGCGCCGTGCGCGAGGATGAGGAGGCAGCCCGTTCGCTCGGCAAGAGCCCGTCGCACTATCGCTTGCAAGCCTTCGTGCTCGGGGGCGCGATCATGGGGCTGGGCGGCGCGGTACAGGCACATTTCATCGGCTTCATCGCCCCGGAAAACTACCTGCCGACACTGACCTTCCAGGTCTGGACCATGCTGATCATCGGCGGCTCCGGCAACAATCTCGGCGCCATCCTCGGCGGCGTCGCCATCTGGGCGCTGTGGAGCGTTTCCGGCAGCGCCATCACCGTCTTCTTCCCGCCGGAGCAGCAGGCGCGTGCCGCAGCCCTGCAGATCACCGGCATCGGTGTGCTGCTGTCGCTCGCCCTGCTGCTGAGGCCGCGCGGCCTGCTCGGCGAGCGCATCAACGTCTCGCGCCACACCGACGCCAAGCCGGCAAAAGCCGGCTGACACCTCCCTTTTCTCCGACCGAACGGATCGACGCCCATGACGCTTCCCATCGCTCCCGACCGCTTCCAGCTCGCGCCCGACCTGAACATCAGCCGTATCGTCACCGGCCTGTGGCAGGTGGCGGACATGGAGCGCGACCGCCCGGCGCTCGACCCCGACGCCATGTCCTCGGTGCTGCTCGATTACGCCAGGGCCGGCTTCGACAGTTTCGACATGGCCGACCATTACGGCAGCGCCGAAATCATCGCCGGCCGCCTGCTGTCGCGGGTCGCCGCTGGCGAAAAGGCCGGCGAGCATCGCCCGGTCGCCTTCACCAAATGGTGCCCGGTGCCGGGGCCGATGCCGCTTTCGGTGGTGCGCGAAGGCGTGGAGCGCAGCCTGAAGCGCCTCGGCGTCGAACGCATCGACCTGATGCAGTTCCATTGGTGGACCTTCGAACATCCCGCCTATCTCGATGCCATGAAGGGTCTGGCTGAACTGAAGGAGGAGGGCCTGATCGGCCATATCGGCCTCACCAATTTCGATACCGCGCATCTGCAGGTGCTGGTCAAACACGGCATTCCCGTGGTCTCCAACCAGGTCTGCTTCTCGCTGCTCGACCGCCGCGCCGCCGGCGAAATGAGCGCCTTCTGCCTGGAAAACGGCGTCCGGCTACTGGCTTACGGCACACTGGCCGGCGGGCTGATGTCGGAACGCTGGCTGGGCAAGCCGGAGCCGGCCGAGGGCGATATCGGCGACTGGAGCAAATCGAAATACAAGCGTTTCGTCGACGAGATCGGCGGCTGGCCGGCGCTGCAGGCGATTCTCGGCACGCTGGACACGGTGGCGAAGAAGCATGGCGTTTCGGTCTCCAACGTCGCCACCCGCTGGGTGCTGGAGCATGAGGCGGTTGCCGCCACCATCATCGGCGCGCGGCTCGGCGAACGCGAGCATCGCGGCGACAACCTGAAACTCTTCGGCTTCGCGCTGGATGCCGGGGACAAGGCCGTCATAGATGCCGCGCTGGCGACGACGGCGATGCTTTCGGGCGATTGCGGCGACGAATACCGCAAGCCGCCCTTCCTGACCGCCTCGGGCGATCTCAGCCACCATCTCGACGCTGTCCCGAAATACTTTTCGGCGCAACCCGTGCCCGGCCGTCCCGGCCGGCTGCGGGTCGATTCCGGCAGCGTCTGGGAACCCTTGGCCGGCTACAGCCGTGCAGTGCGGGTCAAGGACCGCGTCATGGTCAGCGGCACGACGGCGACCAACGGCTCGGGCGAAGTCGTCTGCCCCGGCGATCCCGCCGGCCAGACCACCTTCATCCTCGACAAGATTGCCGCGAGCCTCGCCGCGCTTGGCGCGCGGATGGAGGATGTGGTGCGCAGCCGCGTCTTCTTGAAAAACATCGACGACTGGGAGCCTGTTTCGCGCATCCATGGCCGTTATTTCAGCGAGATCCGCCCCGCCAATACGCTGCTGGCGGCCGGAGATCTGGTCGGCGATTACCTGGTTGAAATCGATGTCGAGGCGATCGTCGATTGAAAACATGAATTTGCATGGAATTTTTTTAAACTTAAAACTTCTCGCTTGAAAACCGGCCGGATTTGTCTCACGATCAGTCTCAAGTCGGTTCCAGGAAAGGTCGTCGATGGCGCGAGAGAATGCTTCGTTTGGTGAGGGGCATAACAGAGAGCGCACGGCGCTCTCCGGCATTCGCCCGCAAATTCAGGATCTGAGGACCGAGAATATCGCCGCGCTGGCCTTGCGCGCCCGCGAGATCGGTGATGTCATCCCGCTCTGGTATGGCGAGGGCGACATGGTCACGCCCGCCTTCATCCGCGACGCTGCCAAGGCGGCGCTTGATGACGGCAACACCTTCTACATTCCCAACATGCGGGGAATGGAGGCGCTGAACACCGCGCTTGCCGATTACCAGACGGCGCTGCATGGCCGCCGCATCGGCATTGAGCGCACGACGGTGGCGCCGAGCGGCATGCAGGCGCTCTACATCGCGCTGGAAATGCTGGTCGATGTCGGCACCAATGTCGTTTACGTCTCGCCGCAATGGCCGAACATCCACAACGCCATCCACCTGATCGGCGGCGAGCCGCGCCCGGTGGCCCTGGATTTCGACACCGATTTCCGTCTTGACCTCGACAAGTTGTTCGCGGCCTGCGATGCCCGCACTCGGGCGATTTTCCTGTCGACGCCGTCGAACCCGACCGGCTGGACAGCCAGCCGCGACGAGATGCAGGCGCTGCTGGAGTTCAGCCGCCGCACCGGCATCTGGATCATTTCCGACGAGGTCTATGGCCGGCTCTATTTCGACGGGCCGGTGGCGCCGTCGATCCTGCAGATCGCCGAAGACGAGGATCGGGTCATCTCGATCAACAGTTTTTCCAAGGCCTGGGCGATGACCGGCTGGCGTATCGGCTGGCTGAGCCACCCGGCCAGCGTCGCCGGCCATCTGGCGGCGATGACGCAATATATCAACAGCGGCACCTCGGGCGCGGTCCAGGCCGGCGCCGTGGCGGCGATCCGCAATGGCGAGGGGCTGATCGGGGATATCCGCGAGCGGGTCAAGACCGGCCTCGATCTCGCCTATGACCGCCTGTCGCAGATCCCCGGCATCATCCTGCCGGACAAGCCGAAGGGCGGCATGTATGCCTTTTTCGGGCTGGAGGGCGAGGCCGATTCCGGCATCGCCTGCGCCCGCATCCTCGAATCAGCCCGCGTCGGCCTCGCGCCCGGCTATCTGTTCGGCGACTCCTCGCGCGCTTTCCTGCGCATGTGCGTGTTCCGCGAGACGGGGCAATTGGCTGAGGCGCTGGATCGCATGGTCGAGGCTTTGCGCTGACGGGTCTTCAGTATTCGCCGGCCCCTGCGCCGGCGAAAGACGCAGGAAAACAACAACAGAATGGCTATAACGCCAGAGGGAGAATGCCATGAATTTCACCAGACGACATGTGTTTGGCCTGATGGCCGCCATCGGCCTGCTTTCGGGCACGGCCTCGATCGCCGCCGCGGAAGCCCTGAAGATCGGCTCCTATCCGAGCAATCCGCCATTCGAATACAAGAATGAAAGCGGCACTTTCGAGGGCTTCGAGGTAGACATCGCCACGGAGGTCGCCAAGCGTCTCGGCATGACGACCGAAATCTCCGACCTCGGTTTCCAGGCCTTGTTCGCCGCTACCAGCTCCGGCCGTATCGACGTCGCTATTTCTTCGATCACCATTACCAAGGAGCGCCTTGCCAGCCAGTCCTTTACGCAGCCCTATTACGATTCGGACATGGGCATTGCCGTGAAGAAGGATTCGACGCTGGCCGCCGAAGGCGACCTGAAGGACAAGATCGTCGGCGTGCTCTCCGGTTCCACCGGCGACAAGTGGTCGAAGGAAAACCAGGAAAAATTCGGTATCACCGAGGTCAAGGGCTATAACGCCCAGCAGGACATGCTGATGGATCTGAATGCCGGCCGCATCGATGCCGCCGTCAGCGACATCCCCGGCATGCAGTATGCGTTCCTGAAGATGAAGGATCTCGAAGTGAAGGTGCGCATCAAGACCGGTGAGCAATATGGCCTGATGATGACCAAGGACCATCCGCTGCTGCACAGGGCCAATGACGCGATCACTGCGATGAAGAAGGACGGCACGCTGGCCGCGATCCATAAGAAATGGTTCGGCACGGAGCCGCCGGCCGGCTCCGCCACCGTCACCGAGCTGCCGATCCCGACGCCCTGAGCCGGATTTCCGCCGTCACCTCGCGCCGCCTTTCCGGGTGGCGCGAGGTTTTCGCATGAACGCCATTTGAGATGAGCCCGCCATGACGCTCGCCGATACCTTCTTCAACATCGACGTTCTCATCGCCAGTTTTCCGGCGCTGATGCGCGGCCTGTTGAACACGTTCCTGCTCGGCATCGCCGGCATCGTTTTCGGCGTTTCGGCCGGTCTGGCCATCAGCCTCGTCAGGCTTTATGCGCCAAAGCCGCTCAGGCTGCTGGCGATCCTCTACATCGATATTTTTCGCGCGGCGCCCGTGCTGGTGGTGCTGATCCTGATCTATTATGCGCTGCCGTTCCTAGGCCTGCGCTTCTCGTCCTGGACGTCGGCGGCGCTCGGCCTGTCGATCGTCATGGCCGCCTATTCGGCGGAGGTATTCCGTTCCGGCATCGAAAGCGTGCCGACCGGCCAGTTCGAGGCGGCTGCGGCGCTCGGGCTGCCTTTCCTGATCACGCTGCGCAAGGTGGTGCTGCCGCAAGCGCTGCGCATCGTCATCCCGCCGACCACCAGCAATTGCGTGTCGATGTTCAAGGATACCGCGCTCGCCTCCACCGTCGCCCTGCCGGAACTTCTGAAGGAAGCGACGGATGCGCAGGCGCTGCACGCCAATCCGACGCCGCTGATCGGCGCGGCGCTGATCTACATCGCCTGCCTCTGGCCGATGGTGCGCTTCGTCAGCCTGCTCGAAAAGAAGTTTCAGAAAGAGAAGAAGCGCTAAGCAATTCCAGGAGAAGTGCGTAGCGGTTTTCCGTTGGGAGTTGCACGGGAAAACTCAATCGGCGGGGCCGGCTGACAGGTGATTGTTGGCGGAGGCCTTGACGATGCCGATCTCGCCGAGCAGCGTCGAAACGGTCGCCGGCTCGACATCGGCCATGATGTCGCGCAGCCAGCCTTCATGGGCGGCGGCCATGGCGCTGAAATAGGTTTCTCCGCGCGGCGTCAGTTTGGCGACGGTGACGCGACGATCGCCGTCCGGCGTCTCGCGGATGACGAAACCGTCCGCCTCCAGCCGCTCCACGAGGCCGGTGACATTGCCGTTGGTGACCATGGTGCGCTTGGAGAGTTCGCCGAGCCGCAGGCCCTCGCGCTCGCGATAGAGCTGCGCGAGCAGGTCGAACTGCGGCAGCGTCGCGCCGAATTCGGCGCGCAGGCGCCGACGGATTTCCTGGGAGATCAGTTTGGTGGTCGAGAGCATGCGCAGCCACAGCCGCAGTTCCGGCTTGCCGGCGCCGCCCTGGGCGATGATTTCCAGATCGATCGCGCTGTTGTCCGTCTCCGCCATCCGACGCCGGATCCCCTTGTAAATGCTCACACCAAAGGTCTAAGCGGCAATATTTGAAATGTCAAAGGTTTCGGGCCGGGCATAAAAAGGGCGGTTCATGCCGCCCTTTTCGTCAGTTGCTCAGCGTATCGAAGAAATCTTTCATCCGGGCAAAGAAGCCGGTGGATTCCGGACTGTTTTCCTTCGACGAGATCTGCTCGAATTCCTGCAGCAGCTCGCGCTGGCGCTTGGTCAGGTTCTGCGGCGTCTCGATCTGGATCTGGATGTAGAGATCGCCGACCTGGGTCGAGCGCAGCACGGGCATGCCCTTGGCCTTAAGGCGGAACTGCTTGCCCTGCTGCGTGCCTTCCGGCACGGAGACGCGCGACTTGGTGCCGTCCAGTGTCGCCACCTCGAACTTGCCGCCCAGCGCCGCCGTGGTCATCGAGATCGGCACGGTGCAGTAAAGATCGGCGCCGTCGCGCTGGAAGAATTCATGCGGCTTGACCGACAGGAAGATGTAGAGATCGCCCGCCGGGCCGCCGCGCACGCCGGCTTCGCCTTCGCCCTGCAGGCGGATGCGGGTGCCGTCCTCGATGCCCGAGGGAATGTTGACCGAGAGCGAGCGCTCCTCGGTGACGCGGCCGGCGCCATGGCATTTGGTGCAGGGGTCGGTGATCGTCTGACCGCGCCCGCCGCAGGTCGGACAGGTGCGTTCGATCGAGAAGAAGCCTTGCGCGGCGCGCACGCGCCCCGAGCCCTGGCAGGTGGCGCAGGTCTTCGGGCTGGTGCCGGGCTTGGCGCCGGTGCCGGTGCAGAGGTCGCAGGTGATCGAGGTCGGCACGCGAATCTGCGCCGTCTTGCCGGAGAAGGCTTCCTCCAGTGAAATTTCCATGTTGTAGCGCAGGTCGGCGCCGCGTTCGCGCCCGCCGCTGGAGCGACGGCGTCCGCCGCCCATCATCTCGCCGAAGATATCCTCGAAGATATCGGAGAAACCGCCGGCGCCGCCACCGAAGCCGCCGCCACCGCCGCCCATGCCGCCTTCGAAGGCGGCGTGGCCGAAGCGGTCATAGGCCGCGCGCTTCTGCGGATCCTTCAGCGTTTCATAGGCTTCGTTGATTTCCTTGAAGCGGCGCTCGGCCTCGGTATCGTCGGGATTCTTGTCCGGGTGATACTGCATCGCCAGCTTGCGAAAGGCGCTTTTCAGTGCCTTGTCGTCCGCCGTCCGGGAAACGCCGAGCGTTTCGTAAAAATCAGCTTTTGCCATTCGGTTGAAGACCCCGGTCAACAGAACTTTGCCGCTTCTCCTGGAAAAGCGGCTTCGCCCTATCTCTTTTGTTGTACGCAAATCCATCGGGCCCGCGCCTCGCGCGCTCTCCGGACCTGCTCATAGCGTTCCGGCTGCCGAAGCAGCCGGAAATTCATGACATGACAGCCTTGGCCCAGCCTTATGCGGAGCGCTTGCGGTCGTTGTTGTCGTCGTCGTTGATTTCCTCGTAGTCGGCATCGACGA
Source organism: Rhizobium sp. YJ-22 (assembly GCF_029601685.1). Classification (NCBI taxonomy): domain Bacteria; kingdom Pseudomonadati; phylum Pseudomonadota; class Alphaproteobacteria; order Hyphomicrobiales; family Rhizobiaceae; genus Rhizobium; species Rhizobium sp. YJ-22. The sequence continues at coordinate 813,923 of NZ_JARRIR010000001.1, read as the reverse complement.
CGTTGTCATCACCCTTTGCGGCTTCCGCACCACCTTCGGCCTGCTGGGCCTCATAGATGGCCTGGCCGAGCTTCATGGCAGCTTCCGTCAGGACTTGCGTCTTCGCCTTGATGTCGTCGGCATCCGGCTCGGAAGCTTCGATGGCGGTCTTCAGCGAGGCGATCGCATCCGAAATGGCGTTGCGGTCGGCTTCCGAGACCTTGTCGCCATAGTCCTTCAGCGACTTCTCGGTGGAGTGGATCAGGCTTTCGGCCTGGTTCCTGGCTTCCACGCCTTCGCGACGCTTCTTGTCCTCGGCGGCATGGGCTTCGGCGTCCTTGACCATCTTCTCGATGTCGGAGTCCGAAAGGCCGCCGGAGGCCTGGATGCGGATCTGCTGTTCCTTGCCGGTGCCCTTGTCCTTGGCCGAAACCTGAACGATGCCGTTGGCGTCGATATCGAAGGTGACTTCGATCTGCGGCACGCCGCGCGGCGACGGCGGCAGGCCGACGAGGTCGAACTGGCCGAGCAGCTTGTTGTCGGCGGCCATTTCACGCTCGCCCTGGCTGACGCGGATGGTCACGGCCTGCTGGTTGTCCTCGGCGGTCGAGAAGGTCTGGCTCTTCTTGGTCGGGATCGTCGTGTTGCGATCGATCAGACGGGTGAAGACGCCACCCAGCGTTTCGATGCCGAGCGACAGCGGGGTCACGTCGAGCAGCAGCACGTCCTTGACGTCGCCCTGGAGAACGCCGGCCTGGATGGCGGCGCCCATGGCGACGACTTCATCCGGGTTGACACCCTTGTGCGGCTCCTTGCCGAACAACTGCTTGACGGTTTCCTGCACCTTCGGCATGCGGCTCATGCCGCCGACCAGAACGACTTCATCGATGTCGGAGGCGTTGACGCCGGCATCCTTCAGGGCCGCCTTGCAGGGAGCGACAGTGCGCTGCACGAGGTCGTCGACCAGGCTTTCCAGCTTGGCGCGGGTCAGCTTCAGCGTCAGGTGCTTCGGACCGGAAGCGTCCGCCGTGATGAACGGCAGGTTGATTTCGGTCTGCTGCGACGAGGACAGCTCGATCTTGGCTTTTTCGGCAGCTTCCTTGAGGCGCTGAAGGGCGAGCTTGTCGTTCTTCAGGTCGATGCCGCTGTCCTTTTTGAACTCGGCCGCGAGATATTCGACCAGGCGCATGTCGAAGTCTTCACCGCCAAGGAAGGTATCGCCGTTGGTCGACTTCACTTCGAAGACGCCGTCGCCGATTTCCAGGATGGAGATATCGAAGGTGCCGCCGCCAAGGTCGTAGACGGCGATGGTCTTGCCGTCCTTCTTGTCGAGGCCGTAGGCGAGCGCGGCAGCCGTCGGCTCGTTGATGATGCGCAGCACTTCGAGACCGGCGATGCGGCCGGCATCCTTGGTGGCCTGGCGCTGGGCGTCGTTGAAGTAGGCAGGAACGGTGATGACCGCCTTCTCGACCTTTTCGCCGAGATAGGATTCGGCGGTTTCCTTCATCTTCTGCAGGATCATGGCCGAGATCTGGGCGGGCGAATAGCCCTTGCCATTGGCTTCGACCCAGGCGTCGCCATTGTCGCCGCGAACGATGTTGAACGGGACGAGAGCCTTGTCCTTCTCGACGGTCTTGTCTTCGTAGCGGCGGCCGATCAGGCGCTTGACTGCGAACAGCGTATTGGTGGGGTTGGTGACGGCCTGGCGCTTCGCCGGCTGGCCGACGAGGCGCTCGCCGTCGTCGGAAAATGCCACCATCGACGGCGTCGTGCGCGCGCCTTCGGCATTCTCGATCACCTTGACATCCTTGCCGTCCATGACGGCGACGCAGGAATTGGTCGTTCCCAGGTCGATACCGATTACTTTTGCCATATCATTCTCTCCTTGAAGCAAGCTGTCGGGACCCTCGTAAAGGCATTCCATGGACAGCCCCTTAACGGGATTGGTCACTGGATTTCGCAGCGGTCACTGCAGCGATGCGGCGTATATAAGAAGCAGTTTTCGCGACTGCAAGGCGGTTGATGCGCCGGAATTCGGCAAATTGGGCCGTTTATGACGATTTGTTCGGCGGCCTTCGCGACGGCTGCGCAAGGCGGAGCGCCATGCTGCGCCGTGCCGGCGATTCGGGCAAGGGAAAGCTCCGGATACGGGGAATCAATTGCCCATGAGAACGTCGAGCAGCGTCTGCCGGCGGGGTGCCGGCGTTCCGCCGCCGCCAACGTCTGCGGGCGGGATGAGATCGGGATCGACGCCGGCCCCGCCATGGCCGCGTTCGGGCAGCCGTGCGGGGATGCCGGCCGGCACGTCCATGCCGCCGCCGGCCGCCGACATCATCGGTTCCGCGCCGACGGGCACCGGCGGATAGGGGTTGGGATCGGCATTGCTGATGATGTCGCCGATATTGGCCGGCGCTTCCGCCGCGGGTTCGATCGTGCTTGCCGGAATGTCGTCGACGGGCTGGCCGTTACCGAACAGCGGCGCCGGCGTCAGGCCTTTATGGGCGGCTGTCATGAACTCGTGCCAGGCGAGCGCCGGCAAGCCGCCGCCGGTCACCTTCTTCATCGACTTGCCGTCGTCGTTGCCGAACCAGACGCCGGTCGTCAAATTGCTGGTATAGCCGACGAACAGCGCGTCACGAAACGATTGCGTCGTGCCGCTCTTGCCGGCAGCCTGCCAGCCGTCCAGCCGCGCTTTCTTGCCGGTGCCTTCGGTAATGACCCGCATCAGCATGGCATTCATATTGGCGACGACATTTTCAGCGAGCACGCGCGGCGGATTGTCATAGGTGTTTTCGTAGAGCACCTTGCCCGAGGCCGTGGTCACGCGGCGAATGACATGAGCGGTTGCCTTGTAACCGCCGTTCATGAACGGTGCATAGGCCGCCGTGAGCTCCGTCAACGTCACTTCCGAGGTGCCGAGCGCGATCGAGGCATTCGCCTGCAGATCCGATTCGATGCCCATGCGATGGGCAAGCTTGGTCACCTGGTCCGGCCCGACTTCCATGACGAGCTGTGCCGCGATGGTGTTGAGCGAATTGGCCAGCGCGGACGCAAGCGTCACCTCGCCGCGAAACTTCTGGTCGTAATTCTCCGGCGTCCACTTGCCGATCCTGACCGGCGCGTCGCGACGGATCGAGCCGGGGCGGATGCCCATTTCCAGCGCCGCCGAATAGACGAAGGGCTTGAAGGCCGAGCCCGGCTGGCGCCTGGCCTTGACGGCGCGGTTGAACTGGCTTTCGGCGTAGTCGCGCCCGCCGACGAGCGCCCGGATGGCGCCGGTGCCGTCGATGGCGACGAGCGCGCCTTGCGAGACGTTGAGCCTGCGGCCGTCCTTGTCGAGAGCATGGGCGATGGCGCTTTCGGCCTTCTTCTCCAGCCCCATGTCGATGGTCGTGTCGACGATCAGGTCTTCCTTGACGTCACCGATCAGGCCGGGAAGCTGGTCCATGACCATGTCGGCGACATAATGCTCGGCGCCGGACCAGAAGCTCTTCGCCCGGGTCGGCTTCTGCGACATGGCGGTCGCCACTTCCTTATCGGTGACGAAACCCTCTTCGCGCATGGCTTCGAGCACGAGCTGGGCGCGGGCTTCGGCCGCCTGCGGATCGCGCGCCGGCGACAGGCGCGACGGCGCCTTCAGCAAGCCGGCGAGGATCGCCGCCTCGCGCAGCGTCACGTCGCGCGCCGACTTGTTGAAATAGCGCCGCGACGCCGCCTCGACGCCATAGGCGTTCGAGCCGAAGAAGACGCGGTTGAGATACATCGCCAGGATCTGGTCCTTGGTATAATGCTGCTCCAGCCAGAAGGAGAGCAGCACTTCCTGCACCTTGCGCTCCAGCGTCCGCTCCTGAGACAGGAACATGTTCTTGGCGAGCTGCTGCGTCAGCGTCGAGCCGCCCTGCACCATGCGGCCCGTCGTCAGGTTGGTGACGATGGCGCGGCCAAGGCCCAAGGGATCGATGCCGAAATGTGAATAGAAACGCCGGTCCTCGATGGCGATCACCGCCTGCGGGATATAGGGCGACATGGTCTGCAGCGACAAGGCCTCGCCGCCGGTATCGCCGCGATTGGCGATGATCGAGCCGTCGACGGCGGCGATCTTGACGTTCGGCGGCCGGTCGGGGATCGCCCAGGTGCTGGCATTGGGCATGCGCGCGCCGTAATAGACCACCAGACCGGCAACGCCGATGCCGGCCCAAATGCCGAGCACGAGGCACCAGTAAACAAGGCGACGCAGCAGGCCGATCAGGCCTCCGCTTCCGCCGGAGCGGCGCTTGCTGCTCTTTCGCGACGCGGATTTGGCAGGCTTCGGGTTCTCGCGGCGTCCACCACCCGAACCACGCCCGCTGCCCGTGACCCGGTCGCCGGCGCCGAGGCGAAATTCGTCGTCGCGGTCGCCAGCCCCTCGACCTGTGTCGAAAGTCGGTTCGATGCGCTGCCGCGATTTGCCTTTTCCTGCCATACCCGACCGACGCTGCCCCGTTGGTTGCTGAAATCGCCTCAAGCCTGTGACATCACAGGCGAGCCCGGCAGTCCCGTTGAACTTTAAATGCGGCGATTTAACGCCTTCTTAAGATCGTTGGCAAAGGTGCGGTGGGGGTGTCACCCTTGTGCGACGTCGACCCATTCGGCCGCCGTCAGCGCGGCCATGCGCTGCGGGGGGATGCGCACGGCGGCATTGGTGGCGCCGGCGGCGGGAACGACGGTGTCGAATTTTTCCAGCGACCGGTCGCAATAGACCGGCAGCGCGGAGGACAGGCCGAAGGGGCAGACGCCGCCGACCGGATGGCTGGTCGCTTCCAGCACTTCGTCGGCGGCCAGCATGCGCGGCTTGCCGCCGAGTGTCTCGCGGCATTTGCGGTTGTCGAGCCGCGCCGTGCCAGCCATCACCACCAGCACCGTGCGCTCGCCCACACGGATGCAGATCGTCTTGGCGATCTGGTCGGGTTCGACGCCATGGGCTTCGGCCGCCAGCGCCACCGTCGCCGAACTGGCCTCGGTTTCGATGACGTCGATATCGGGTGCGTTGGCCCGGAAAAAGGCGCGGACGGATTCGATGCTCATGGAGCCTGAATAAGCGAGCTTGGCCGCGGCTTCAATCCCTGGCGTTGAGCTATGCGAATTACGCATTGCTGCGCTGCAATAAAAGCCTGTTTTTTAGTCGGGAATCGTGTATAGTTCCTCTCGTCGACGCGGCACACTCCTCCTCCCAGTGCCGCCCGATTGGACTGACGATCCTCCTCCTCCCGATTGTCAGTCAGTATCAGTGCCCGGCGCCTCCTCCTCCCGCGCCGGGCACTTTCATTTTCAGCCTCCCGCTTTCTCCTTTATCATAGACGTTTGGCCGGATTGTCGTTTTCGTCCGGATTGGGCAGTGGCGCCTCGTCCGGCAGGCGGTCCGGTTCCGGTTCGGAAATCGGCGGAGGCGGATCGAGCGGCGGCGGAACGGGTGGCTTGGCGGGCTCCGGAATGGGTTCGACGGGATAGCTCATGGCATTCTCCTGATGGGTTTCGGCCCCTGCGAAAACGCGGGCAGCCTTGCGGCGATGGCATGCGTCGATATCAGAGACCAACGACATCAGGCCGCCATTGTTCCAGGCCGGATGGAACCACCGGCGCCGATTGCGGGTTTGAAGGGCGGCGGACACCGGCGGCGAGCGCCGGCCCGCACCGGAGACCCCATCATGCAGATCACCTACCATATCGCGGAACATGACGGCGGCTGGGCCTATAGGCTGGGCGACGTCTGGTCCGAACCCTTTGCCTCCCACGACGAAGCACTGGCCGCTGCCCGCCGCGCCGCCGAGCGCCAGCAGGTCGGCGGCGACAATGCGGAGATCGACTACCAGGCCGGCGACGGTCGCTGGCGCCACGAGCATGTCGATGGCGGCGACCGCCCTGAGGTCGAGGTCGATCCCAAGGACTGATCTTTCCGCATCGCCGGATCGTGATCTTTCTTCCGCGCCGGTTACGGTGCCGGCCACTGGAATAGGGGCGCGATTGCCCCTATTGTCCATGCAGACATATCGCGCACCAAGGGAGAGAGAACATGTCCGAACCCCGCAAGCCCGGCCGCGGCCGCGTCTATTCCTCGATAACCGAGACCATCGGCGATACGCCGATCGTCCGCCTCGACAAGTTTGCGCGCGAAAAGGGCATCAAGGCCAACCTGCTGGCCAAGCTGGAATTCTTCAACCCGATCGCCTCGGTGAAGGACCGCATCGGCGTGGCAATGATCGAAACGCTGGAGGAGCAGGGCCGCATCACCCCCGGCAAGACCGTGCTGATCGAGCCGACCTCCGGCAATACAGGCATCGCGCTTGCCTTCGCCGCCGCCGCCAAGGGCTATCGCCTGATCCTCACCATGCCGGAGACCATGTCGATCGAGCGCCGCAAGATGCTGGCGCTGCTCGGGGCGGAACTGGTGCTGACCGAGGGGCCGAAGGGCATGAAGGGCGCCATCGCCAAGGCCGAGGAACTGGCCGCCGACCTGCCGGATGCGATCATCCCGCAGCAGTTCGAAAACCCAGCCAATCCGGAAATCCACCGCCGAACCACCGCCGAGGAGATCTGGAACGACACGGATGGCGCCGTCGATATCCTCGTTGCCGGCATCGGCACCGGCGGCACGATCACCGGCGCCGGCCAGGTTCTGAAATCCAAGAAGCCCTCGGTCAAGGTCGTCGCCGTCGAGCCGACCGACAGCCCGGTGCTTTCCGGCGGCAATCCTGGCCCGCACAAAATCCAGGGCATTGGCGCCGGTTTCGCCCCGAAAATCCTCGACACCAACGTCTATGACGAGATCGTCACCGTCAGCAATGACGACGCCTTCGGCAATGCCCGCCTCGTCGCCCGCCTCGAAGGCGTGCCGGTCGGCATTTCCTCGGGCGCGGCGCTGGCGGCGGCCACCGTCATCGGCCAGCGCGAAGAAAATGCCGGCAAGACCATCGTTGTCATCATCCCCTCCTTCGCCGAGCGCTATCTTTCGACCGCGCTGTTCGAGGGGCTGGGCGGTTAGTTTTTCAAAGAGCGAAGGGTCGCGCCTGTCCCGGTGCGGCCTTCCTTCTTGCCGGAAGCGCCGGCCTCACGCCGCCGCCGTCAGCCGCTCGCCGGCGATGCGATAGGAAATCGCTTCCGCCAGATGGATGCGGCCGACCGTTTCCTGTCCCTCGAGATCGGCCAGCGTGCGCGCCACCTTGAGGATGCGATGATAGCCGCGAGCGGAGAATTTCATTTTCTCGGCGGCATCGCGCAGCAGTTTCAGCCCCGGCTCGTCCGGTTCCGCCACCACCTCGATCAGGGCGGTGGAGCAGCGGGCATTGGTGGTCGCGGCCGGCAGGCCGGCGGCGACATAGCGCCGGCGCTGCATGTCTCTTGCACGCGCCACGCGGGCGGCGACCGTCGCGCTGCTCTCGGCGGCGCGGGGACGGATGAGGTCGGCGGCGGAAACGGCGGGCACGTCGATGCGGATATCGATGCGATCCATCAAAGGCCCGGAAATGCGCGCCTGGTAATCGCTCATGCAGCGCGGACCCTTGGCGCAACTGTGGCCGGGCTCGCCGGCCATGCCGCAGCGGCAGGGGTTCATCGCCGCGACGAGCTGGATATTGGCGGGGTAGGAAACGCGGTGATTGGCGCGGGCGATAATGCATTCGCCGCTTTCCAGCGGCTGGCGCAAGGCATCCAGAACCTGCGGCGAGAATTCGGGGAATTCGTCGAGAAACAGGATGCCGTGATGGGCAAGCGAGGCCTCGCCCGGTCGTCCACGAAAGCCGCCGCCGACCAGCGCCGCCATGGTCGCCGAATGATGCGGGGTGCGATAGGGCCGCCGGTCCGACAGCTTGCCGCCGGCAAGCTGTCCGGCGACGGAATGGATCATCGACACTTCCAGCAGTTCGGCGGCCGAGAGCGGCGGCAGGATCGAGGGCAGGCGCGCCGCCAGCATCGACTTGCCGGAACCGGGCGGGCCGACCATCAACAGGTTATGCCCGCCGGCGGCTGCCACCTCCAGCGCCCGCTTGGCGCTTTCCTGTCCCTTGATTTCCGAGAGATCGGGCAAATTGGCGGGATTGGCGCGGATCGCCGGCACGGGGCGGGACAGCTTCTGGGTGCCGCGGAAATGATTGGCAAGCGCGATCAGGCTGCGGGGCGCGAGAATATCGATGCCCTCGCCGGCCCAGGCGGCTTCGGCGCCGCTGTCGGCGGGGCAGATCAGCCCCTTGTCGAGCGCATGCGCCGCGATCGCCGCCGGCAAGGCGCCGGCGACCGGGGCCAGCGTGCCGTCCAGATTGAGTTCGCCGAGAACGACGTAATCCGCGAGCGCATCAGGCGGCACAGCGCCCAGCGCCGCCATCAGGCCGAGCGCGATCGGCAGGTCGAAATGCGAACCTTCCTTGGGCAGGTCGGCAGGCGCGAGGTTGACGGTGACGCGTTTCGGCGGCAAGGCGAGGCCGCAGGCGTGAAGGGCTGCCTGCACCCGCTCGCGGCTTTCGGCTACCGCCTTGTCCGGCAGGCCGACGATCTGCATGCCCACCTTGCCGGGCGCGACCATGACCTGCACCTCGACGGGAACACCCTCGATGCCTTGAAAGGCCAGCGTGCTGACGCGCCCCACCATGTTTCCTGCCCTCTCGCCCGATCCGATGCACCCTCAGCGGGTTATGGATTGCAATCTGGCATGGAATATGGAATAAAACAAGAACACAAAATGAACAATCTCCCGCATCCGGTGTGATCAGGTTGCGGGAGGTTGTATGGCTGGAACAAACGAGGGAGGAAGGCTCAGCTTTTCTTGGCTTCGATCGCGTCCCAGAGGAGTGCCGCGATGTCGGCGCCGCCGAATTTCTTCACTTCGCGGATGCCGGTCGGCGAGGTGACGTTGATCTCGGTCATGTAGTCGCCGATGACGTCGATGCCGACGAGCAGGAAGCCGCGTTCGCGTAAAGACGGGCCGATGCGCTCGCAGATTTCGCGCTCGCGCGCCGTCAGTTCGGTCGCTTCGGCGCGGCCGCCGACATGCATGTTGGAGCGGCTGTCATGCTCGGCCGGCACGCGGTTGATGGCGCCGACCGGCTTGCCGTCGACGAGGATGATGCGCTTGTCGCCCTTGCGCACATCCGGCAGGTATTGCTGGGCGATATAGGGTTCGCGGAACATCTGTGCGAACATTTCGAGCAGGGAGGAGAAGTTGCGGTCGTCGCGCGAGGAATGGAAGACGCCGGCGCCGCCATTGCCGTAGAGCGGCTTGAGGATGATGTCGCCCATTTCGGCGCGGAATCGGGCGATCTCGGCGGGATCGCGGGTGATCAGCGTCTGCGGCATCAGGTCGGCGAATTCGGTGACGAAAATCTTTTCCGGCGAATTGCGCACCCAGGCCGGGTCGTTGACGACGAGCGTCTTCGGATGGATGCGCTCGAGCAGATGCGTGGAGGTGATATAGGCCATGTCGAAGGGCGGATCCTGGCGCAGCAGGACGACGTCTATGGTCGCGAGGTCGATGCGCTCCGGCGTGCCGAGGGTGAAATGGTCGCCCTTGACGTCGCGTAGCGCCATTTCCTCGACGGTCGCAAAAATCGTGCCGTCGCGCATGGTCAGCTTGTCGGGCGTGTAATGGAACAGCTTGTAGCCACGCGCCTGCGCTTCCAGGCTCATGGCAAAGGTCGAATCCCCGGCAATGCTGATGCCGGAAACATGGTCCATCTGGACCGCTACGTTCTTGATCTTGGCCATAGGCTCGAAGGGCTCCCCGCTGAGTTCGCGCGCTTCCATTTAGGATGCGCCGGCGCCGATGGCAACGGGGGCGCCCGAAGTCAGGCGGCGAGGCCGACCGATCCGCCCGAAGTCAGGAAACGCTTGATGCGGATGGCGGCGGCCAGCGGCTTGGGGAAGGGGCGGCGCAGGAAGGCGATCTTGCGCACATAGCCTTCCACCTGCCAGGTCGCCCAGGTGTCGCCGGCAAAATAGGCGATGTCGCCGGTCTTCAGTGTTCGCGTCGACCCGTCCGCGGCGGTGACATGCACGGTGCCCTCAAGGATCAGCACGGTCTCGTCCCAGGGAAAATACCAGCGGAAGCTGCCGTCGGTGCAATCCCAGACGGCAGTCAGCGCGGCGTCGTCGGGGCTGCGGGAATGTTCGGCGGCGCGCGCCTGCGGGTCGCCGGAGAGCACCCAGGCCGGATTGATCGGCGCGGGCGTCATTTCCATCTCGCCCATGGGCGCGGTGACCAGCGGCGGCATGGTGTTGCCCGACAGAAGATTCGGCGGCACCACGCGCATCGCCATCGTCGCAGCACTCGCCAGCATCATTTTCCAGACCATACTTGCCCCCAATTATACAATGTCCCAAAACGGGACGCCCACCGGGAGGCAGGTTACGCCATGAGCCGTAACGGTTCGGTTCAGGTTTTCCGCTGTATTTTAACGACCCTAAAGCATGACCAGCCGAAGCGTGTTCGCTTCGGCGTCGGACAATGTGGAACCAAGAGAAGAGATCATTCCCCGTGACCTGTGTTCACCGGAAATGTCCTAGAAGGCGTCGACAAAATGGCGCGGCCAGCGCAGCGGCATTACGGCGACGATGTCGTAACGCTGCGACAGCAGATGGGCGTCGCGTTGACGCGACAGCCAGATGTCGCTGGCGGCGCGGATGCGTTTCTGCGCCGTGGCGCCGACGGCATCGACGGCCCTCAGTTCGTCGCCGCGCGCCTTGACCTCGATGAAGACGGCAAGATCGCCCTTGCGGGCGACGATGTCGATCTCGCCGAGTTTCGTACGATAGCGCAGGGCGAGGATGCGATAGCCTTTGAGCAGCAGGTAGGCGGCGGCGATCCATTCGGAGACATGGCCGCGCCGATGCGCCTTGCGCCGCCGGTCCTTGAGCGGGTCAGCCTCCATTGCCCTTCATATCCAGCAGACGGCGGTAGAGATCCTTGCGCGGCAGGCCGCTCAGGCGCGCCGCTTCGGTGGCGGCCTTGCCGGCCGGCATGTCCTTCGATAGCTGGCTCAGGAGAGCGTCGACATCGGCCTCTTCCGGTGGCGGCGGGGCGTCCGGCGGAGCGATGACCAGCACGATTTCGCCTTTTACCGTCCGTTCGGCAAATTCGGCGGCAAGCTCGCCAAGCGTGCCGCGGCGAAATTCCTCGAACGTCTTGGTCAACTCGCGGCAGACGGCGGCGCGGCGTTGCGTGCCGAGCACCTGCGCCGCCGCGACGAGGCTGTCGCCGATGCGATGGGGGGAATCGAAATAGATCAGCGTTGAGGGAATGGCGGCGAGTTCCGCGAAGCGGTCGCGCTTCGCCTTGTCCTTGTGCGGCAGGAAGCCGGCGAACAGGAAGGCGTCGTTGGGCAGGCCGGAGCCGACCAGTGCGGCAAGCGGCGCGGAGGCGCCGGGCAGGGGGACGACGCGAAAGCCGGCCTCGATAGCCAGCGTCGCGAGGCGATAGCCGGGATCGGAAACCAGCGGCGTCCCGGCGTCGGAGACGAGGGCCACGGATTTTCCCTCCGCGAGGAAGGCGAGCAGGCGCGGCCCGGCCTCGTCGGCATTGTGTTCGTGATAGGCGAAGGGCCGGTTGCGAATGCCGTAGCGGTCGAGCAGCACGCGGGTGACGCGGGTGTCCTCGCAGGCGAGCACGTCGGCTCCGGCAAGCGTTTCCAGCGCACGCAGGGTGATATCGGCGAGATTGCCGATGGGCGTGGCGACGAGATAGAGTGCCGGCTCCAGCGGCCGGGCGGGTATGGAAACGTCATGCAGGCGGTAGCTGCGCGCATGGCCCCCGCCGTCCTCGTCATGCCTGTCCACGCCCGTGCCGCCTTCCTGTTCCGGTCTGTGGCCGTTTATGGGCCATGCGGATGCGTTTGCACAAGGCGATTTAGCGGATCGAGGCTGTGGAATTGGCCGAATGTCGGGGGGCAAGATGCCATAGGCCTTGCAATTGCCCTGAAAACTCTGCCATTTTGCCCGTCCATATTTCCGGCATCGGGCCGGGCGGTCAATGTGCGTCTCCCCGGGGTTTCCGGGCACGGCGCCGGTCGAAAGCGGTAGCATCTCATGCGTATTACTCTTGAGCGGTCCAATCTCCTGAAGTCGCTGAACCACGTTCATCGCGTGGTCGAACGTCGCAACACGATCCCGATCCTGTCGAACGTTCTGTTGCGGGCCGATGGAGCCGCACTCGCCATGAAGGCGACCGACCTCGATCTGGAAATCACCGAGGAAACGCCGGCCAATGTCGAGCAGGCCGGCGCCACCACCGTGCCGGCGCATCTGCTCTATGATATCGTGCGCAAGCTGCCGGATGGCGCCGAAGTGCTGCTGGCGACGACGCCGGACGGGAATGCCATGACGGTCGCCTCCGGCCGCTCGAAATTCTCGCTGCAGTGCCTGCCGCAATCGGATTTCCCGGATCTGACGGCGGGCGCGTTCAGCCATACCTTCAAGCTGAAGGCGACCGATCTCAAGATGTTGATCGACCGCACCCAGTTCGCCATCTCGACCGAGGAGACGCGCTATTACCTGAACGGCATCTTCTTCCACACCATCGAGGCGGACGGCGATCTCAAGCTGCGGGCGGTGGCGACCGATGGTCACCGCCTCGCCCGCGCCGATGTCAAGGCGCCCTCGGGTTCGGAAGGCATGCCGGGCATCATCATCCCGCGCAAGACGGTCGGCGAATTGCAGAAGCTGGTCGACAATCCCGAACTGATCGTCACCGTCGAGGTGTCCGACGCCAAGATCCGCCTGACCATCGGCTCGATCGTCATGACCTCGAAGCTGATCGACGGCACTTTCCCGGATTACCAGCGCGTCATTCCCGCCAACAACGACAAGCAGTTGCGCGTCGATTGCCAGACATTCGCCCAAGCCGTCGATCGCGTCTCGACGATTTCCTCGGAGCGCGGCCGCGCGGTCAAGCTGGCGCTGGCCGACGGGCAGCTGCTGCTGACCGTCAACAATCCCGATTCAGGCAGCGCCACCGACGAACTGGCGGTCTCCTATGACAATGACGCCATGGAAATCGGCTTCAATGCCAAATACCTGCTGGATATCACCGCGCAGCTTTCCGGCGAGGACGCCATCTTCCTGCTGGCCGATGCCGGCTCCCCGACGCTGATCCGCGATACGGCCGATGACGACGCGCTCTATGTACTGATGCCGATGCGGGTCTGACAAGCATTCGCCCCGGCGAAGCCCGGCGGCCGCGCGACTTGGATTTGCCGCAGTTGCGGCCGATCTATTGCGAACGGTTGAGGACAGCCGGTCTATAACAGGGGAAGTCGGGGCGACATGATGTTGCATGCCAAGATGAAAGAGCGGTTCGTCCGCCGGTTCGATGATGAAATCCGCTTCTTTCGCGGCTGGATGACAAAGCCCAAGGCGGTCGGTGCGATCATGCCGACCTCGGCGCGCATGGCGCGGCGCATGGCGAGCCTGATCGATACCGGTTCCGGCCTGCCCGTGCTCGAACTCGGCCCCGGCACCGGCGTCATCACCCGCGCCATTCTGGAGCGCGGCGTCGCGCCCGATCAACTCGTCTCCGTCGAATATTCCACGGATTTCTACCTGCATCTCAAGCGGATGTTCGATGGCGTGCGCTTCATCAACGGCGATGCCTTCGATCTCAAGGAAACGCTCTCCGATCTCGGCGAACAGCGTTTCGACAGTGTCATCTCCGGCATACCGCTGCTGAATTTCCCCATGCATATGCGCGTGTCGCTCCTAGAGGATCTGCTCGATCTCCTGCCGCCCGGCCGTCCCGTGGTGCAGTTTTCCTATGGGCCGGTGTCGCCGATCGTCGCCCAGCCGGATCGGTATCGCATCGAGCATTTCGATTTCATCATGCGCAATATCCCGCCGGCGCAGATCTGGACCTATCGACGCGGCGGCGAACTGCATCACATTCCGCGCAAGTGGTGTCGCAAATAGCCTCTCCCGCCCGGCTTGCCTTTGACGTCCTCCCGTGCGAGGGGATGCCGGTTTGACCGCACGATTGCCGAAAGGGTGGAGAGAGATATGCAAGCACGCGACCGTCTGATCGTCAGCCTCGATGTCCCGACCGTTCAGGAGGCTGAAAAGCTCGTGAAGCTGCTCGGCGACGAGGCCTCCTTCTACAAGATCGGTTACCAGCTCGTCTTCGCGGGGGGACTGGAATTCGCCCGCGACCTGGCGAAGAGCGGCAAGCGGGTTTTCCTCGACATGAAGCTCCTCGACATCGACAACACCGTCGCGTCAGGCGTCGAGAACATCGCCAAGATGGGCATGTCGATGCTGACGCTGCATGCCTATCCCAAGGCGATGCGCGCCGCCGTCGAGGCTGCGAAGGGCTCCGGCCTCTGCCTGCTCGGCGTCACCGTGCTGACATCGATGGACGAGGCCGACCTCAGGGATGCCGGTTATGCCGACGATCCGCGCACGCTGGTGCTGCGCCGCGCCGACCAGGCGCGCGACGCCGGCATGGGCGGCATCGTCTGCTCGGCCGAAGAAGCCGAGGCCGTGCGCGCCGTCATCGGCCCGGATATGGCCCTCGTCACCCCCGGCATTCGCCCGGCCGGCGCCGACAAGGGCGACCAGAAGCGGGTGATGACGCCTTACGACGCCCTGTCGGCCGGCGCCAGCCATCTCGTCGTCGGCCGCCCGATCGTCAAGGCGCCCGATCCGAAGGCTGCCGCGCACGCCATTCTTGCCGAAATGCTCGCCGCGAGCTGGCCGGCCAACCGCTAGAAAGTCAAGGAGGACATCATGGCCAAGGGTTACTGGATCGCGCGGGTGGATGTGCGCGACCCCGAGCGCTACAAGGATTACGTCGCCGCCGCCAAGCCGGCGTTCGAGAAATACGGCGCGAACTTCCTCGCCCGCGGCGGCGCCTATACCGCGCTGGAAGGCCCGGCGCGGGGCCGTAACGTTGTCATCGAGTTCCCCAGCCACCAGGCTGCGGTCGACTGTTACAACTCGCCTGAATACCAGATAGCCGCCAAAATCCGCCAGGAAGTCGCCGACGCCGAAATGATCGTCGTCGAAGGCGTCTGAAAGCGTAAGGCAACCGGTTGCGGTGCGGCGTGATGGCCCTTCACGCCGCCGCTCTCTTCGGCTAAGACGAAACGCAACAGCTATCGTTTCGCCTTCTTGAAGGAGCCTGCCATGACCTTGTCCAACCTGCCGCCGCTCGTCACCGTGTTCGGGGGCTCGGGGTTCGTCGGGCGCAGCATCGTTCGTGCGCTGGCCAAGCGCGGCTATCGCATCCGTGTCGCCGTGCGTCGTCCGGATCTGGCCGGCTTCCTTCAGCCGATGGGCAATGTCGGGCAGATTTCCCTGGTGCAGGCCAACCTGCGTTACCGCGCCTCGGTCGATGCCGCCGTCGCCGGCGCGACCCATGTCGTCAATTGCGTTGGGATCTTGCATGAGGCCGGCCGCAATACCTTCGACGCCGTGCAGGAATTCGGCGCCCGCGCCGTGGCGGAAGCCGCCCGCGCCGCCGGCGCGACGCTCACCCACATTTCCGCCATCGGCGCCGATGCCAATTCGCAGTCCTCCTATGCCCGCACCAAGGGCCGCGCCGAAGCGGCCGTGCTGGCGATCAAGCCGGATGCGGTGATCCTGCGCCCCTCGGTCGTCTTCGGGCAGGACGACAGCTTCTTCAACAAGTTCGGCCGCATGTCGCAGACCATGCCTTTCCTGCCGCTGATCGGTGGTGGGAAAACGAAGTTTCAGCCTGTTTTCGTCGAGGACGTGGCCGAAGCGGCCGTGCGCGCCGTCGACGGCAAACTGACGCCCGGCGCGGTCTATGAACTGGGCGGCCCGGCCGTGATGACCTTCAAGGAGTGTCTGGAGACCGTGCTGCAGGTGGTCGATCGCCACAAGCCGCTGGTGCCGATGCCCTTCGGCATCGCCTCGCTGATCGGCTCCATCGCCTCGCTGGTGCCCTTCGTGCAGCCGCCGCTGACGGCGGACCAGGTGACGCTGCTGAAGTCCGACAACATCGTCTCGAAGCAGGCGACCGAGGCTGGCCGCACGCTTGCCGGCATGGGCATCGTGCCGACCATGGTCGACACCGTGCTGCCGACCTACATGGTACAGTATCGCCCGCAGGGCCAGTTCCGCCGCTCCGGCCGGGCGGCCTGAGCGTTTCCAAGACAGTTCTTTATTACGAATCACTGTAACGCCGCTGCGGGTCCACCCGCGGCGGCGATTTTGTTTCAGGCAAAAAATATCTCAGGATCCGCCGTTTTGCGGCGGGATTTTTAGCCTTCGGCGGGTTCCGGCGTTGCACAAATATCGCACGCGAAAACGGAACGCATTAACCGGCGATTCAGGTGAATCCTCTATTGATGTTTGTCAGCCGCCGGCTTAGACACGCCCGGCGTGACGCTGGCGCCAAGGGACGGGCGCCGCGCACCATCCTGATTTGAAAGGCATTTTTCCATGGGAAAGTCTATCGCACTGTTTTTTGCGTGTGCGGCTCTGGTCATTCTCGCCGGCTCGTTCATCGCGCCGGGCACGGTCGCGGCGATCAAGGGTGAATGCGCCCCTGCCTACGGCGTCGATCCGTGCAGCACCGGCAGCATCTCCGCCAACTGAGCGGGGTCCTTTTCGCGCGCTGACAGGCGCATGAGCGAAGGCGGCAGAACGCCTGCTTGAACGGCAGGATGTTTCACCGCCTTTTTCCATGCCTTGCGAAAGACGCCAGGACCGGGCGCCGCAGCGCCCGGCCGCAATGCCTCAGGCGATATAGCCGAGCGCGGCCATGCCGAGCAGGATGACGCCGAGAATGATGCGGTAGATCGCGAAGGCGGTGAACCGGTGGCTCTGGATATAGGTGAGCAGCCATTTGACCGCGACGAAGGCGACGATGGTGGACACCACGAAAGCCAGGCCCAGCGCCGTCCAGTCCTCGCTGGCCGCGCCGCCGTCCTTCCAGGTCTTCAGGAGCTGGTAGGCGCTCGCCGCATACATGGTGGGAATGCCGACCAGGAAGGCGAATTCGGTGGCTGCGGCGCGATTGGCGGTGCCGGCCAGCATGGCGACGAAGATCGTCGCGCCCGAACGCGAGGTGCCGGGAAAGACGCCGGCGACCACCTGGGCGATGCCGACGAGGATGGCGACCATCCAGGTGATCTGCGTGTAAGGCGGCTTGCGCGCCGCCATCCATTCGGCAAAAATCATCCAGAAGCCGCCGATGATCAGCGCCCAGGCGACCGGGGTGGCGGTCTCCGGCAGTTCGAAGCCGAGTTTCTTGACGAGGAGACCGAGGACGGCGGTGATCAGGAAGGCGAGGATCAGCATCATCGCGTAGCGGCGATTCTTCGGCTCGCGCCAGCCGAGCGCCAGATCGAGCAGCCGCCGCCAGTAGATGATGGTCACGGCAAGGATGGCGCCGGCCTGGATGACGATGTTGAACGTATCCGACCGGGCACCCAGCCATTGCTCGGCAATGATCAGATGGCCGGTGCTGGAGATCGGCAGGAATTCGGTAATTCCCTCGATGATCCCCAATATGATAACGTTGATGTAGTCCATGAAGGTCTCCGATTGAAGGCGGCGGGAGCCTGAGCATTCCGGTGTGAAGCGGTTTTCCGTCCGGAAATGCGACAAGACAGTGAGCGAGATGCGCCGCGCATCGTTCCATTCCCGATCCGCATGGCGAAAAAACGCCCGTTTCGGCGGATCGTCATGAAATGTCCATGATTGGCGGCGCTTGGGGCAGGGCTAAAACTTGATTCTCATACTGAACCGACCATGTAATCCTATATCTTTCTTAAACTCTGATCGTTAGGAGTTTGATAAAGGATACGAGATCCCCAAGGCGCCAGCGGGCGGACCGAAGCGAAGAATGCCAGTACTGTATCACCACCCCATCTCCACGACCTCCCGGTTCATCCGGCTGGTGCTTGCGGAATACGGTTACCAGGTCGAGCTGATCGAGGAGCAGCCCTGGGACAAGCGGCGCGACTTTCTCGCGCTCAACCCGGCCGGCACCTTGCCCGTCTATGTGGACGACAGCATGCGGGCGCTCTGTGGGGCGACGGTGATTTCCGAATATCTCGACGAGACTCACGGCGTGTTGAAGCGCGACCGGCGGCTTCTGGCCGAGGATCCCTTTCAGCGCGCCGAAATCCGCCGCCTGACCGAATGGTTCCTGCAGAAGATGGAGCAGGACGTCACCCGGCCCCTGGCGCGAGAACGCGTCTTCAAGCTGCAGATGACCTCGGAACAGGGCGGCGGCGCCCCCGACAGCAAGGTGCTGCGCACCGCCCGCAACAATATCCGCCAGCACATGCGCTACCTTTCCTGGCTGGCCGGCTCACGGCAATGGCTGGCCGGCGAGCGGCTGAGCTATGCCGATCTCGCCGCCGCCGCCGCCGTTTCGGTGCTGGATTATCTCGGCGAAATCGACTGGTCGGAATCGCCCGTGGCCAAGGACTGGTATCAGCGGCTGAAATCGCGCCCCTCCTTCCGCCCGATGCTCAACGACCGGGTGCGCGGCCTGACCCCCGTTTCTCATTACGCCGACCTCGACTTTTGAAGGAGGCGGCCATGAGCGAGGCCGCCCGCCCCGACAAAAACGAAAAACAGCGCCGCGTCCTGACGGATTTCGTCAAGGCGGAAGCAAAGGCCATCGGCTTCGACCTCTGTCGCATCACCCGCCCCGACGCCATTCCACAGACGCCGGAGCGCCTCGCGGCTTTCCTCGGCGCCGGCTATCATGGCACCATGGCGTGGATGGCGGAGACGCAAGCGCGCCGCGCCGATCCGCGCGTGCTCTGGGGCGATGTCCGCTCCATCGTGTTGTTCGGCCTGAATTACGGCCCTGAGACCGATCCGCGCGCGGTGCTGGAAAAACCGGACCGAGCGGCGATTTCCGTCTATGCCCGCAATCGCGATTATCACGACATTATAAAGGGCCGGCTCAAGGAGATCGCCACGCGCTTCGCGGCGCGGTCGAAGCAGGATGTCAAGGTCTTCGTCGATACCGCGCCGGTGATGGAAAAGCCGCTCGCCGCCGCTGCCGGTCTCGGCTGGCAGGGCAAGCATACCAATCTGGTCAGCCGCGACTTCGGCTCCTGGCTGTTTCTCGGCAGCATGTTCACCACGGCCGATCTGGTCGCCGACGAGCCGGAGCGGGACCGCTGCGGCTCCTGCCATGCCTGCCTGTCTTCCTGCCCGACCGACGCCTTTCCCGCCCCCTACAGGATCGATGCGCGCCGCTGCATTTCCTATCTCACCATCGAACACAAGGGGGTCATCGATCCGGTGTTGCGCGTCCGGATGGGCAACCGCATCTATGGCTGCGACGATTGCCTCGCCGCCTGTCCCTGGAACAAGTTCGCCGCCGCTGCTTCCGAGATGAAGCTGAAAGCGCGCGAGGATCTCAACGAACCCGCCATCGCCGACCTGCTGAAACTCACGGACGGCGAATTTCGTGCATTCTTCAGCGGCTCGCCGGTCAAGCGCATCGGCCGCGACCGCTTCGTGCGCAATGTGCTGATCGCCGCCGGCAATTCCGGCGACCGGTCGCTGATCGCGCCCTGCCGGGCATTGCTGGAGGATGCCGCGCCGGTGGTGCGCGCCATGGCGGTCTGGGCGCTCTCGCGGCTGATGGCAGCTCAAGAATTCGAAACACTCTCTCTTTACAGAGAGGCGGAAACGGATGAAGCCGTCCTGGATGAATGGAGGCAAGCGGGGGCATGACATGCGGATGATGATTTTCGGCGCCGGTTATTCCGGCAAGGCGATCGGGCTGGAAGCGAAAGCCAAAGGCGCGGACGTCTGCGGCACGACACGCGCGCCGGAGAAAGCCGCAGGCCTTGCCGCCGCCGGTATAGAGCCGCTGCTCTTCGACGGCGCGGCTTCGTCGCTGTCGCCGGAGATCGCGGCGCGCATGGCGACGGCCACGCACCTCGTCCAGTCGATCGCGCCCGGCCGAGAGGGCGATCCGCTGTTGCGGCTGGCAGGCGAAAGCGTGCGCGCCCGTATGCCGGCGCTGCAATGGATCGGCTATCTTTCCACCGTCGGCGTCTATGGCGACCATCAGGGCGGTTGGGTGGATGAGGAGACGCCCTTTCGCCCGGTGTCGCAGCGCTCGCGCGAGCGGGTGGAGGCGGAGCAGGGCTGGATGGCGCTGGGCGAAAAGGCCGGCATTCCCGTCGCGATCCTGCGCCTTGCCGGCATTTACGGCCCCGGCCGCAACGCCTTCGTCAATCTTCAGAACGGAACGGCCCGCCGGCTGGTCAAGCCGAACCAGGTGTTCAACCGCATCCGCGTCGAGGATATCGCCGGCGCGACGTTGTTCATGGCGGAACGGGGGTTGGGCGGCGTCGTCAACATCACCGACGACGAGCCGGCGCCGCCGCAGGATATCGTTGCCGAGGCCGCGCGGCTGATGGGTGTTGCCCCGCCGCCGGAACAGGCCTTCGAAACCGCCGAGCTGTCGCCGATGGCGCGCTCTTTTTATGGCGAGAACAAGCGTGTTTCCAACCGTCGCCTGCGGGCGCTGGGCTATGCGCTGCGGTTTGCGGATTACCGCGCCTCGCTGGCGGCGCTATGGCAGGAACAGGGCTGGCGCGGCTGACTCGTTCGCCGGCATGACTGGCGTGTAATGCTGCCTGTGGTTGTAGGCAGAAACCATGCATTTCCGAACGCCGACGAACTGAAAATTTCATTTCAGGCGGGGTTGAGAGTCAAATTTGCTCAAAACAAGTCCTAACAGACGGTAAATATGGCGCTGTTTGGGGCCATTCCAGCCCATTCGCGAAAAAAAATTTTACATATTTTTGTGATTGGTTCAGGTCTCGCAACGAACCTGGATTTTATTTCCGCTTTTCGACTGAATCTACTTTATTTTTTCTCAAATTTGCGCAAACGCCCGGAGCGAATCAAAGGTCCGTTTGAATCACGAATATTACAGACTGTAACAGTCCGTGATCGTTGCGCGGCCATTTTTTGCCATTTTTCGTCGGTTTTTGCCGCCCCCATCGCCGAACGCGGTTCCGACCGCCCCGAAAATGGGAAGCCTCGCATTGAAGAAACTGTGCCGTACTGCCCTCGTTTCCGCCGCCATTCTTGCAACCACTGCTTTCGCCCCGCTTCAGGCCTATGCCGCCGGCTGTGGTGGCGCTTCCTGGTACGCCCTCGGATCGAAAACCGCCTCCGGGGAACGCATGAACCCGAGAATGATGACAGCCGCACATCGCTCCCTCCGTTTTGGAACGAAGCTCAAGGTCACCAACCGCAACAACGGGCGCAGCGTCGTCGTCCGCATCAACGATCGCGGACCGTTCATTCGTGGTCGCGTGCTCGACCTGTCCAAGGCCGCCGCCCAGAACATCGGCATGGTCTCGTCCGGCACCGCCAAGGTCTGCTACGAAGTCATCGGCTGATGCCGGCTGCACGGTTCGCCGCCCGGCTGTGTAAAGACTTGCTCTCGCTCGTGATCGCGGTTACCACCGCCGGAGCAGTTTCCGGAGACCTCTAAACGGCCTCCGTTCGGAAATGTTCCGAAAAAACGACAACAGGAGAAGACGTCATGCGTTTGGGCGGCCGGCTGGCAGGAGCCATCGAGGTTCTTGCCGATATCGAGACGCGAAAGCGGCCGGTTGCGGACGCCTTGAAGGATTGGGGTCTGGCGCATCGTTTCGCCGGCTCCGGGGACAGGGCGGCCATCGGCAACATCGTCTATGACGCCCTGCGCAAACGCCTTTCCCATGCCTGGCTCATGGACGACGACAGCCCCGCCGCGCTCGGCTACGCCGTCATGCTGCGCCAATGGGGTGAAACGCCGGACAGCATCGGCGCCGAACTGGAGGGCGACCGCTTCGCCCCCGAACCGCTGAAGCCGGAATGGCTGGCGGCATTGTCCTCCCGAAACCTCGATGACGCTCCCGCTTATGTGCAGGGCGACATCCCCGACTGGGCGCAGCCGGCGTTGGAGGAAAATTTCGGCGGGGACTGGCTGGCCGAGGCGAAAGCGCTGGCCGAACGCCCGACGCTCAATCTACGCGTTAACACCTTACGCGCTGATCGCTCCAAGGTGCTGAAGGCGCTGGAGCGCTCGCAGCCGCAGGCGGCGCGCATCGCCCGCCAGGGCATCCGCATTCCCGCCGGCGAAGGCCCGTCGCGCCTGCCGAACGTCACTGCCGAACTGTCCTTCCAGAAAGGTTGGTTCGAGGTGCAGGACGAGGGCTCGCAGATCGTCGCCGATCTGGCCGAGCCGCGCGAGGGCGATCAGGTGCTGGATTATTGCGCCGGCGGCGGCGGCAAGACGCTCGCCATGGCGGCTGCCATGCACAACAAGGGCCAGGTCCACGCCTATGACGCCGACCGCAAGCGTCTGGCGCCGATCATCGAGCGCCTGCGCCGCGCCGGCACCCGCAATGTCCAGGTCCATGACGGCCGCGCTGCCCTCGACGCGCTGAGGGAGCGCTGCGACCGCGTCCTCGTCGATGCGCCTTGCACCGGCACCGGCACCTGGCGGCGCCGCCCCGACACCAAATGGCGCCTGACGGCCAAGAACCTCGACGAACGCCTCGCCCAGCAGCAGGAAGCGCTGGACCAGGCCGCCGCCTATGTGCGGCCGGGCGGTTTCCTGATCTATATCACCTGCTCCATCCTGCCGCAGGAAAACGATGCGCAGGCGCTTGGTTTCTGCGAGCGCCATCCCGACTATCGCATCGTGCCGGCACTGGACAAATGGACGCAGCTGTTCGGGGTGGACGCGCCGAAACCGCGCTCGCGCGACGGTCGCCTGCTGACGCTGACGCCGGCCTCCACCGATACGGATGGGTTTTTCTTCGCTTTGATGCAGCGTGGCGCCTAAGCCTTTTCCATAATGATTCCAAACTAGAGCGTTTGACACCACTATAGATTTGCGCGATGACATCGGCTGTCGAATGAGGGGACGGCTTCCCGCCGTCACAGGAGAGCCGAATGATCCGCAAATCCATGCTGCGCGCCGGGCTGGCGCTGCTTGCCGTGTCCGCCGCCTTTGCCGTGCCGGCGCATGCCGCTACCGATGCCGCCGCCGTCATCAAGCATTACACCGATGTCGCCCATGCCAAATACGAGGATTCGCTGACCACGGCGAAGAAGCTCGACAAGGCCATCGACGCCCTGATCGCCAAGCCCAGTGAAAAGACGCTGAAGGCGGCGCGCGCCGCCTGGCTTGCGGCCCGCATTCCCTACCAGCAATCGGAAGTCTACCGCTTCGGCAATCCGATCGTCGACGATTGGGAAGGCAAGGTGAATGCCTGGCCGCTGGATGAAGGCCTGATCGACTATGTCGATGCCTCCTACGGCACCGAAAGCGATGAAAACGCGCTCTACACCGCCAATGTCATCGCCAACAAGACGATCAAGATCGACGGCAAGGATGTCGATGCCTCGAAAATCACGCCGGAACTCCTGCAGACCCTGCATGAGGCAGGCCATGTCGAAGCCAACGTCGCCACCGGTTATCACGCCATCGAATTCCTGCTCTGGGGCCAGGATCTGAACGGCACCGGCCCCGGCGCCGGCAATCGGCCCTACACCGATTACGACCAGAAGAACTGCACCCACGGCAATTGCGACCGCCGCGGCGATTTCCTCAAGGCCGCCTCGACGCTGCTGGTATCCGATCTCCAGGAGATGACCGATGACTGGGCGCCGGAAGGTGAGGCGACCAAGCATGTTTCGGCCGATCCCAAGGCCGGCCTCGTCGCCATCCTCACCGGCATGGGCTCGCTGTCCTATGGCGAACTCGCCGGCGAGCGCATGAAGCTCGGCCTCATCCTCCACGATCCGGAAGAGGAGCACGATTGCTTCTCCGACAACACCTATAATTCGCATCTCTACGACGCCATCGGCATCGCCTCCGCCTATACCGGCGACTACATCCGCACGGATGGCACCAAGATGCACGGTCCCTCGCTGTCCGAACTGGTGGCGGAAAAGGACAAGGCGCTCGACAAGGAGATGAAGGGCAAGCTGAAGACGACGCTCGACGCCATGCGCGTCATGGCCGATCGCGGCAAGCGCGTCGAAGCCTATGACCAGATGATCGGCGAGGGCAACAAGAAGGGCAATGCGGTGGTCCAGGCCGCCATCGACGGTCTGGTCGACCAGACCAAGAGCATCGAACGCGTGATCGCCGCCCTCGATCTCGGCACGGTGAAGCTCGAAGGCTCCGCCAGCCTCGACAATCCCAGCTCCGTCTTCAAGTAAGGAAAAGCGGCCGGCGGCGTCAGCCTCCGGCCGATTGCCGATGCTCTGCCATTTCGCCCGGTTTCCGGTTGAGACAAGCGCCGATAACGCCCTCCTTGGCGCTTTTCCCTGCCTTCGGGCGAAGGGAGGATTGCAGGTGACGCACATCCATGTCGCTCTCTCTCTTCGCCCACGAGACAGGGCTGTTGCCTATGAAATGCGGCGTTTGCCTCGAAAACCCTTCTCCCATCGGGCGAAAAGGGCGCGGCAGTGGGATGAGGGGGATGTCACAGGCGCAAAAAGCCGAATATTCCCTCGTCTCACACCCCTCATCCGGCCCCTCGGGCCATTTTCTCCCGGAACGGAGAGATGGAAATGAGGCGGCGTTTTTCTTCCGTTTCCCGCCGTCTCGGCCTCACGTCCCTGGCCATCTTCCTTGCCGTTGCGGCCGGCGGCATGGCGGCGGGGGAGGCGCGGCGCGACGATCTTTCGGCCGACGATCTCGGCCGGGTTCTGGCGGTCACCGCGCCGGCTGCGGATTTTTCCCGCGCCGAACCTTTCGAGGCGATGCCGGGCGGAGCGACGACTGGCCGCAAGACGCAAGGGCGGGATGTGTTTTCGACCCCGTCCGCCAATCTCGACAGTGCGGCCGGCCATGATTTCATCCTCGGCAACGCCCTGTTTCGAAAACTCTGGGTCGCCTCACCTTCCTCGACACTGGCTTCGGACGGCCTCGGTCCGCTTTACAATGCCCGTTCCTGCCAGAGCTGTCATGTTCGTGACGGCCGTGGCCATCCTCCGGAAGACGGCAATGCGGTCTCCATGGTCCTGCGCCTTGCCCGCGATGCGTCCACCCCGGCGGAAAGGGCGGTGTTCGCCGTTCACGAAGCGCTGAATTTTCCCGATCCCGTCTATGGCCGGCAATTGCAGGATTTCGCCAGCCCCGGCCTTGCCGCCGAGGGCCGGGTCGCGGTGCGCTATACGGAAGAGGCCGTGGCGCTCTCGGAGCGCGAGACGGTCAGCCTGCGCAGACCGGTCTATGCGGTGGAAGCGCTGGGTTATGGCCCGCTCGATCCGGCCACCACGCTATCGGCGCGTGTCGCGCCGCCGATGATCGGGCTCGGCCTGATCGAAGCGATCCACCCCGCCGATATCGAGGCGCTCGCCGATCCGCAGGATCGCGACGGCGACGGCATTTCCGGCCGGGTGGCCCGGGTGCGCGACGAAAAAGGCGCGCCGGCGCTCGGCCGCTTCGGCTGGAAGGCGCAGAACGCCACCGTCGCGCAGCAGACCGCTGCCGCCTTTGCCGACGATATCGGCATTTCGACGCCGCTCGCCGACCGCCCCTATGGCGATTGCACGCCCGCCCAGACCGCCTGCCTGTCGCGCCCGAACGGCGTCCAGAAAAAACTTGGTCCCTACGAGGCTCCCGATCCGGTGCTGGGCCTCACCAGTTTTTATGCCCGGCACCTGGCCGTGCCGGCGCGGCGTGATGTCGCGGACCCGAAGGTGCTGGCCGGCAAGGCGCTGTTCTATGCCGCCGGCTGCGCCGCCTGCCATCACCCGAAATTCGTGACCCGCCGGGACGCCGCCGATCCCGCGCTCGCCTTCCAGCTCATCTGGCCCTATTCCGATTTCCTGCTGCACGACATGGGCGAGGGCCTTGCCGATGGCCAGCGCGTCGGCGAGGCGGATGGGCGGGAGTGGCGCACGCCGCCGCTCTGGGGTATAGGTCTGACCCGCGCCGTCGGCGGCCAGGCCTTCTTTCTGCATGACGGCCGCGCCCGCAGCCTCACCGAAGCCATCCTCTGGCATGGCGGCGAGGGGGAAAG
Organism: Rhizobium sp. YJ-22; assembly: GCF_029601685.1. Lineage (NCBI taxonomy): Bacteria > Pseudomonadati > Pseudomonadota > Alphaproteobacteria > Hyphomicrobiales > Rhizobiaceae > Rhizobium > Rhizobium sp. YJ-22. The sequence continues at coordinate 787,944 of NZ_JARRIR010000001.1, read as the reverse complement.
GGCGCGCACCGCTTTCGCCACCCTGTCGCGGCCCGACCGCGATGCCCTGCTGGCCTTCCTGGAGTCGCTGTGATGACCCGTCTTTGCCGCCTGCTGCCCGTTCTTGTCGTCGCTCTCATGCCGCTTTCGGCAGCCGCGCAAGACGGCGCGTCGAAACTGCAGGAGGCGGCCGTGCCCGCCGTCATGACCAAGGCGGTCGACGAGGTCATCCGTCCCGGCTATCGCAGGTTCCATGAAACGGCCTCCGGCCTCACCGGCGCGATGAAGGCGCTCTGCGCCACGCCCTCGGCCGATGCGCTGGCAAAGGCGCGGGCCGGTTTTGCCAGCGCCGTCGCCGCCTGGTCTGAGATCGAGATCGTCCGCGTCGGCCCGGCGCTGGAGGAGAACCGTTTCGAGCGCATCCTGTTCTTCCCCGATCGCAAGGGGCTGGCGTTGAAGCAGGTGCAGACCACGATCGCCGGCAAGGACGAGAAGGACACGACGCCGGAGGGCATCGCCGGCAAGAGCGTCGCCGTCCAGGGTCTTACCGCGCTGGAATATGTGCTTTACGGCAGCGGCGCCGAGACGCTGGAGAGCGAGGCGAATGGTTTTCGCTGCCGCTTCGGCGCGGCCGTCGCCGGCAATGTCGACGCCGTCGCCGCCACGCTTTCGGCCGATTGGGAAAAGAAGGGCGGCATCGCCGACCAGTGGAAGACCCCCGGCCCCGACAACGAGCAGTTCCGCGACGGCCGCGAGGCGATCCAGGCGCTGCTCGGCATCCTCGTCCACGGCGTCGAGACGGTGCGCGACCAGCGGCTGGAAGCCTTCTACAAAGGCAAGGACAAGCCGGTGCGGCCGAAATCGGCGATCTACTGGCGCGCTGGCCTGACATTCCCCTCGATCACCGCCAATCTCAAGGGCATTAAGGCCCTGTTCGTCGCGTCCGGCATGGAGCAGGTGCTCGACCCCGCCGACCGCGCCATCGCCGCCGACATCGTGGCGCTGCTGAGCTCCCTCGGGGAAACCGCCCCCACTGTCGATGCCGATGTCGCCAAGGCCGTTGCCGACCCGAAGGACCAGGAGAAGCTGGATGCGCTGCTGCGCGGCACCCGCGAGCTGCTGGTCAAGCTGAATGACGGCTATGGCGGCGCCATTGGGCTTGCCGCCGGCTTTTCCTTCGCCGACGGGGATTGAGGGCGTGGCGAACCCGCTCATCGACCGCCGTCGTTTCGTGCAGGCGGCCGGCATCGCCTTCCTCGCCGGCCTGTCGCCGCGCGTGCTTCATGCGCTGGAGCGCGCCGACGCCGTCTTCGCCTCCGCCTTCCGCGCCAAGGACGGCTCCTATGGTGTCGCGACCGTCACCGAGCGGGGCGAGATCGTCTCGCGCAGCCCGCTGCCGGCCCGCGCCCACGGCATGGCCGCCTGCCCGGCAACGGCGAAGGCGGTCGCCTTCGCCCGCCGTCCCGGCACCTTCGCCATGGTCCTCGATCTCGCCGGAGGCGCCGATCCCGTGGTCATCGCCGCCCCCGATGGCCGGCATTACTTCGGCCATGGCTGCTTTTCCCCGGATGGACGCTGGCTCTATGCCAGCGAGAACGATTTCGACGCCAATCGCGGCGTCATCGGCCTTTACGATGCGCGCGAGAATTTCGCCCGCATCGGTGAGTACGAAGCCTTCGGCATCGGCACCCACGACCTGTCCGTCTCCGACGACGGGGCGATGCTGATCGCCGCCAATGGCGGCATCGAGACCCATCCGGATTTCGGCCGCACCAAGCTCAATCTCGACCGCATGGAACCATCGCTGGCGCTGATCGACGCCCGCGACGGCGCGCTGATCGAGCGCCACATCTTGCCGGAAACGCTGCGGCAGCTTTCCACCCGCCACATCGACCTCGATGCCGCTGGACAGATCTGGTTCGCCTGCCAGTACGAAGGCCCGCGCAACGACACGCCGCCGCTGGTTGGCCGGTTCTCGAAAGGCGAGCCGCTGGCCTTCCTCGACTTGCCCGAAGAAACCGTGCGGACGCTCGGCAATTATGTCGGGGCCATCGCCGTCAACCGCCGCCTCGGCCTCGTCGGCGTCACCTCGCCGGTCGGCGGTGCCGCGGTCACCATCGATGCCGCCAGCGGCCGGGTGATCGAGAGCCGCAACCGCCCGGACGCCGCCGGCATTACCGCCGCCCCCGAAGGTTTTGCCGTCTCCTCCTATGACGGACGGATGCTGGAGACGCAAAGCGACGTCGCCTGGGACCAGCACATACTACGCCTGTCAGGCCACGGCTGATGCGGCCGTCCTTGCGCATCCGCCGCGCTCGCCAAACGCACGCCGCGCCCTAGATGAGTCGCCATGCGAAAGATTGCCACCCATCTTCTCTTCATTGCCGCTGTGCTCGGCGGCGGCCTGTTTGTCGGCTTCAATTTCATGCCGGGTGACTGGTACCAGTCGCTTGCCAAGCCGCCTTTCAATCCGCCGAACTGGATTTTCGCACCCGTCTGGTCGATCCTCTATATCCTGATCGGCGTTGCCGGCGCGCGAACCTTTCTGCGCGACGGCCTGTCGAATGCCTTCGGCCTCTGGGTCATGCAGCTCATCCTCAATTTCCTGTGGTCGCCGGCCTTTTTCGGTGCGCGGAACGCGCATCTGGCGCTGGCGGTCATCGTGCCGCTGCTGGCAACGATCCTGGCCTTTATCGCGCTGCGCTGGCGGCGCGATCGCGTGGCCGCCCTGTTGTTCGTTCCCTACGCCGCCTGGGTCGGTTTTGCGACACTTCTCAACGCATCGATCGTCTGGCTGAACTGAATTCCCCGCCGATGGCTTGCCGAATCCGAGGGTCCGTGCCACTTTCCGCCCGAACAGGGGTCATGCAATGGCAGAGGAAGACGGCGGCGATTTCGGCGAGCGCATCCGGCAGAGTTTTTCCCGGCAGCGGATCATGGAAACCATCGGCGCCGAGCTGACCCGCATCGAGCACGGCACGGTCGAGATCGAGCTGGATTTCGATCCGAAGCTGACGCAGCAGCATGGTTTCCTGCATGCCGGCATCGTCGCGACGGCGCTCGATTCCGCCTGCGGCTACGCCGCCTATACGGTCATCGATGCCGATGCCTCGATCCTGACCATCGAATTCAAAGTGAACCTGATGTCGCCGGGCCGGGGAAGCCGCTTCCTGTTTCGCGGCGAAGTCACGAAACCCGGCTCCAACATCATCGTCGCCGATGGCCGCGCCTATGCGCTGCGTGACGGCCCGGCCAAGCTCGTCGCCTCGATGACCGGCACGATGATGGTGGTGCGCGGACGCGAGGGAATTGCCGGATGACGACCTACGAACTCAAGCGTATCGCGGGAAAATCGATCCTGTTCGTCATGGCGGTGAAGGCCGAATACGGCGCGCTCCTGGAAACGCGGTTCTCGCCGCTCCTGACCGGCGTCGGCCCGGTCGAGGCCGCCATCAACCTGACGCGCGAACTGGCGCGCCTGCAGGCGGCGGACGATTTGCCCGATCTCGTGGTGTCCCTGGGGTCGGCCGGCGCGCCGGCGCTGGAGCATACGGAAGTCTATCAGGTCTCCAGCGTGTCCTATCGCGATATGGACGCCACGGCGCTCGGCTTCGAGAAGGGCTGCACGCCGCTTCTCGACCTGCCGGCGGTCCTCGAATTGCCGCTGCGCATTCCGGGCATTCCCGAAGCGCGGCTTTCCACCGGCGCCAATGTGGTCTCGGGCCGCGCCTACGAAACCGTCGATGCCGATATGGTCGACATGGAAACCTATGCGGTGCTGCGCGTTTGCCAGATCTACGGCCTGCCGTTGATCGGCCTGCGCGGCATTTCCGACGGCAAGGCGGAACTCAGCCATATCGGCGACTGGACGGAATATCTGCATGTCGTCGACCGCAAGCTGGCCTATGCCGTCGACAGCCTGTTCGAAGCGCTGGAGGACGGGGTCTTCTGGTTCTGAGGGACAACAGGGACAATATAAACGCCTGCGGCCGATTGCATGTCGCAGCGGATTTCATTAAAGGCTCGCCATGACCCAGACAGCTCCCTCCGACACCGTTCTCATCGTCGATTTCGGCAGCCAGGTGACGCAGCTCATCGCGCGGCGTGTGCGCGAAACCGGCGTCTATTGCGAAATCGTGCCCTTCCAGTCCGCCGAGGAAGGCTTCGCGCGCCTCAAGCCGCGCGCCGTCATCCTCTCCGGCAGCCCCGCCTCGACCGTGGACGAAGGCTCGCCGCGCGCCCCGCAGGTGATCTTCGACAGCGGCGTGCCGGTCTTCGGCATCTGCTACGGCCAGCAGACCATGTGCGTCCAGCTCGGCGGCAAGGTCGAGAGCGGCCATCACCGCGAATTCGGCCGCGCCTTCCTCGACGTCGAGAAGGAATGCGCCCTGTTCGAAGGCATCTGGCCGCTGGGTTCGCGCCATCAGGTATGGATGAGCCATGGCGACCGCGTCACCGCTTTGCCGGAAGGCTTTGAGGTCGTCGCCACCTCGCCGAACGCGCCTTACGCCTTCATCGCCAACGAGGCGAAGAAATATTACGCCGTGCAGTTCCACCCGGAAGTGGTGCATACGCCCGACGGCGCCAAGCTGATCGCCAATTTCGTCCACAATATTGCCGGCCTTCAGGGTGACTGGACCATGTCGGCCTATCGCGCGCGCGCCGTCGAGGCGATCCGCAAACAGGTCGGAAACAAGCGCGTCATCTGCGCGCTTTCCGGCGGCGTCGACTCGTCGGTTGCCGCGCTGCTGATCCATGAGGCGGTCGGCGAGCAGCTGACCTGCATCCTGGTCGACCACGGCCTGATGCGCAAGAACGAGGCGGCCGATGTCGTCGCCATGTTCCGTGAGCATTACAACCTGCATCTCCTGCATATCGACGCTTCCGACCGCTTTATTTCGGCGTTGGAAGGCGAGAGCGATCCGGAGGTCAAGCGCAAGACCATCGGCCGCCTGTTCATCGAAGTCTTCGAGGAAGAGGCGAAAAAGCTCGGCGGCGCCGAGTTCCTGGCCCAGGGCACGCTGTACCCGGATGTGATCGAAAGCGTCTCCTTCACAGGCGGTCCCTCAGTGACCATCAAGAGCCACCACAATGTCGGCGGCCTGCCCGAGCGCATGAACATGCAGCTTGTCGAACCGTTGCGCGAACTGTTCAAGGACGAAGTCCGCGTCCTCGGCCGCGAACTCGGCCTGCCGGAGAGTTTCATCGGCCGCCATCCCTTTCCGGGCCCGGGCCTCGCCATCCGCTGCCCCGGCGGCATCAGCCGCGAAAAGCTGGAGATCCTGCGCGAGGCGGATGCGATCTATCTCGACGAAATCCGTAAAGCGGGCCTCTACGACGCTATCTGGCAGGCTTTCGCCGTGCTGCTGCCGGTCCAGACCGTCGGCGTCATGGGCGACGGCCGCACCTATGAATTCGTCTGCGCGCTGCGCGCCGTCACCTCCGTCGACGGCATGACCGCGGATTTCTATCACTACGACATGGAATTCCTCGGCCGCGCCGCCACTCGCATCATCAACGAAGTCCGCGGCATCAACCGCGTCGTCTACGATGTGACGTCCAAGCCGCCGGGCACGATCGAGTGGGAATGATGCCGTAGCGGCATTTTTAGACTATCGAAGGGCGCCGGCATCGACCGGCGCCCTTTGTCGTTTCAGGCGCCGGCCTTGTCGAGCAGGGCGATCTGGTCCGACGTCAGCGACAGGCTGGCGGATTTGATCAGGCTTTCGAGCTGGGAAAGGCTGGTGGCGGAGGCGATGGGGGCGGTCACAGTGGGTTTGGCCATCAGCCAGGCGAGGGCGATCTCGGCCGGTTTGGCGCCGATCTCGGCGGAGACCGTGTCGAGGGCGGCGAGGATGCGCTGGCCCTTGGCGTCGAGATATTTGCCGGCGTCCTCGCCGCGCGCCTTGCCTTGCGTATCGGCAGGCGTGCGGTACTTGCCGGTCAGGAAGCCGGAGGCGAGGCTGAAATAGGTGATGACGCCGATGTCTTCCCTCTGGCATAGCTCGGCGAGCGGACCTTCGAAACCGCCGCGGTCGTAGAGATTGTATTCCGGCTGCAGCACGTCATAGCGCTGCAAGCCGTTTGCAGTGGCCGCATCGAGTGAGGCCTGAAGCTGGGTGGCGTCGAGGTTGGAGCCGCCGACGGCGCGCACCTTGCCCTGTTCCTTGAGTTTCGTGTGGGCGGCCAGCGTTTCCTCGTAGGGGACAGAGGCATCCGGCCAGTGCGAGAGGTAGAGGTCGATGTAGTCGGTCTGCAGCCGCTTCAGCGAATCCTCCACCGCATGCATGATCCATTTTTGCGACAGGCCCTTGCGTCCTTCGCCGAGATCGGAACCGACCTTGGTGACGACGATCGCCTTGTCGCGCGCCACGGCGCCGGACTTCAGCCATTTGCCGATGATCACCTCGGATTCGCCGCCGGAATTGCCGGGCGCCCAGGACGAATAGACATCGGCGGTATCGACCGTGTTGAAGCCGGCCTCGAAGAAGCGCGACAGCAGCGCAAACGAGGTCTTTTCATCCGCCGTCCAGCCGAACACATTGCCGCCGAACACCAGCGGCGCGATTTTCAGGCCGGTTCGGCCAAGGGGTCGCAATTCCATACTCTCCACTCCTTCGTTGCGTCGGCGCGCAAATCGCCGGCATTCGGGCGCGAAGCTAGCGCTCCCCTTGGCCTCTTTCCAGTCGCATTCGCGTGAAGCGCCGCCGAAAGCGGAGCGCCGATTGCATCGCCGCCGCCGGCTGACTAAGGTGCCGCACGTCAAAAAGATTTCGGAGGAAGAGATGCTGCGTTTCGGAATTCTGTCCACCGCGAAGATCGGCGCCGAGCTGGTCGTGCCCGCCATTCAGGATGCGGAAAACTGTGTCGTCACCGCCGTCGCCAGCCGCGACCTGGCCAAAGCGCGGGCCATGGCCGATCGTTTCTCCGTGCCCCAGGCCTTCGGCTCCTATGAGGAGATGCTGGCTTCCGATGTCATCGATGCGGTCTATATCCCGCTGCCGACCTCGCAGCATGTCGAATGGGCGATCAGGGCCGCCGATGCCGGCAAGCATGTGCTGGTGGAAAAGCCGTTGGCGCTGAAGGCCGACGAGATCGACGCCGTCATCGCCGCCCGCGACCGCAACAAGGTGGTGGTGACGGAAGCCTTCATGGTCACCTATGCGCCGGTCTGGCGCAAGGTGCGCGCGCTGTTGCAGGAAGGGGCGATCGGCAAGCTGCGCCATGTTCAGGGCGCGTTCACCTATTTCAACCGCGATCCCGGCAATATGCGCAATATCCCGGCGCTCGGCGGCGGCGGCCTGCCGGATATCGGTGTCTATCCGACGATCACCACCCGCTTCGCGACCGGGCAGGAGCCGAAGCGGGTCCAGGCCGTCACCGAGCGCGATCCGGAATTCGGCACCGACATCTATTCGAGCGTCAAGGCCGAGTTCGACAGTTTTGAACTGAGCTTCTACATCTCCACCCAACTCGCCAACCGCCAGGTGATGGTCTTCCACGGCACGGACGGGTTCATCGAGGTGAAATCGCCCTTCAATGCCGATCGCTACGGCGCGGAAGAGATCGAACTCACCAATCGCAACCACGGCGAGTCCCGCATCTTCCGCTTTCCCGACAGCCGCCAGTACAAGCGCGAGGCCGAGGCTTTCGCCCGCGCCGCCTTGGGCGAAAAAGAGGAAATCGTCTCGCTGGAAAGCTCGAAACTCAACCAGGCCTTCATCGACGCCATCTATCGCGCCAGCGAAAAGGACGGATGGGAAACGGTCTAACCTTTCGGTTTGCGCAGGTAGAGCGCAAAGCCGAACAGCGCGAAGCCGAGAGCGGCGAGGGCGGCCAACGCCCGCGCTGCCAGCGGTTGCAACAGCGGCAGCAGCAGGATCAACGCCAGCGAGAGCAGCGTCGACAGCACGAGGCTGATCGTCAGGAGATCGCGCGCGCGTCTTTGAAGACCCGAAAGCTGGACGACGCCCAGCGCCACGGCAAGGCCGGCGACCCCACCGATCAGCATGGTCGTCTCGACCCGATAGGACAGCAGGTGCCAAACGGCCAGATCAGCCGCCAGCGCTGCCAGGAGCACGCCGAGATAACGCGCCATCAGCCGTTGATAGCCAGCATGCCGGCGACGATCAGAGCGGCCCCGAACGCATATCGCAAGGTCAGCGTCTCGCCGAGAAAGAGCTGCGCCAGCAGCGGCACGAAGCAGAATGTCAGCCCCATGAAGGAATAGGCGAGCGTCAGCGGCACGGATTTCAGCACGTAGATCCAGACGAGCGTGCCGATGCCGTAGAGTGCGAGCGCGGCGATCAACAGCGGATTGAGGGCGAGATGCAACAATCCGCGAAAGCCGAAATCGCCCGCCGACGCGCTGGTCAGCTTGAACAGCACCTGACCTGCCGCAATCAGCAGCGGCGTGCCGAGCAACCCCATCCAGATGCCGGCCGGAAGCGTGGGAAACATCCGTCTACCCCTTGTCTTCGCAATAAAAAATGTCGCGGCCGATATCGATGCATTCGAATCGCTCCGGCACGGGATGCACGGCCCGCAGGAAGGAATGAGTATAGGGGAAGAAATTGAAATGCGGGTTGAAGGTGTAGCGGTATTCGCGCTCACGTGGCACGACGATGATCAGCCGCCGCCGCGCGATGCGCCTGAGTTCGGCGATCGCCCGGCGATAATCGAGCAGATGCTCGATGACATGGGTGCAGACGACGGTATCGAATTCGCCATCGGCAAACGGCAGTTCCTCGATGCGGGCGGCGACATATTCGATGCCGGGCAGGGCCGCCGCATCCTCGACGACGAAATCGACGCCGGTCAGGCGCTGGATTTCAGGATGCGCCGCCTGGATATGCGAGAGCAGCGCTCCGGTGCCGCAGCCGACGTCGCAAAGGCTGTCGCCGATCACGCCGGCATTGATGCGTCGGATGGTGGCAGCCGAATTGTCGGTGCCCTGGTGCACGCGCGGATGGTTGCGATAGAGCGTTTCATACTCGGTTTCGGTGAGGAAGGGCGCGCGTTCGCGAAAACGGGCGAGATGGTCGATATGGTCGCCCCAGGCCAGCCGTGCCATCCAGCGGAAGGCGGCGCAATCGCGCAGGATCGGCGGCAGGACGTCTTCGATGACGAAACGGATGCGGTTGGTGGTTTCGCGGTTCATGGTCGTTTTCCGGTCAGGCCGCCCTGTCCGCCTGGGCTGCGGCGGCGCGCGCCTCCGACACGCCCGCCCTGGCGGCGGGCAGGTTGACATAATGCAGCCGCAGCAGCTCCGCCCGTGCGCGCGCCACGGAATCGAGGATGACGCCGGCGGCATACAGGATGAAGGCGATCATCATCAGCGCCAGGGACAGGACCCAGGTCGGCATGCGCGGCACGAGGCCGGTTTCGAAGAATTCGATCAGCACCGGCGTCATGAAGACGAGGCTTGCCGCCATCACCGCCGTTCCCAGCGCCCCGAAGAAGGCGAAGGGCCGGGTCTCCTTCATCAGCATGGCGAACATCCAGAGGATTTTGGCGCCGTCGCGGAAGGTCGAGAGTTTCGAGTGCGAGCCTTCCGGGCGCCGCCCGTAATCCAGCTCCAGTTCGCTGACCGGCAGTTTCAGACGCGAGGCATGCACGGACATTTCCGTCTCGATCTCGAAGCCGGCCGAAATCGCCGGAAAGCTCTTCACGAAACGGCGGGAGAAGGCACGGTAGCCGGAAAAGATATCGGTGAACTCACTGCCGAAAATGCCGCGATAAAGCTGGTTGAACAGCCGGTTGCCGAAGGCATGACCGTTGCGTCCGGCATCGGCATGCACGTTGCGGCGGGTGCCGACAACCATGTCGGCGCCTTCGGTCATCAGCGTGCGGATCAGGTCTTCGGCGTCGTCTGGCGAATAGGTGCCGTCGCCATCGGCCATCAGGTAGATGTCGGCCTCGATATCGGCGAACATGCGGCGCACCACATTGCCCTTGCCCTGCCGCCGCTCGCGCGTCACGGCCGCACCGGCCAGCATCGCCTGCAGTGCCGTGCCATCGGTGGAATTGTTGTCGTAGACATGGATGCGCGCCTGGGGCAGCGCCGCGCGAAAACCGCGCACGACTGCCGCGATGGTGCCCGCCTCGTTGTAGCAGGGAATGAGAACCGCGATCTGCGGCGAGCCGGGCCCGGCATCCGTCATGATGTCCTCGACGCAAAACACACAGTGCCGGCCGCCCATGCCGCCAGGTCGTTTTTTACTATTTCTTGAGAAGGTTAAGGCATGGTTTCCGCCAAGGCCCCCAACGCGGAAAAGGGCGGCGGAAAAGGAAGGCCGGCATGACGAATGCGTTGCTTGCGAGCGAGGGTGCCGGTCCGGCCGAGGCGAAGGCGGCCCCCGGCCGCTTGGCTTTGCTGCTTTCGCGCCTGCCCGCCGCCATCGCCTTCTACGGCATCCTGACCATTCTGGTGCTTCTACTGCTCAACCTGCCGAATGCCACGGATTATGTCGGCGCCGACAATGACGACGTCATGCGCCTCATCGAGGTGCGCGATCTCCTCGGCGGCCAGGGCTGGTTCGATCTGATGCAATACCGCCTTGGCCTCGGCGATGGCACACTGATGCACTGGTCGAGGCTGATCGACCTGCCGCTCGCCAACCTCATCTCCACATTCGACCTGTTTCTGCCGCATGAGCGCGCCGAGGCGCTGGCGCTGACGGTCTGGCCGCTCTCCCTCAGCCTGGCCCTGCTGGCGGCGATGGGGCTGGCCGGGCGGCGGATCGGCGGTATCGCGGTCATGCATGTCAGCCTTGGGCTGACCGCGCTGTTCATGGTCACGGGAAACCGTTTCCTGCCGGGTTCCATCGATCATCACAATGTCCAGCAGGTGCTGATCGCCACCATGGCCGCCATGCTGGTCGACCCGGCGCGCCGGGCGCCAAGCTTTTTCTTCGCCGGGGCCGCGGCGGCGCTGGCCGTCGCCATCGGCGCCGAAACCGTGCCGCATGTGGCGGTCGCCAGCATGATCGTCGCCCTGCTCTGGGGCTGGCATGGGCCGATGATGGCACGGGCGGCGCGCGCCTATTGCCTCGGTCTGGTGGGCGTCGTCTCCGCCGCCTTTTTCGCCACCATACCACCGTCGCGTTATGGCGCGGTTACCTGCGATAACCTGTCGCTCGGCTTCTACTCGATCATCGCCGCCGGCGGCCTCGGCCTGATGGCCGCCACCTTTCTTCCCGCCCGCTGTCGCTTCTCGGCGCGGCTGGGGGCGCTCGGGCTCGTCGGCGCGGCCGTTGCCGGCACGGCCGTATTGATCGCGCCGAAATGCCTCGGCAATCCCTTGTCCGATCTCGATCCGCTGGTTGTGCGGCTATGGCTGTCCAATGTCACCGAGGCGCGCTCGATGGTGGCGTTCGCAAGGCTCGATCCCTCCGCCTGGGGTGCGTTCTACGGGGTCGGCGCGGTCGCCTTCGCCATTGCGATCTTTTTCGCCATCGAGAGGCGGCGGGTGGAAACCGCGCTGATCCTTGCGGCGCTGATCGGCGTGAGCTGGCTGGTTGCCGCCTTGCAGGTGCGCGGCGCGGCCTTTGCCAACCTGCTCGGCATCCTGCCCTTCTCGCTGCTGCTGATCGATCTGCGCCGCTTCGTCCATGCCAATCCGCAGCATATGGGCGCCAGTTTTCTCTATCTTTGCATGGGTTTCGCCGCTTTGCCATCGGCTTGGGCGATGGCCGGGCTGGTCGCCACGGAAGGCGTCAAGGGCATCGTCGAGCGTCTGTCGCCAAAAGTCGATGCCGGCAATACGCCGGCCTGTATCGGGCCGGCCGCACTTGCGACGCTCGCCGCCCTGCCGCCGACCACGGTTGCCGCACCCGTCGAATTCGGCGTGTCGATCCTGCGCTACACCGGCCATCGCGTTCTGACCGCGCCCTATCATCGCAACCAGGGCGGCATTCTGACGGAGATCTATATCGGCCTGTCGAAGCCGAAACAGGCGGAAGCCTTCCTGCGCGGCGCCGGCGTCGGGGTACTCGCATTCTGCAGAAGCGATTGGCAGACGATGAATTTCGCCAAGCTGGAGCCGCAGGGGCTTTACGGGCAACTGACCGCGGGCAATATACCCGGCTACCTGGAGCCGGTCGCCGGAACGGAAACGGCGCCGCTTCAGCTTTACCGCGTCAAACCGTAGTCAACCTCAGGCGTCGCGCCGCTTTTCGGCCGGCCGGCGGCGGTCGAGCGCCAGCATGCAAAGCACGAGGCCGAAAATGCCGAGATTGAAGCCGAGGATGGAATAGACCAGCCAGCGCACCGAGACGAGGCCCGAAAACAGCGAGGCCGCGCCATAGGCGAAAAGGATCAGGAGGGCCGCAACCAACACCGCCGTGACCGAACGCATCAGTCCCGCGGTAAAGCCGATCGTCATGCTTGTCAAAAAGATCATGCTCGCCCCCTTCGCTGTTTGTAGCCGGGGAGTATTGCCCCGGCCTTGCTAACAAATGCTTTCGGCGGAGCGCGTCTCCCCTAACGATTGAGAGCGCGGGAAGTTCAGGCGAGCGCGATAATATTGCCGGCGGTGGTCCCGGTTGCGCGGATGCGCGATACCCGCACCGGCAAGAACGTGCCGGCGGCGAGACCGGTAAAGGTCACGATCTCGCCGGACAGCATTCTGACGCTGAGATTGCCGCCCGTGCCGATATAGACGGCGCGGCTGGCCTCGGGCAGATCGGTGCCGTCGTCGGGCGTCACCGGAAAGGCGGCGAGCGCCGGGCCGGAAAGCGAGGGCTGAACATTGGCAAAACGGTCGAACATGGCGATCCTCTCGGGTTGGGTGTTGATCGCCCCATCTTCTCCCGGCGCGCCGGCCCGTGAATGAAAGAGGACGGTTTTTTGCCGCGCCCGCCTGCAAATCCCGTGCAGAAGGGGCTTCGCCCGCGCTTTCCGGCTGCCCATCGCGGCGGCGATCCGCTAGACTTCGGCCATGACCAATCTTTTCGACACCGATGCCGCCTCGAACCTGACGGAATATACCGTTTCCGAATTGTCCGGCTCCATCAAGCGCACGGTCGAGACCGCCTTCGACCAAGTGCGGGTGCGCGGCGAAATCTCCGGCTATCGCGGACCGCATTCCTCGGGTCACGCCTATTTCTCGCTGAAGGATGACCGCGCCCGCATCGATGCCGTCGTCTGGAAAGGAACCATGAGCCGGCTCAAGGTTCGCCCGGAAGAGGGCATGGAGGTGATCGCCACCGGCAAGATCACCACCTTTCCCGGCTCCTCTAAATACCAGATCGTCATCGAAAGCCTGGAGCCCGCCGGCGCCGGAGCGCTGATGGCGCTGCTCGAGGAGCGCCGCCGCAAGCTTGCCGCCGAGGGACTGTTCGATGCCGACCGCAAGCGCCGCCTGCCGTTTCTGCCGCGCGTCATCGGCGTCGTCACCTCGCCGACCGGCGCGGTGATCCGCGATATCCTGCATCGCATTTCCGACCGCTTTCCGGTGCATGTCCTCGTCTGGCCGGTGAAGGTGCAGGGTGAGGGATCCGGAAACGAGGTGGCCAACGCCATCAGGGGCTTCAACGCCATGACGCCGGACGGACCGATTCCGCGCCCGGACGTTCTGATCGTCGCCCGTGGCGGCGGCAGTCTGGAGGATCTGTGGAGCTTCAACGACGAAATCGTCGTGCGCGCCGCCGCCGAAAGCACCATTCCGCTGATCTCCGCAGTTGGCCACGAGACCGATTGGACACTGATCGACCACGCGGCCGACATCCGCGCGCCGACGCCGACCGGTGCTGCTGAAATGGCCGTGCCGGTCAAGGCCGAGCTGCAGGCCCAGCTTTCCAGCCTCGCCGCCCGCCTGCAAGGCTGTACTGGCCGCCACATGGATCGCCGCCGGCAGGATGTGCGTGCCCTGGTGCGGGCGCTGCCCTCGCTCGACCAGTTGCTGGCGCTTCCGCGTCGCCGCTTCGACGAAGCGGCCGTCGGCCTGGGTCGCGGACTGTCTATGACGGCGTTGAACAAACGCCGCAGCTTTGAGCGCGTCGCCAGCCATCTACGCCCGGACATGCTCTCCGCGCGTATTGCCGAGCGCCGCCAGCGAGTGGCCGATCGCCTGCAGCGCATCGAACGGTTCGTCGAACGCCGCACCGACGATGCCCGCGCAAGGCTGCGTCGCGCCGATGCCGTGCTCGGCCTCGTGCCCGCCCGCCTGCAGGTGCAGACGGCGCGCTTTTCCGATCGCCTGGCAAACCTCATGCGCCACGCCGATAGCGCGCTGACGCACCGCCTCGGCCGCCTGCGCGCCGACATGCAGGCGCAAAACCGCGTTCTCGAATCGCTGTCCTACAAGAATGTGCTGCAGCGCGGCTATGCCGTAATCCGCGATGCCGAGGATCGTCCCCTGTCCCGCGCCGCCGCCATCGGCCCGCGTGAGGCGATCTCCATCCAGTTCGCCGATGGCCGCGTTGACGCCGTCACCGGTGAAGCCACCGCGCCGGACGCCGCGTCACCCGTCAAAAAACGCTCCTCCAAACCGAAATCGGAACCGCCGACGCAAGGCAGCCTGTTCTGACACGACTGGCGGGCGCCGGCTATTTCTTCTTACCTGAGCCAGGCAAAACCTCGACCTGCCGGCCGTTGTTGGTTGGCGGCAGCTTGGCCTTTTGCGCCTTGTCCTGCTTGGGCTTGCGCGGCTCCTTGCTGCTTCGAATCTGGCCTTTCGACATTCGATCCTCCTGTTTCGACCCTGCCAGTCGATGACGAATCGAGAAGCACCAGGCGACTTGCCTCCGGCTTGCCGTTCTGGTGAAGCCGACCGGCCGTAGGCATTCCTTGAATTGCGTAACGATGCAGCCGCGTCACGCCGCAGATCGTGTCTTGATGGGTGGTCTTCATGGGACGAGGCCGCGCTTTCTCAGGGCTGGCGGATGCGCCGGCTCCTGAAGAGAGGAAAAACGATTGCCAAGGGTACATGGTCGAGTCGCCCCTATCGGCTTGGCTGAAGTTCGCGATTGAACCGCCGCAGCAGAATGAGCGACGCTTGACGCTCCGCGCCGGAAAGCGGCTCCATTCTCTCGCTGACATAGCCCGCACGCCTCAAAATCTCCCGCAGCAGGCGCGCGTGGCGAGGACCGAAATCGATATGTCGGATATTGGAAGACATCTGGTCCTCCTTTCGTTGGGGCAAGGAAGCAAGTCCCTTAGTCGGCATGCGCCCGAAAAATGGGTGCCGAGGCTGTCACAATGCGCCTCTGCGCCGGTAATGGCAAATCGTCAATTAAGGTCATTTGGCGATTCGGCCATACGGACCTTGTTTCGACCACAATCGCCCATTATAAATAGGCAATCGGCATTGCTGATGAGCGCTGAAATGAATTCGCCGCTCGCAATCGCCGCGTTGCTTCAGGCTTTTGACCACGGATGTACTGGCATTGGTAGGGAAGCGATGATGAGGAAGGTCGGTGCGATTTCGCCCCGGCCTTTTTTGTTGCGCGGTCGCAGGCGGGTTTCGTCATCCCGATGCCCTGTCCTTGTCCGCGCCACCAAACTTGAGATCGCCCGACATGGTGATCGCAGTCGGATAGCCGGGGCGGCGCGGAAAAATCGCCATCGGGCTTGATGGTGCGCGCCAGGCAGGTATGTCCGGGCGGTCTGCGCCCGGCCTGGTCAGCATCTTTGCGTCACTTGCGCTTGGTTTTCGGCAAGGGCGCGGGCTCGGCGGCCTCCTTGGCCAAACGCAGCGCCCGAAGCTTTTCGGTCTTCTTCTCCCGCGCCGCCGTCTCCTGCGCAACGATGCCCTTGGCGGCGGAATCGGTATTTTCCGCTTTCTTGGCGGCGCTGGCCTTTCCCGGCTTAAAAAACTGCTCTTCAGATGCGGTCATCTAGGGCTCCTTCGAATTCCGGCGTCTCGTGGCGTCACTTCGCCCGGCCTGGCAGCGGCTTCTTCTTGGGAGCGGGCAGGAGCCCCTCGCGCTGCGCCTTCTTGCGGGCCAGCTTCCGGGTGCGCCGGACGGCCTCGGCTTTTTCCCGCGCTCTCTTTTCGGAAGGCTTTTCATAAGCGCTCCGTGCCTTCATTTCCCGGAAAAGCCCTTCTCTCTGCATTTTCTTTTTCAAAACGCGGAGGGCTTGATCGACGTTGTTGTCCCTGACGAGAACTTGCAAGAACCTATCCTTTCACAGCGATTCCAGAGGCAGAAAGCAAAAAGGCCGGGCATGACCCCGACCTCTCAAGATCACTCAGCCGCGCCGCCAGTACATCCGTGGTCAGCGCCGGCGAATGACAAAGTCATCAAGCAGCGCGCAGATTGTCTGCGGCATACTTGCCCGAGCGACGATCCTGTACGAGATCGTACTGCACGGTCTGCCCTTCGCTAAGCGAGCGAAGGCCGGCGCGCTCGACAGCAGTGATATGCACGAATACGTCGTTGCCGCCATCGTTCGGGGCGATGAAGCCGAAACCCTTGGTGCCGTTAAAAAACTTTACGGTGCCTGTGTTCATAACGATTTCCTTTCAATCGTTGGAATTGCCGGGAGTTTCCGGCGAAATAATCGACGATGAAGGGAAGAATGACAGGCGCTCAAGGCGCAGAGACAAAAGTCGCAGACAAAGTTCGATAAATTCAATGTAGGATTTTTAACACGATCATTCAAGGCATCGCGAAAATATTTCTTCGCAATGCAAAATCGAGTGGCGCGAATGATTTCAGGTTTGCATTCGAAACGATCGTCAACGGCGAGATATTGCTCACCACTTTCGGACGACACAACAAAGCTGTCGGAAAAACTGCTGGATGCAACGGGACGAGCCTGGACAATCAAAAACAAAAAGGCCCGGTTTCCCGGGCCTTTTGAAGTACCTAAGCGCCCTGTTGGACAACTTAGGTTATGAAATTGGTGCCCAGAAGAGGACTCGAACCTCCACACCCTTGCGAGTACCAGCACCTGAAGCTGGCGCGTCTACCAATTCCGCCATCTGGGCGACGAGGAGCGATGTACGGGGCTGGGCGGCGGAAGTCAACGGGGTTTTTGAAGTTTTTGTTTCAAACCTCGAAAAAAATGTCAGAGGACCCCGCCGACCCATGTGCGGATAAGGTCAAGGCCCTGTTTCAGCAGAGCTTTTGCCGCTTCCGGGGTTTCCGCTTCCACGTAGCAACGCATCTCCGGCGCATTGCCGGAGGGGCGAAAATGGATGATCCGGCCGTCCTCGAGCGCGATTCGCAACCCGTCGATGTCGCTCTTGCCCGCGACCTTGCCGATGGGGGCGAGAAAGGCGGCGAGATTGGCGTCGGAGGCGCGCAGATGCGCCATCACTGCCGCGCTTTTTTCGACGGCGAAGTTCTCCAGGCGGTCGGCATCGGCGAAGGGCAGGCGGTGGTTGCCGGCAATCTCCGAGAGCGGCTTTTTCGCCTGCGCGGCCGCCGAAAGCACGGCCAGCACCGGTAGCACGCTGTCGCGGGTCGGCAGCGGATCGAGGCTATGGCCGTTGACATCAAAGGCGGAAGCGGTCAGCAGCCCGCCATTGGCCTCGAAACCCATGACCTTGGCGCGGCCTTCGGCCAGGGCCTCGTTCATGCCGGCGATGACGAAAGGCGAGCCGACCCTGGTACGTATCACCGAGAAGCTTCCGGCCTTTTCCAGCCCCGAATTGGAGGTCACCGGCGTCACCGCCACGCCGGCATCAAGGAAAATGGCAGTCATCAGGCCGAGCAGGTCTCCGCGCAGCGGCGCGCCGGTTTCGTCGGCGAGCAGCGGCCGGTCGCCGTCGCCGTCGGCGGAGACGATGGCGTCGAGCCTGTGCTCGGCGGCCCAGTCCCGCAGCAGCGTCACGGTCTCTGCCGAGACGGCTTCGGTATCGACCGGGATGAAATTCTCCGAACGGCCGAGTGGCACGACCTCGGCGCCGTAATGGGAGAGCACCTCGACGAACAGGTCGCGCGCCACGGTGCTGTGCTGGTAGACGCCGATCTTCAGGCCGGCCAACGCCTGTTCCGGCAGGAGGGCGCGGTTACGGGCGCAGAATAGCTCCATGACGGCCACCGCTGCATCTTCGCCGCGGCCAGGCGTCGCGTCGACTGCGGTCTCGCCCTCAGCCAGTTCGGCGGCCTTGGCGCTGATCGCCGCCTCGTCCTGCTTGTCGATCTCGCCGTCCGGGCGATAGAACTTGATGCCGTTGCGGTCTGCAGGGATATGCGAGCCGGTGATCATGATTGCCGCTGCCTTGCGGCTCATGGCGTAGAGCGCCAGCGCCGGCGTCGGGACCGCGCCGCAATCGACCGGCGTGAAGCCGGCGCGCGCCAGCGCCCCGAAACAGGTTGCGGCGATCTCCGGGCTCGACTCGCGAAAATCGCGGCCGACGAAGATCGGATCGCCGGCACGCGCCCGGCCGCTTTCCAGGAGCACGCGCGCGAAGGCGGTGACATACAGCGCCGTCGCCTTGCCCTTGAGATCGACGGAAAGGCCGCGCAGGCCGCTGGTACCGAATTTCAGGCTCACGAAAGGACTCCCAATATGCATTGTGCCGCGTTGGCCGCAAGCGGCGGGAGGCATCGAGCCGCCGTCGCGCCCGCGACATCTGCTCTATGTATAGGGGATTTCCGCTGTTGTCGCTGCCGGGAAATCAGCTTTCCAGGTTGACGCGGTCGGTATGGCCGAGATCGCGGCCGGGCTCGATGATGTCGCGCACCCGCTGCTTCAGTTCCTTCGGGCCGGGAAAGCCGCCGTCGCGCTTGCGCTCCCAGATCAGCTCGCCGTTCACCCGGATTTCGAAATTGCCGCCGGTGCCGGGCAGCAGCGCCACTTCGCCAAGCGAATCGGCGAAGGTGGAGAGCAGTTCCTGCGCCATCCAGGCGGCGCGAAGCAGCCAGTTGCATTGCGTGCAGTAGAGGATGGTGATGCGCGGCTTGTCGGTCATGACGGTCTCCATTTCATGTTTTTTCCAGCTTTATGCGCACCACCGGATAACGACAACAGCGGCTCACGAAAAATTCAACTGAAATAGTCATGTTTTGATCGGGTTATGGATTGCCATTCCGGCCGCGACCCGCAGATCTGCCGCCATTCGCTTTTCAAGCGTACTTCCAAGGACAGCTCAAGGAGACGACATGACCGAACCCCGCCTGATCATCCCCGCGCTCGGGTCTCTCTATGCCGGCCTGCGCACGCCGATGGAAACGCTGCTGCGGCTTGCCGCCGGTGCGCTGCTCGCCGTCCATGGCTATGGCAAGATCATCAATCCCTTCGGGGCCGTCGATATGGTGCAGGGCCTTGGCTTCTATCCCGGCGTTTTCTGGTCGCCGCTGCTGTCGGCCACCGAATTCTTTGGCGGCATCTTTCTCACCCTCGGTTTCCTGACGCGGCCGGCGGCATTGGCCGCATCGATCGTCCTGCTCGTCACCGTCTATGCCCATGGCTTTGCCTGGGGTGACGGATTGGCGGGAGCGGAGAAATCGGTCCTCTGGGCGGCGATCACCCTCTATTTCGTCGTGCGCGGCGCCAATGCCTGGTCCGTCGATGCTCGGATCGGCCGGCAGTTCTGACAGGACCCTTGAACCTTGCGCCGGGACATGGTCTTGTCCCGGCGTGAAAGACAGCAGGGAGTGTGGCGATGCGCGTTGCGGTGGTTGAAAATACGCTTGTATCGAGTCTGGGGCAGGTCGGTGTGGCGCTGCAAGAGGCCGGCGCGGAACTGACGATCTTCCAGCCCTGGAAGGGTGGCGAACTGCCGCAAGACCCTGATGCGTTCGATGGGCTCGTCGTGCTCGGCGGCGAGCAAAGCGCCATCGACGACCACACCCATCCTTATCTGCCGCAACTGGCCGAGGTCATGCGCCGCTTCGGCGATGCCGGCAAGGCGGTGCTCGGCATCTGTCTCGGTTGCCAGATTCTGTCGCGCGGCTATGGTGGCGACAACCTGCTCGGCCAGACGCCGGAATTCGGCTGGTTTGACGTCGCGCTGACGCCGGAAGGTGCTGCCGATCCGGTTCTGGCCGCCGCCGCCGCACAGGATTTTTCGATTTTCCAGTGGCACAGCGATACCTTCACCCTGCCGTCGCAAGCAGTGCATCTGGCCTCGAGCCCGGCGGCCTCCGCCCAGGCTTTCCGCATCGGTCGCGCCGCCTATGGCACCCAGTTCCATTTCGAAGCCAGCCGCGACGTGGTCGAGGATTGGCGTCAGAAGTTCCCCGACATGATGGAAGTTTGCCGACCCGGCTGGCTGGAGGAGCATCGCGACCTGGCACAGGTGCATGGCCCCGCCGCTGACGCCACCGGCCTGGCGCTGGCTCGCGCCTGGGTCCGGCAGATCGAGGTCGCGGAGCGTTCCGAAAGGCCGGAATTGCTGGCTGGCGAATAACAAGCAAAGCCGCCCGGCAGACCCGGGCGGCTTTTCCATTTAAGATCGGCCACTCAGGCGCGCAGCGTGCCGCCGGTCGTCTTGGTGACGTTGCCGACGATCTTTGCCGTCAGCACGTCGAAATCCTCGTCGGTGAGGGTCTTTTCGATTGGCTGAATCACCACTTCGATGGCAACCGACTTCTTGTCGGCGCCAAGCGATGCTCCCTCGAACACGTCGAAGACATTGACGGCGACGATCAGCTTGCGGTCGGCGCTCGCGGCGGCCTTGAGGATGGCGCCGGCTTCCACCGTGCGGTCGACGACGAAGGCGAAGTCGCGCTTGACCGCCTGCAGGGCGGAGAGATCGAGCGCCGGCTTGGTGCGGGTGGCTTTCCGCTTCGGCTCCTGCATGGCGTCGAGATAGACCTCGAAGCCGCAGAGCGCGCCTGTCACGTCGAGGGTTTCGAGTGCGCGCGGGTGGAACTCGCCAAAAGTGCCGAGAACGATCTTCGGGCCCATCTTGATCGTTCCGGAGCGGCCGGGATGATACCAGCCGGGCGCGCCGCGTTCGATCTGGACATTGGCCATCGGCACGCCGCAGGCTTCGATCACCGCCAGCGCATCCGCCTTGGCGTCGAAGACGTCGACCGGCTTGCCGCCGCCGCGCGTGGCGTTCGACCACAAGCGGCCGGCGCCGTTCAGCGAGGCGGTGCCGCGACGGATGCCGCCGGCGACGCGCCGCTGTGCTTCCGGCGTATCGCCCTCATAGGTGCCGGAGACTTCGAAGATCGCCACGTCGCCATAGCCCTTGTCGGCATTGCGCTGTGCGGCCGAAAGCAGGCCCGGCAGCAGCGACGGGCGCATGTCGGACATGTCTGCGGCAATCGGGTTGGCGAGCTTGAGCGCCGGCTGACCGCCGCCGAAAAGCTTGGCATGGGCTTCCGGGATGAAGGACCAGGTGACGGCCTCCAGCATGCCGCGCGCGGCCAGCGCCCGCTTGGCGGTACGGGTGCGGATCTGCAGCGTCGTCAGGATCTTGCCGTTGACGGAAGACAGCTTTTCCAGCGGCGTCGGACGGATGTTGTCGACGCCATGGATACGCAGCACTTCCTCGACCAGATCGGCCTTGCCATCGACATCCGGCCGCCAGGAGGGCACGCCGACCGAGAGCGTCTCGCCTGCGCCGCCGACGGCAAAGCCGAGACGGGTCAGGATGTCGGCGCTCTCGGCGCGGTCGATATCGAGGCCGGTCAGGCGCTTGACCTCGGAGACCGGGAAGGGGACGATTTTCGTCTGGTGGCCCTGATAACCGACGACATCGGCCTTGGCGGCCACGCCGCCGCAGAGTTCCAGCACCAGTTCGGTGGTGCGTTCCAGGCCGGGCGCCATGTATTCCGGGTCGACGCCGCGCTCGAAGCGGTAGCGCGCATCGGTGATGATGCCGAGCGTGCGGCCGGTGCGGGCGACGTTCATCGGATCCCACAGCGCCGATTCGATCAGCACGTCGGTGGTGTTCTCGTCGCAGCCGGAATGCTCGCCACCCATGATGCCGCCGATGGATTCGACGCCATTGTCGTCGGCGATGACCACGTTGGCGGGGCCGAGCTTGTATTCGCGCTGGTCGAGCGCCAGCACGGTCTCGCCGTCATGCGCGCGGCGGACGGTCAGGTTGCCCTTGACCTTGGCGGCGTCGAAGACATGCATCGGCCGGCCCTGGTCGAAGGTCATGTAGTTGGTGATGTCGACCAGCGCGTTGATCGGACGCAGGCCGATGGCAATTAGCCGCTGCTGCATCCAGCGCGGGCTCGGGCCGTTTTTCACGCCGCGCACGAGGCGCAGGGCAAAGCCGGGGCACAGCGCTGCATCGTCCAGATCGATGACCACCTTGGTCGGGGTCTCGCCCTCGACCGGGAAGGACGGTGCCTTGACGTCCTTGAGGCGGCCGAGGCCGGAGGCGGCGAGATCGCGGGCGATGCCGCGGATCGAGGTGCAATCCGGCCGGTTCGGCGTCAGGTTGATCTCGATGATCGGATCGTCGAGGCCGGCATAGGCAGCAAAGGACGTGCCGATGGGCGCATCGGCCGGCAGGTCGATGATGCCGTCATGATTGTCGGAAATGTTGAGTTCCTTTTCCGAGCACATCATGCCGCGGCTTTCGACGCCGCGGATGGTGCCGACCGCCAGCGTCACGTCGATGCCGGGCACATAGGTGCCGGGAGCGACGAAGGCGCCGACGAGGCCCTCGCGGGCATTCGGCGCGCCGCAGACGACCTGCACCGGTTCACCGCTGCCGGTATCGACTTTGAGAACCCGAAGACGATCGGCCTGCGGATGCTTTTCGGCGGCGATAACGCGGGCGATGACGAAGGGCTTGTACAGCGCCTTGTCGTCGACATCCTCGACTTCGAGGCCGATGGCCGTCAGCCGCTCGCAGATTTCGGTGAGCGACGCCTCGGTTTCCAGGTGATCCCTGAGCCAGGAGAGGGTGAATTTCATGGTCTTTCTCCTTGGATGCCGGTTAGGCGCTGAGGCCGCCGAACAGGGTCGGCATGTCGAGCGGGCGGAAGCCGTAATGCGTCATCCAGCGGACGTCGGCGTTGAAGAAGTCGCGCAGGTCCGGCATGCCGTATTTCAGCATGGCGATGCGGTCGAGGCCCATGCCCCAGGCAAAGCCCTGGTATTCGTCGGGATCGAGCCCGCCGGCG
>NZ_JARRIR010000001.1:725969-764939 GCF_029601685.1 Rhizobium sp. YJ-22 | reverse complement strand
GAGGATCTCCATCCAGTCCGTGCCTTCGCCGAACTTGACGATCGGGCCGGAGCGGTCGCACTGGATATCGACCTCGAAGGACGGCTCGGTGAACGGGAAGAAGGATGGGCGGAAACGCATGGTCACCGAGGGCACTTCGAAGAAGGCCTTGCAGAATTCCTCCAGAACCCAGCGCAGATGGCCGACGGTCGCGGTCTTGTCGACCACCAGCCCCTCGACCTGATGGAACATCGGCGAATGGGTGGCGTCGGAATCCTGGCGATAGGTCTTGCCGGGAATGATGATGCGGATCGGCGGCTTCTGCGCCTCCATGGTGCGGATCTGCACCGGCGAGGTATGGGTGCGCAACAGCTTGCGCGCGCCGGTCTCGTCGGCGTTGAAGAAGAAGGTGTCGTGCATCTCGCGGGCCGGATGGCCCTCGGGGAAGTTCAGCGCCGTGAAATTGTAATAGTCGGTCTCGACGTCAGGGCCTTCGGCGATGGAGAAACCCATGTCGCCGAAGATGGCGGTGATCTCGTCAACGATCTGGCTGATCGGATGGATGCGGCCGCGCTCGGCCGGCGAGGTGCGCACCGGCAGGCTGACATCGACGGTCTCGGCTTCGAGGCGGGCGGCGATGGCGGCTTCCTTCAGCGCGCCCTTGCGTGCGGCGATAGCTTCCGTGATCTCGGTCTTCAACGCGTTGATGGCGGCGCCGCGCGTCTGACGCTCCTCCGGCGACATGGCGCCGAGCGTCTTCAGGAGGTCGGAGACGGAGCCCTTCTTGCCGAGGGCGCCGACGCGGACGGCCTCGATCGCCGCTTCGTCGCTGCTTTCGGCAATCTCCGCCAGAAGCGAGGTTTTCAGGTTTTCCAGATCGGACATTGTCATTTCCGTTCGATTTTTGGCGGGATCGGGAGGCGGAGCATTTCCAGTGAAAGCAAGCCAAAGAAAAACCCGCGCCAGCCCAAACCAGCGCGGGTTTCCCGAATTCAATCAGCGTGTGAGCCGTGGGAAGCGCTGGTTAACGAACCGCGCTTTCAAACTCGTTGGCCGTACCGGCATCCTTGAGATAGGCGAGCGCCTGCTTGGAAGCGTCGACGAGGGCGCCGAAGGCCGCCGGCTCATGGATGGCCATGTCGGAGAGAACCTTGCGGTCGACTTCGATGCCGGCCTTGTTGAGGCCGTCGATGAAGCGGCCGTAGGTCAGGCCGAATTCGCGCACGGCGGCATTGATGCGCTGGATCCACAGGGCGCGGAAGTTGCGCTTCTTGGCGCGGCGGTCGCGCGTCGCGAACTGGCGCGAACGGTCGACGGCAGCTTTGGCGGCGCGGATGGTGTTCTTGCGACGGCCATAAAAGCCCTTGGCGGCCTTCAGCGTCTTCTTGTGCTTGGCATGGGCGGTAACGCCGCGTTTTACACGTGCCATATCATGATCTCCTTACAAACTGTTCCGATATGCCTGAAGTCTCAGAGACCGTTCGGCAGATAGTTCTTGATGACCTTCTTGCCATCGGGCTCGGCCAGAACCATCGTGCCGCGGGCATCGCGGATGAACTTGTTCGTACGCTTGATCATGCCGTGGCGCTTGCCGGCGGCGGCAGCCAGGACCTTGCCGGTCGCGGTGATCTTGAACCGCTTCTTGGCGGCAGACTTCGTCTTCATCTTGGGCATTTTGCTACTCCGTTGTTTTTAATCGAGCCGGCTGACGAGGCCGAAACTCAAGCATAAGAACGGCCACGGCATGCCCTGCCGGACCGTTCGGACGGGCGCTTATAACCGCGCTTGCCCGAAAGTTCAACCGGTCCGGCCAAGGAATCTTGAATGTGGGACCGGAAAACAAAAAGCCGCCCCGAGGGACGGCTTCGTCATGCGCCGGCGAAGCGGAAAATCACTTCGGCGCGAGCACCATCATCATCTGGCGTCCCTCGAGCTTCGGCTCGGCTTCCACCTTGGCGATGCCAAGCGTGTCTTCCTTGACCTGAAGCAGGAGCTTGAGGCCGAGTTCCTGGTGGGCCATTTCGCGGCCGCGGAACTTCAGCGTCACCTTGACCTTGTCGCCCTCTTCGAAGAAGCGGTTCATGGCCTTCATCTTCACCTCATAATCATGGGTGTCGATGTTCGGGCGCATCTTGATTTCCTTGACCTCGACGATCTTCTGCTTCTTGCGCGCTTCGGCCGCTTTCTTCTGCGTCGAATACTTCAGCTTGCCGAGATCGAGGATCTTGCAGACAGGCGGTTCTGCGTTGGGAGAGATCTCCACGAGATCGAGACCCGCCTCTTCCGCCATCTTCATGGCCTGGTCAGTCGGCATCACACCGAGATTCTGGCCTTCGGCATCGATGAGCTGGACTCGCGGGATACGGATTTCCCTGTTGGCGCGCGGCCCCTCTCTCACGGGGGCATCGGCTTTGAAAGGTCTGCGAATGGTCGTATTCTCCGGTTTATAGGGTCGAAATGCGGCGGCCCAAACGGCCTGTCAACGCAGTTCGACGCCAATGTCTTGATTGCCACGGGCAAGTCAATAGCACGCTTTCACGAAAAATACACCTGCTGTAAGGCTGTGCGACCCTTCGTTTTTGCAGTGATTCATGCCTCGTTTCGGGAGTTATATATGTCGGAAGCTCATTTCCTGCCAGATGTGACGGTTCTTTCTGTCGGTGAAGGCGATTCGCGGCGCGATATCGCCATGCGCCTGCGCGCCGCGACCACAGATGGCGCGCCACTGGCGCTCGTCTGGCTCTCCGGTTACCGCTCCGACATGGAGGGCACCAAGGCGGTGGAGATGGACGCCTATGCTGCCGAAAACGGACTTGCCGCCATCCGCTTCGATTATTCCGGGCACGGCCGCTCCGGCGGCGCCTTCACCGACGGCACCATCAGCCGCTGGCTGGAAGAGGCGCTGGCCGTGGTGCGCCATGCCGCGCCCGAACGGGTCGTGTTGGTCGGCTCATCGATGGGGGGCTGGATTGCGCTGCGCCTGTTGCAGGAACTGGGCAAGGCTGCGGGCGACGCGCAAGTCGCCGGCATGGTGCTGATCGCGCCCGCGCCCGACTTCACCGCCGAGCTGATCGAGCCCAATCTCGGCGATGCCGAAAAGGCCTCGCTCGCCGAGCGCGGCTTTTTCGAGGAGCATTCCGAATACAGTCCCGAGCCGAATATCTTCACCCGGGCGCTGATCGAGGATGGGCGTGCCAACCGCGTGCTGCAGGGCATCATCGAGACCGGCTGCCCGGTGCATATCCTTCAGGGGATGCAGGATGCCGACGTGCCCTATGCGCATGCGCTGAAGCTGGTCGAACACCTGCCGGCGGCAGACGTGGTGCTGACCCTGATCCGCGACGGCGATCATCGCCTGTCGCGCCCTCAGGACATCGAGCGTCTGCTGGGCGCCATTGCCGAAGTCGTTAACGCCGGGACGCCAGGCGTTGCAAATTAACCATATCCGTTGATGTTTCGCGTTAACGTTTTGGTAATGATTGACATCCGCCCCCTCGAAATCTTAACGTTTGCTTAACGTTTCGAGGGGCGACGCATGATGGTTGTTCAGAGTATCCGGGGGCTGGTCGTGGCATGTGTCGCCATCTTCGCCTCCACGACGATTGCGGTCACCGCCCCGGCGCAGAACGCATCCATGGTGACCGGCGGCGTCACCTCCCAGCCGATCGGCCACTACGAATTCTGCCAGCGCCATCCCGACGAATGCAAGATCCGCACGCGCCCCGCTGCAGCGCCGCGCATCACCGAATATGGCTGGACCCTGGTGCGCAAGATCAACATGGAGGTCAACAAGGCGATCACGCCGATGACCGACCAGGAGATCTATGGCCGCGACGAATATTGGGAATACCCTGTAGATGCCGGCGATTGCGAGGACTTCGTGCTGCTCAAGCGCCGGAAGCTGATGGAACAGGGCTTTTCGGCCTCCGACCTGCTGATCACCGTGGTGCGCAAGCCCGACGGCGAAGGCCATGCGGTGCTGACGCTGCGCACCTCCGAAGGCGACTTCGTGCTCGACAATCTCGAAAACGACGTCAAGCCGTGGTACGAAACCCACTACACTTTCCTCAAGCGCCAGGCGACCTTCGACACCGGCCGCTGGGTGACCATCGAGAACGGCAAGGACGTCATGGTCGGCGCGCTGCAATAAGTACTTTTATTTCAGGGATTTCATGGGGCGCGCGAGCGCCCCTTTTTTTGTTCAGCCCTCTCCTGTTCAGCCATTGCCGATCAGGATACCGGCCGCCAGCACCAGCGAGCCACCCAGCACCACCTGGAACGCCGCGCGCAAGAACGGTGTTTCCATGTAGCGGTTCTGAATGAAGGCGATGACCCAGAGTTCGACGAAGACGACCACGGCGGCGATCGCCGTCGCCGTCCAGAAATGCGGGATCAGATAGGGCAGGGCATGGCCGAGGCCGCCGAGCGCGGTCATGATGCCCGAGGCGAGGCCGCGCCGGATCGGCGAGCCGCGGCCGGAAAGCTTGCCGTCGTCATGGGCGGCTTCCGTGAACCCCATGGAGATGCCGGCGCCGACCGAGGCGGAGAGGCCGATCAGAAACGTCTGCCAGGTATCTTGCGTGGCGAAGGCGGCGGCGAAGATCGGCGCCAGCGTCGAGACCGAGCCGTCCATCAGCCCGGCCAGGCCCGGTTGCACATAGGTCAGCAGGAATTGCCGCCGCGCCGTCTCGTCCTCCTCGGCCTTGACGTCCTCGGGCGTGTGCCGGTCGCCCAGCATCCGCGCCACATCCTCATGGCCCTCCTCCGCCACCGCGAGATCGCCCAGAAGTTTTCGCGTCGCCGCATCCGAAGTCATGGCGACTGCCTCGCGATAGAAGCGGGCCGCCGTTTCCTCCATGCGCTCGGCTTCGTCGCGAATCTGCTCCAGCGACTGGTTCTGGCGCAGCCAGTCCGGCTTGCGTTCGTAGAAGCCGCGCACATGCTCGCGGCGGATCAGCGGAATACGCTCGCCGAAGCGCTGGCGATGCATGTCGATCAGCATGTTGCGATGGGTATGTTCGACCTCGGCCATGTCTTCGAACACCTTTGCGGATTGCGGATATTGCGTTCGCAACTGGTCGGCATAGGCGAGGTAGATGCGCGCGTCGTCCTCCTCGGAGGAGATCGCCAGTGCCAGGATCTCCTGCTCGGACAGGGAGGAAAACGGGCGTCTGGCGCCGGAAAACAGCCGGATGGGCATGGTGTCGCTCCAATTTAGAATAATTCTAAATTATGGTCGACGCCGCGCGGCGTCAAGCCGCATTTGACCTGACTGGCGGTCGGTGCGACAAAGAAGGGCAAAAGGACAGGACATGACCATCGAACTCAGCGGCCGAGCCGCCCATTTCGACGAGATGCGCCAGCGCGCCGAGCGCGACATGGCCGAAATCGGCGTCGACGCCGCCTTCATCGACACCCTCGTGGAAACCTTCTACCGTCGCATCCAGGCGCATCCGACGCTGGGGCCCGTCTTCGACGCGCGCCTTGCCGGCCGCTGGCCGGAGCATATGGACAAGATGAAACGCTTCTGGTCGGCCATCGCCTTCAAGAACGGCGCCTATGGCGGCAAGCCGGTCCAGGCCCATCTCGGCGTCCAGAACATGACACCGGAGCTTTTCCCGCAATGGCTGGAGCTGTTTTCGCAGACCCTCACCGAGATCGCCCCGGGCAAGGCCGCCCATGACTGGTTCATGGCGACCGCCGAACGCATCGCCAAAAGCCTGACGCTGTCGCTGTTCTACAATCCGGCGCTCGACGATCCGACGCGCAAGACGATGTAAAAAGCAAACGCCGGCTTTCGCCGGCGTTTTTGTTTTATTCGTCGCTCATCTTCAGCGCTGCGATAAACGCTTCCTGGGGAATTTCGACCTTGCCGAACTGACGCATCCGCTTCTTGCCTTCCTTCTGCTTTTCCAGCAGCTTGCGCTTGCGGGTGGCGTCGCCGCCGTAGCACTTGGCGGTCACGTCCTTGCGCAGCGCCCGCACGGTCTCGCGGGCGATGACCTTGCCGCCGATGGCGGCCTGGATCGGGATCTGGAACATGTGAGGCGGAATCAGTTCCTTCAGCTTTTCGCACATGGTGCGGCCGCGCCGCTCGGCGGCGGAGCGGTGGACCAGCATCGACAGCGCATCGACCGGCTCGCCATTGACGAGGATCGACAGCTTGACGAGATCGCTCTCGCGGTAATCGGCCAGATGATAGTCGAAGGAGGCGTAGCCCTTGGAGATCGACTTCAGGCGGTCATAGAAATCGAACACCACTTCGTTGAGCGGCAGCTCATAGGTCAGCATGGCGCGGCTGCCGACATAGGTGAGTTCGGTCTGGATGCCGCGGCGCTCCTGGCAGAGCTTGAGGATGCCGCCGAGATAGTCGTCCGGCGTCAGGATCGTCGCCTTGATCCACGGCTCGCGGAATTCCTTGATCTTGACCACATCCGGCATGTCGGCCGGATTGTGCAGCTCCTTCTCGCTGCCGTCGGTCAGCGTCATCTGGTAGACGACGGAAGGCGCGGTGGCGATCAGGTCGAGGTCGAATTCGCGGCTCAGCCGCTCCTGGATAATTTCCAGATGCAGCAGGCCAAGGAAGCCGCAGCGGAAGCCGAAGCCCAGCGCCGCCGAGCTTTCCATTTCATAGGAGAAGGAGGCGTCGTTGAGGCGCAGCTTGCCGACGGCGGCGCGCAGCTCCTCGAAATCGGCGGCATCGACCGGGAACAATCCGCAGAACACCACCGGCTGCGCCGGCTTGAAGCCCGGCAGGGCTTCGGCGGTCGGGCGGCGCTCGTCGGTGATGGTGTCGCCGACACGGGTATCGGCGACTTCCTTGATCGAGGCGGTGATGAAGCCGATCTCGCCGGGGCCGAGGCTGTCGACATTGACCATCTTCGGCGTCAGCACGCCGACACGTTCGACCTGATATTTCGCGCCGGTGCCCATCATGCGGATGGTCTGGCCCTTGGAAAGCACGCCGTCGAGGATGCGCACCAGAACCATGACGCCGAGATAGGTGTCGTACCAGCTATCGACCAGCAGCGCCTTGAGCGGCGCATCCGCGCCGCCCTCGCTTTTCGGCGCCGGCAGGCGCTCGACGATGGCTTCCAGCACGTCGGGAATGCCAAGGCCGGTCTTTGCCGAGATCAGCACCGCGTCGGAGGCGTCGATGCCGATGACCTCCTCGATCTGCTCCTTGATGCGGTCGGGCTCGGCCGCCGGCAGGTCGATCTTGTTGAGGACGGTGACCAGCTCGTGATTGTTGTCGATCGCCTGGTAGACATTGGCGAGCGTCTGGGCTTCGACCCCCTGCGACGCGTCGACCACCAGCAGCGAGCCTTCGCAGGCCGACAGCGAGCGCGAGACTTCATAGGCGAAGTCGACATGGCCGGGCGTGTCGATGAGGTTCAGCACATAGGTCTCGCCGTTCTTCGCCTTGTAGTGCAGGCGCACGGTCTGGGCCTTGATGGTGATGCCGCGCTCGCGCTCGATCTCCATGTTGTCGAGCACCTGCTCGCTCATCTCGCGGTCGGCAAGACCGCCGGTCGACTGGATCAGGCGGTCGGCCAGCGTCGACTTGCCGTGGTCGATATGGGCCACGATCGAGAAGTTGCGGATATGGTCAAGCGGCGTGCGGGTCGAATTTGTGCTCATGGCTGCGCCATATAGCAGCGGCCAAAGCCCCCGCCTAGCCGGAACTTCGTCGCAAATCGCATAAAATGCTACGTTTTGCCCGGATCAGCCGGCGCGCAGATCGCGGATCCAGAAGGACATCGGCTTGGGGCTCTCTTCCGCTTCGTCAAGATCGCGCCAGGTGAAGGCGGTGCGCAACTCGGGAACGGCGCGATAGCCGCGCTTCGTCCAGAAGGCGTCGAGGGGCACATAATCCGCAGGCCGGCGCGGGTGATCGCCCGGGCGCTCGACGGCGCAGAAGGTACAGAGATCGAGACCCAGCGCCTTGGCCTGCGCCTCGCGCCCGGCGAAGAAGGCGACGCCGACGCCCCGGCCACGATATTGCGGCAAGAGCACGCTTTCGCCGAAATAGAAGAACAGTCGCGGGTCGAGCCCGGCAGCGAGGAAGGGCGCTTTCACCTCGGCCGTCTCTCCCGCCAACGGCGTGCCGGTTGCCGCTCCCACCACGGTGTCGCCGTCGAAGGCGAGCACGAAAACCGAGCCTTCCGAGCGGGCATAGGTGGATAGATAGCCGCGCTCATAGGCAGGGTCGCCGTCGTAAAGATACGGGAAGGCGCGAAAGACGCTGATTCTCAGCCGCGCCAGGTCGTCGACATAGGGGGCGGCGTCCACGCCGGAAAAGGATTTGATTTTCAGGGCCATGAGGATTTTCACATCGGTCGGCTTTGGTTATACCCATGCCGTCGATTTGAGCAAGCATCACGCGTGTCCGGGAAGTGGGAACCGGTTTTCCGTCCGGACATGCGTCAGAACGAGGAGAGGGAGACCAGCATGACCGCCACCGAAACCATTCGCGCCTATTACGACGCCTTCAATGCGGGGGACATGGACGCCTTCCTGGCCCTGCTCACCGACGATGTCGAGCACGACATCAACCAGGGCGAACGCCAGACCGGCAAGGCTGCCTTCGCAAAGTTCATGGACCACATGAACCGCTGCTATAAGGAAACCCTGACCGACATGGTGATCATGGGCGCAGGCGACACGCGGGGTGCTGCCGAATTCATCGTCAACGGCCAGTATCTCGCCACCGACGAGGGCCTGCCGGAAGCCAAGGGTCAGACCTACAAGCTGCCCGCCGGTGCCTTCTTCGAGCTGCGCGACGGCAAGGTCGCCCGCATCACCAACTACTACAACCTCAACGACTGGATCGCTCAGGTCAACGCCTGAGCTTTTCGCGTCGTATGAACGAGAAGGCGGCCGCGTGCCGCCTTTTTCAGAATACTTGACTCCATTATAAGATCATTTAATTCTTGGATAATGGAAAATGCGGACGAAACATTCGAAAAAAATGTCGGGGAGCGCATCCGCCGCCTGCGGATCGAGCAAGCGCTGACGCTCGACCAGTTGGCCGATCGCTCCGGCGTCAGCCGGGCGATGATTTCGCGCGTCGAGCGCGGCGAGGCCAATCCGACAGCGGCGCTGCTGGCGCGGCTGTGTTCGGCGCTGAACATGACGCTGTCGGTGTTCTTTGCCGAGTCGCAGCCGGAGGTCTCGCCGCTCGCCCGTCGCGCCGCCCAGCCGGTCTGGCGCGATCCGGAAAGCGGTTATCTGCGCCGCGTGGTCGGCCCGCCCAGGGTTGGCGCACGGGTCGATCTGGTCGAGGTGGAGTTTCCGCCGGGCGCAGAAGTCCTGTTTCCGGGCCGCCAGACCAACCGAAATCAATGGCAGCATGTCTGGCTGTTCGAGGGCGTCATGGAATTGACGGTCGGCGAGACGGTCCATCGGCTGGAAGCCGGCGATTGCCTGTTCATGACCGTCTGCGACGTCAAGGCGTTTCGAAACCCGGGCAAAATGCCCGCCCGTTATGCCGTGGTCATCGACCCCGGCCCCCGCTAACCCGGAGATTTGTGCATGCCCGTCGTCCGCCTTCTCGATGAGAGCCAGACCCTCGATGTCTTGGCCGATCTCAACGCCATCCTCGCCGATTGCGTCGAGGGCGGTGCGTCGGTGGGCTTCATGTCGCCATTTTCGCCTGCCGATGCCGAACCGTTCTGGCGTGGCGTGGCGGCGGCGGTCGGGCGCGGCGAGGTGCTGCTGTTCGTCGCCGAGGTCGAGGGCCGCGTGGTCGGCACGGTGCAGATCGGTTTCGCGCTGAAGCCGAACCAGCCGCACCGCGCCGATCTGATGAAGCTGCTGGTGCATCGCGATGCCCGCGGGCGCGGCCTGTCGAAACGCCTGATGCAGGCCGCCGAAACCGAGGCGGCGCGGCGCGGGCGCAACCTGCTGGTGCTCGACACCGCCACCGGCGAGCCGGCGGAGGCGCTTTACGAAAAGCTCGGCTGGCAGCGCTCCGGCGTCATCCCCGACTATGCCCTGTTCCCGGATGGCCGCTCTTGCGACACCACCGTTTTTTACAAGCGGATCGGCTGATCGCCGGCTTGCGTCCCGATTGAAAAGGACGCTAGGTTGATTTGATCAAATTTCCGGATTTTCTTTCAGCGATCAGGACGGGGAAGATATGCGTGTCATCTATTCCGAAGACCATAAATTGCGGGATGCCAAGACCGAGCTGCATGGCGGCCTGCTGGTAAAACCCTTCGAAGGCCCGTTTCGAGCCGAATGGATCCTGCAGGCCGTCGTGGAGGAAGGCTTTGCCGATGTGGTCGCGCCGCAATCCTACGGGCTGGAAACGGCTGAGAAGGTGCATGACAGTGACTACCTGTCCTTTCTCGAAACCGTCTGGGACCGCTGGGTGGCGGAAGGTTATGAAGGCGAGGTGATCCCCACCGCCATTCCCTATCGTCGCGCCCGCCAGGTCAAGCCGCGCGCCATCGACGGCCTTGTCGGCTATTATGCCAACGCCATCGAGACCGCGATCACGCAGGGAACCTACAAGGCGGCGATCTCCTCGATGAATGTGGCGCTGACTGGCGTTGACTGGATCAATGCCGGCAATCGCTTCTGCTTTTCGCTCTGCCGCCCGCCGGGCCACCATGCCGGCATCGATCTCTATGGCGGCTATTGCTTTATCAACAATGCCGCCGTCGCCGCCCAGCGTTTCCTCGATCACGGCGCGAAGAAGGTCGCGATCCTCGATGTCGATTTCCACCACGGCAACGGCACGCAGGATATTTTCTACCGGCGCGGCGACGTGCTGTTCGCCTCGCTGCATGGCGATCCCGCCGATGCCTTCCCCTATTACCTCGGCTTTGCCGACGAAAAGGGCGAGGGCGCCGGCGAGGGTTCCAATCACAACTATCCGATGCTGCCAGGCACCGCCTGGGATGTCTGGTCGCAGGCGCTCGACGATTCGCTGGCGAAGATCAAGGCTTTCGGCGCCGAGGTGATCGTGCTGTCGCTGGGCATCGATACCTTCGAGCGCGACGCCATCTCCTTCTTCAAACTGAAGACGCCGGATTACATCACCATGGGCGAGAAGATCGCCAAGGCCGGCCTGCCGGTTCTGGTCTGCCTCGAAGGCGGTTACGGCGTCCAGGAGATCGGCATCAACACCGCCAACGTGCTGAAGGGGCTGGAAGCCTGAGCCTTGTCCGACATGAAGCGGTATGGCTTCGGCGCCGGACAAGGCGGCAGGAACAGAGTCAGGGCGTGCGCGCGATTTGAGGAAAAGCGAAACCGCTCCGGCCCGTCCTGTGCGCTGACGCGGGGAGGGCGCGGATAGGTTTGTGTCCGCGCGGTCGGTGTTTGGGAGAGATGTTTTGGAAAATGCGGAAAGCGGCGCGCCCGTGAGAAACGGTCTCGCACTCGGTGCGCTCATGTGCCTGACATCCATGGTGTCGATCCAGTTCGGCGTCGCCTTGTCGGCGCCGGCAATCGCGTTGCATGGGCCGATGGGCACCGCCTGGCTGCGGCTGGCCTTCGCGTCCGCGATGCTGCTCGTGCTGGTTCGGCCGAGATTCCACCGCTACAGCCGTCGCCAATGGACGATGGCGCTGGCGCTCGGCGCGACGACGACGGTGATGAATATCTGCCTCTTCTCCGCCATGCAGCGCATTCCGCTCGGGCTCGCCGTCGCCATCGATTTTCTCGGGCCGCTGGCGGTCGCGACGCTCGGCTATGGTCTCGGCTGGCGTCTGGCATGGCCGCTTCTGGCCGGCGCCGGGGTGCTGCTTTTGTCCTATGACGGCGCAGGCTGGGTCGGAAACCTGCCGGGCGTACTGTTCGCCGGCGGCGCGGCGGTGTGCTGGGCGACCTATATTCTCCTGACCAAGAAGGTCGGCGCCGCTTTCGAAGGGCTGGACGGGCTGGCGATGTCGCTGGCGGCCGCCGCGCTGGTCGCAACGCCCTTCGGCCTCGTCCAGGGGTTGTCGGGATTGACGCTCGAAGGTGTGGCGGCGATGGTCGGCATCGCCATCCTCGTGCCGCTGATGCCCTATGCACTGGAAATGATCGCGCTCCGCCGCATGCCGACTTCCGCCTTCGGCATATTGATGAGCCTCGAGCCCGCCTTCGGGGCGTTGGCCGGCTTTCTCATCCTCGCCCAGCCGATGACCGCCTCGCAGATGACCGGCATGGTGCTGGTGGTCGCCGCCAGCATCGGTGCGACGGCGTCGGGACGTGGCGAATAGCAGCCGGTTTCGGGTGGCGCGCGGCTGTCGCGCGCTGCTATCCTGACGCCGGCCGGGGAGGGGCGAGGATGAAGAAACCGCAATCGATGCGTGGGCTGGAGGATCTCGGCCGGGTGCGGCTGTCGCCCAATTTCTTCCTGCGCGACTTCCTGTATTCGGAAATCGCCGTCATCCACGGTATACCCAACATTCCCGACGATCCCGATCTCGCCATCGCCGCCGGCCGGAAGCTCTGCGAGGAACTGTTGGAGCCGCTGCAGGCGACATTAGGGCGCATCGCCATCCGCTCCGCCTATCGCAATGCCGCCGTCAACGAATTCGGCAACCGCAACGGCCTGAACTGCGCCTCCAATGCCGCAAGCGCCGCCGACCACATCTGGGACCGGCGCGACGCCGAAGGTTTCATGGGCGCGACGGCGACGGTCGCCATCCCGTGCGTGTGGGACCGCCGACACGAGATCGGCGGCTGGCAGGCGCTCGCCTGGTGGATCCACGATCACCTGCCCTATGCTTCGCTCTGCTTCTTCCCGAAGCTCTGGGCCTTCAACATCCAGTGGCACGAGCGCCCGCGCCGCACGATCCGCAGCTATGCCGAACCGCGCGGCCTGCTCACCAAACCCGGCATGTCCAATCACGATGGCAGTCATGCCGCATTCTATGCCGGCTTCCCGATGCCCGGCTGCGTCAATGGCGGATCTGCTGGCGCGTGAGATCGGCGATCAGCGAGCGATAGTCGCGCACGATCGCCAGCGTCGCCCGCGCCACCACCGGTGACAGCGGCTCGTTGTGGCGGGCGGCGCGGCCGATGCGGAACACGCCCTGCATCTCGCTCGGGCTGACCTTGCCCGGAAAGCGGCGTGCGAAAATATTGGTCAGGGATGCTGTCCTATTATCCACTTTGCCCAGTTCTGCGGCACAGGCCGAAAGCAGGGCTTTCAGCTCGGCTTCGAGCGCCCGGGTGCTCCACGCTATTTCCTTGAGAGTATCGAGCATCGATTGTCCCCTCTTCGTCGTCAGTCGCGTCACGCGCATGATTATCCATGCAAGACTGGTGCCAGACTGAAGAGGCGGAGAAGGGTGCGGCGAAGCGGCTCACGCGAGAACGCGCGCCGTGCCATACATGCCGATGGCGAAGACGGTGTGGGCGGCGAGATTGAGGATGCGCGCCCGTGTCGGATCGGGCAGGCGCGAAGCGGCCCAGCCGATGCCGAGCCCCGGCTGCAGCAGGAACCAGCCGGCGGCGACCGTGAGGATGCCCCAGACGAAAGCCGGCAGGAAGGTCGGCGCCGCGAGCCAGCCCGAGCCCATGAACGCTGCCAGGAGGACGCCATAGAGGATGCCGACGGCATAATGCCCGATCCAGCCAAGCGCCAGCTCGTTGGCGAAGGGCTCGGCCTCGGCGATGGAATCGTGAAACACGCGGCCCTTCGGCAGATGCCAGAACCAGCGCCCCACCGGCGCCCAGTTCGGCAGATCATGGCCGAGAAGCTTGTGCAGCAGGATCGCCCAGAGATCCATCAGAACCGTGCCGCCGATGCCGATCAGAGCGCCGCGCCAGAGAATGTCAGCCATGCCCATTTCATAATACCCCAATGCTCAATACCCGAGCGCCAGCCCGTCCTTGCGATGGTCGGTCGCGCCGAGCAGCACGCCACGCCCATGGTCCATCCAGATCGCCTGGCAGGAGCCGAGCGGTTCGTCGGCCCACTCCACCTGGTG
The DNA here is from genome assembly GCF_029601685.1 of Rhizobium sp. YJ-22. Classification (NCBI taxonomy): domain Bacteria; kingdom Pseudomonadati; phylum Pseudomonadota; class Alphaproteobacteria; order Hyphomicrobiales; family Rhizobiaceae; genus Rhizobium; species Rhizobium sp. YJ-22. The sequence goes on along the minus strand of NZ_JARRIR010000001.1, from coordinate 751,029 downwards.
CCCGCGCTTTTCGAGATCCGCCTTGATCGCTTCGGAATAGGTGGTTTCCAGCGACAGCGTGCCCTCGAAGGCGAAGCTGCGCGGCAATTCGCTCGCCTCCTGCGGATCGAGGCCGCGATCGAGCATGGCCGAGAGCACATGAGCATGGCCGACCGCCTGGTATTGCCCGCCCATGACGCCGAACGGCATCACCGTCTTCCCGTCCTTCTGCAGCATGGCGGGGATGATGGTGTGGAACGGCCGCTTGCGTGGCGCGATCGCATTGGGGTGGCCGGATTTCAGCGAGAAGCCGAGGCCGCGATTGTGCAGGAGAACGCCGGAGCGCGGCGCATAGATGCCGCTGCCGAAGGCCCAGAAGACGGAATTGATCAGCGACATGGCATTGCCGTCGCCATCGACGACGCTGACATAGACGGTGTCGCGATGGTTCGGCAGATCCCAGTCGCCGGCGGCGCTTGCCTTGTCCATGCGGATACGGCCGCGCAGGGTGGCGATATGCGCATCGGAAAGCACGCTATCGACATCCGCGGTCATGTGCGCGGGATCGGCGAGGATGGCGTCGCGCTCGGCATAGGCCGCCTTGCTGGCCTCGGCGAGGATATGCACCCGGTCGGCTTCCGACAGCGAGGCATCCGAGAGATCGAAACCTTCGAGGATGCGGGCGATGATCAGCGCCGCCAGCCCCTGGCCGTTCGGCGGGCATTCGAGCAGCGTATGGCCGCGATAGCGGGCTGAGATCGGCGTGGTGAAGAAACTGGAGAATTCGGCGAAATCCTCCGCCGCATGCAGGCCGCCGGCCTCGCCCAGCACCGCGACCATCTCTTGGGCGATCGCGCCGGAATAAAAAGCTTCCGCCCCGCGTCCTGCAACGGCGCGCAGGGTCGCGCCGAGCGCCGGATTGGCCATGCGGTCGCCCACCTGCGGCACGCGCCCGCCCGGCAGATACTGCGCGGCGGCATGCGGATGTGCTCTGAGCGTCTCCTGGTAGCGCTCCCAGTCGAGATAGACGCGCGGCGTGATGCGATAGCCGTTTTCGGCATAGCCGATCGCCGCTTCCAGCACCCGGCCGAGATCGAGCCGGCCATGGGTATCGATCAGCCGGCACCAGGCATCGATGGCGCCGGGCACGGTGACGGAATGCGCCATGGTATCGGTGAATTCGCCGATGCCGCGTTCCTGGTAATAATCCAGCGACGCCTTGGCGGGCGCCCAGCCGGAGCCGTTCAGCGCCACGACCGGACCCGACGCCGGCGAATACAGCGCGAAGCAATCGCCGCCGATGCCGGTGGAGTGTGGATCGACCACGCATTGCACGGCCACCGCCGCCACCGCCGCATCGACCGCATTGCCGCCGGCACGCAATATATCGACCGCAGCCAGCGTCGCCGCCGGATGCGAGGTCGCCGCCATGCCATGTTCGGCAACGGCCACGGACCGGCTCGGCTGCATGAAGTCGCGCATGGATATCTCTCCAGATGATCGGAACGCCATCCTCCCGGATGAAGCTGTTCGCAGATAAGCGAACCGGGCGGGCCGGTGTCAAGGTGGGCAGCCCGTCTTTGCGTTCCCGGTGCCGATCGCATCATATGCAGCGTGTCGCGGGAAGTCGACATTTTCCATCGTACATCCCGATGCCGTCAACAAGTCGAACAGAAGTTGTTTCGGGTTGTGTCACGGAGCTTCTGCCATCCCGGACTATGGGAGTATTGATTTGAATCAAGTAAGCAAGAAAAATAGTGGTGTTTCTATCGGAAATAGAACGGCGAATATCGAAATAACGATGGATTTACGCTGGTTTTATTTTGTGTCTCGGTGCCGGTATCGCATCCTTAATCGATTGTTAAATCTGTTGCGCTAAATCTTGTACTGCCGGCCCGATGGGGCAGCGTAGCGAAGCCAGCCGGTATCCTGTTAACGCATGGGTCACGCATGCCGGTTTTCCCGCCCGGCCGCTGGCGGCCCAGCCACGGAACATGAGTACGATGCGCGACCAATCCTCCAAGACTGCCATGCTGAACGACAGGCTCGAATTCGTCGGTCTCGACGCCGCGCAGAAGGCGGCGCTCTCCGGTCAGAGCGAAATCATCGGTGCGTCGCTCGATGCTGCGCTGGATGCCTTTTACGCCCGGGCGAAAACGCATCCGGAAACCGCCCGCTTCTTTTCCAGCCAGGCCCATATCGAACATGCCAAGCAGCGGCAGATCGCCCATTGGAAGACGATCGCCTCGGCAAGGTTCGATGCGGCCTATATCGATGCCGTATCCACCGTCGGGCGCACCCATGCAAGGCTCGGGCTGGAGCCGCGCTGGTATATCGGCGGCTACGCGCTGATCATCGAGAACATCGTGCGCAGCATCATCACCAATGAGCTGAAGGGTTTTTTCACGCGCGGCAAATCCGAAAGGCTCGGCAATGACATTTCGGCCGTCATCAAGGCGGCGCTGGTCGACATGGATTATGCGATTTCCGTCTATCTCGACGTGCTGGCCGATGAGCGCGCCAAGGCGGAACTCCAGGGCGAGGCGCTGAAGCAGGAGCAGAACACGGCGCTCGCCGCCCTCGACCGCGCGCTCGGCACGCTTGCCTCCGGCGATCTGACGGCGACCATCGAAGACCGGCTTGCCGCCGATTTCGACGGGCTGAAGGAGAATTACAACGCCTCCGTCGCCAGCCTCGGCGCCGCCATGCGCGAGATCAGCCAGGCCGTGCATCTGGTCAACGGCCAGTCGCACGAGATTTCTGCCGCTACCAACGACATGGCCAGGCGCACCGAGCACCAGGCCTCGGCACTGGAGGAAACGGCATCCGCGCTGGAGGAAATCAGCACGATTTCCAGGGATGCCCAGACGCGCACCCGTGAGGTCCAGCAGATCGTCATGCAATCGGCGGCCGAAGCGGTCAAATCCGGCTCGGTTGTCGATGAGGCGGTGAAGGCGATGAGCGACATCGAGGATTCCTCGAAGCGCATGACCCAGATCATCGGCGTCATCGACGAGATCGCCTTCCAGACCAATCTTCTCGCGCTGAATGCCGGCGTCGAGGCTGCGCGTGCCGGTGAGCAGGGTAAGGGATTTGCAGTCGTGGCGCAGGAAGTGCGCGAACTGGCGCAACGCTCCGCCACCGCCGCCAAGGAAATCAAGGAACTGATCGGCCGCTCATCGGCGGATGTCGCGCGCGGCGTGCAACTCGTCCACGGCACCGGCGAGGCCTTGCGCAGCATCGGCGACCAGGTGCGCTCGATCAACGACCACATGGCCTCGATTGCGCGCTCGGCCGAGGAGCAGGCGGGCGGCATCGCCAACATCAACGCCGCCGTCGGCAATATGGACCTGATCACCCAGCAGAATGCCGCGATGGTCGAAGAATCGTCCGCCGCCACCGAAAAACTGTCGCAGGAGGCGCTGCGCCTCGCCGAACTGGTATCCGGCTTCAAGGTCGCCGGCCAGCCGCCGCAGCCTGCCGCCAGCTATCGCGAGTCGCCACGGCGCAAAGCGATGTCCCGCACCTCCGCCACCCGCGGCAATACCGCCATCGCCGCCCAGGAAAGCTGGCAGGAATTCTAATCGCGGCTGCCCAGCCCACTCCAACGGAGGACGATCTGGCGGTCCCGTCAAGTCCGGGAATGTCGCAAGGCAAAGAGAGGGGCCGATCGGAAAGGAGCCGAGGAAAACAGAATGGCGGACAGAGAGGGATTCGAACCCTCGGTACGCTTTCACGTACACACGCGTTCCAGGCGTGCGCCTTAAACCACTCGGCCACCTGTCCATCGTTTTTCCTGCGGGCGATTGCTTGCCGACGCAGCGGAACGGGCGGGGTATATACCGAGGTTCGCGCCGGGATCAACCGGTATTTCGCCGTTTTCGTCACCTTGCTGCAATATTCTTCGTAAAGCTTCGGATTGCTTCGCATTTTGCCGGCGTCTATCATGGTGGGGCGGATAGGAATCCGCTGGATGTGGGGAAGGATGACATGCGGTTTGTGTTGCGGTTGCTGAGCCTTCTGTCGCTCGTGCTGGCGGTCATTGCCGGGACGATCGATTCGATCCAGTCGGTCGCGGCCTCCTCCGTCGTGCTGACCTCCTTCGGCAGCGCCTGGCAGGACATGAGCGCCGGAACGCTGGCGGCCGCGCGCGCCTTCGTGGAAAAGCATCTCGGCCAAAAGTCCTGGGACGCGGTCTTCGGCTGGCTTCTGTTCCAGCCCGCCTTTGCCGTGCTGCTCGCGTTTTCGTTGCTGTTCTGGGTCGTCGCATACAAGCGGCGCAACCCTCTCGGCCCGTTTGCCGCCTGAAGGCTGTTTGCCCATAAATCACGCTTTATGCACGGTTTTTTCGGATAGCCGGGGCAGATTTCGGGCAATTTGCCGCCCTGCCGAGTTTTCTTGACCGCCCGAAAAATTTTTCGTGAAATTTTCCCCGGGCCATGCAAGGATGCCCGCAACCCGAGCCCCGCAGGGGCCGGCGTTCCGCAGACAGGTCCGGTTCGGGAAAGACCGGGCGTGCGGGAGGAACCCGAAGAAGATCAATAGCAACAACAGGGCTGCACAATGAAAAAAACCCTTCTCAGTCTCCTTGCCATGGCGGCCATGTCGACCACCGCGCTTGCGGCCGACATCAAGCCGGCGCTGGTCTATGGCACCGGCGGCAAGTTCGACAAGTCCTTCAACGAAGCCTCCTATAACGGCGCCGAAAAGTTCAAGAAGGAAACCGGGGTCGAGTATCGCGATTTCGAACCGACCGGCGACACCCAGGGCGAGCAGGCGATCCGAAACTTCGCCAGCCGTGGCTTCAATCCGGTGGTTGCGGTGTCGTTCGCCTGGACGTCGGCCATTGAAAAGGTCGCAGCCGAATTTCCCGACACCAAGTTCGTGATCGTCGACGCCGTCGTCGACAAGCCGAACGTCCGCTCTGTCGTCTACAAGGAAGAGGAAGGCTCCTATCTCGTCGGCGTCGCCGCGGCGATGGCGTCCAAGACCGGCAAGGTCGGCTTCGTCGGCGGCATGGATATCCCGCTGATCCGCAAGTTTGGCTGCGGCTACGAGCAGGGCGCGCGCGCGGCCAACCCCAAGATCGAGGTCTTCCAGAACATGACCGGCACCACGGGTGCCGCCTGGAACGATCCCGTCCGCGGTGGCGAACTGACCAAGAACCAGATCGACCAGGGCGCCGATGTCATCTATGCGGCAGCCGGCGCGACTGGCCTCGGCGTGCTGCAGACGGCCGCCGACAACAAGAAGTTCTCGATCGGCGTCGATTCCAACCAGAACTACCTGCATCCGGGCTCGGTCCTGACCTCGATGGTCAAGCGTGTCGATCTCGCGGTTTACAACGCCTTCAAGGATGCCAAGGACGACAAGTTCACCGGTGGCGTCCAGGCGCTCGGCGTCAAGGAAGATGGCGTGGGCTGGGCGCTGGACGAAAACAACAAGCCGGTGATCACGCCCGAAATCGAGAAGGCGGTCGACAAGGCCAAGGCCGATATCATTGCCGGCACGGTCAAGGTTCACGATTACATGAGCGACAATTCCTGCCCGAAGTGACAGGTCTTTGACGGGCGTGGGGCGGAATCTGTCCGCCGCACGCCCTTTTCGTATCTGCCGGGATCGTATTGCCGTCCGGTCGAGGCCCCACGCGCCAGGCTTGCTCCGCCGCGTGCCGGCTGTATCGCCGAGCAAGGGCCGCGATCCGCTTCTGGAGCCGCCAAACGTGAGCCAAGCGCCCGCAAACGAACGCGCCGCAATCGAGCTTGTCGGTATCGACAAGAAATTCGGTGCCGTTCATGCCAACAAGAATATCAATCTCTCCGTCGCCAAGGGCTCGATCCATGGCATCATCGGCGAGAACGGCGCCGGCAAGTCGACTTTGATGTCGATCCTCTACGGCTTCTATCACGCCGACAGCGGCGAAATCCGCATCGACGGCAAGCCGGTCGCCATCCGTGACAGCCAGGCGGCGATTGCCGCCGGCATCGGCATGGTCCACCAGCATTTCATGCTGGTCGAAAATTTCACCGTGCTCGAAAACCTGATGCTCGGCGCCGAAGGCGGCATGCTGCTGAAGGGCGGCGTGACCAGGGCGCGCGGCGAACTCAAGCGGCTGGCGAGTGATTACGGCCTCGAAGTCGATCCGGATGCGGTGGTCGAGGAACTGGCCGTCGGCCTGCAACAGCGCGTCGAGATCCTTAAAGCCATGTATCGCGGCGCCGAGATCCTGATCCTCGACGAGCCGACCGGCGTGCTGACCCCGGCCGAGGCCGATCACCTGTTTCGTATTCTCAAGGTGCTGCGCGATCAGGGCAAGACCGTCATTCTGATCACCCACAAGCTGCGCGAGATCATGGCGATCACCGATACGGTGTCGGTCATGCGCCGCGGCGAGATGGTGGCGACCCGCAAGACCTCGGAAACCACGGTCGAGGAATTGGCCGAGCTGATGGTCGGCCGCCGCGTGCTGCTGCGCGTCGAAAAGGGCGCGGCCAATCCCGGCGCCGTCGTGCTGTCGGTGAAGAACCTGACGGTCAAGGACGGACGCGGCGTCACCATGGTCGACAACGTCTCCTTCGACGTGCGCGCCGGCGAGATCGTCGGCATCGCCGGCGTGGCCGGCAACGGCCAGTCGGAACTGCTGGAGGCGATTTCCGGCATCCGGCCTCCGACCTCCGGCGAGATCCTCATCGACGGCATTCCCATCGGCCGTGCCGACCCGGCGCGCCTGCGCGACCTTGGTCTGGCGCATATCCCCGAGGATCGCCACCATATGGGTCTCGTTCTCAGGTTCGAGGAATACGAGAACGCCATCCTCGGCTACCATCGCGACCCGAAATATGGCGGAATGTTCCTCGATCTCGACGCGATCCGCAAGGATGCGGTCGACAAGATCGAGAAATACGATATCCGCCCGCCGAACCCACGGCTGAAGACGGCGAATTTTTCCGGCGGCAACCAGCAGAAGATCGTCGTCGCCCGCGAGATCGAGCGCGATCCCAAGCTGCTGCTGATCGGCCAGCCGACCCGCGGCGTCGATATCGGCGCTATCGAATTCATTCACCGCCGTATCATCGACATGCGCGATGCCGGCAAGGCGCAGCTCCTCGTCTCCGTCGAGCTGGATGAAATCCGCGCCCTTTCCGACCGTATCCTCGTCATGTTCGCCGGCCAGATCGTCGGCGAGAAGACGGCCGATGCCGGTGAACAGACCCTCGGCCTGATGATGGCCGGCATTGCCGCATGAGGCCCCGATGAATACCGCTTCACTTCCCTTGCCGGGCTGGATCACCTACGGCCTCATCCCGCTGATCAACCTCGTGCTGGCCTTCTTCTTTTCCGGGTTGGTGGTCTGGTTTATCGGCGAAAATCCGTTCGATGCGCTGGCGCTGATGCTGGAAGGCGCGCTTGGTAGCGGCGAAGGCATCGGCTTCACGCTGTATTACGCCACCAACTTCATCTTCACCGGGCTTTCGGTGGCGGTCGCCATCCATGCCGGCCTGTTCAACATCGGCTCGGAAGGCCAGGCCTATATCGGCGGGCTCGGCGCCGCACTCGTTGCGCTGGCGCTGGATCGTTACGTACCCTGGTATGTCACCATGCCCTTCGCGATCGCGGGGGCTGCGATCTTCGGCGCGGCCTGGGCCTTCATCCCGGCCTTCCTGCAGGCCAAGCGCGGCAGCCATATTGTCATCACCACCATCATGTTCAATTTCATCGGCGCGGCGCTGATGGTCTATCTGCTGGTCAACGTGCTGATCGTGCCCGGCAAGATGGCGCCGGAAACCCGCACCTTCCTCGAAGGCGGGCAATTGCCGAAGCTCGACTGGCTGATGGCGCTGTTCGGGCTGAAGCTGGGACCTGCGCCCTTCAACGTCTCGTTCCTGATCGCGCTTGCCATGTGTCTTGTCGTCTGGCTGCTCGTCTGGCGCACCAAGCTCGGCTACGAGATGCGCACGCTCGGCATCAGCCCGACGGCCGCCGTCTATGCCGGCATTCCCTATTCGCGCACCGTCATCATCGCCATGCTGATCTCCGGCGGTCTCGCCGGCATGATGGCGCTGAACCCGGTGCTCGGCGCGTCCGCCCGCCTGCAGGTGGAATTCGTCGGCGGCGCCGGCTTCGTCGGCATCGCCGTGTCGCTGATGGGCCGAAACCATCCCGCCGGCATCGTCCTGGCCGCCATCCTGTTCGGCATCCTCTATCAGGGCGGCGACTGGGTATCCTTCGAAATGCCCAACATAACCCGCGAGATGATCGTCGTCATCCAGGGCCTCGTCATTCTGTTCGCCGGCGCGCTCGAATATATGTGCCGTCCGGCTTTGGCGCGGCTCTATTATTCCATGGCCAAGCGGGGAGTTTGAGACGATGGATTTGTTCGATATTCTCGTCAGCATTCTCGGCTCCACCATCCGCCTTTCTGTGCCCTTGGTGTTCACGGCGCTGGCCGGCCTGTTTTCCGAACGCGCCGGTGTCTTCGACATCGGGCTGGAAGGCAAGATGCTGGCGGCTGCCTTCGCGGCGGCCTGCGCGGCTTATGTCACCGGCTCGCCCTGGCTGGGGCTGCTCGCCGGCATCGGCGTTTCCGTCGCCTTCTCGATCCTGCACGGATTTGCCTCGATCACCAATCGCGGCAACCAGATCGTCTCGGGCGTCGCTATCAATTTTTTCGTGGCGGGTCTAACCATCGTCCTGGGCCAGGCCTGGTTCGGGCAGGGCGGGCGCACGCCGCAACTGCCGCCGGACGGGCGCTTCTCGCCGATCATCCTGCCCGGCGCCGACGCGCTGCGCGGCGTGCCGGTCGTCGGGCCGCTCTATGCCAACGTCATCTCCGGCAACAATATCCTCACCTACATGGCTTTCCTGGCCGTGCCGATCTCCTGGTGGATTCTCTATCGCACCCGTTTCGGCCTGCGCCTGCGCGCCGTCGGTGAAAATCCGGGCGCGGTGGATACGGCCGGCATCTCGGTCACCTGGCTGCGCTATCGCGCCGTCATCTGCGCCGGCATTCTCTGTGGCTTTTCCGGCACCTATCTGGCGGTGGCGCAATCGGCGGCCTTCATCAAGGACATGTCGGCCGGCAAGGGCTATATCGCGCTGGCCGCGCTGATCTTCGCCAAGTGGAAGCCGGTGCCGGTGATGTTTGCCTGCCTGTTGTTCGGCTTCCTCGATGCCTTCGCCAATTTCATGCAGGGCAAGGCCATTCCGGGAATCGGCGAGGTGCCGGTACAAATCTTCCAGGCGCTGCCCTATGTGCTGACCTGCGTGCTGCTGGCCGGCTTCATCGGCGTTGCCCGTCCGCCCAAGGCCGGCGGTGTCCCCTATACGAAGGAGCGTTGAGACATGTCGCAGGAACTGTTCGAAGCCGCGCGCGGCGCCATGGCGTTTGCCCATGCGCCCTATTCGAAATTCCCGGTCGGCGCGGCGATCCGCGCCGAGGACGGGAAAATCTATGCCGGCGCCAACATCGAGAACCTCTCCTTCCCGCAAGGCTGGTGCGCGGAGCCGACGGCGATCAGCGCCATGATCATGGGCGGAGCCAAGAAGATCGTCGAAATGGCCGTCATCGCCGAAAAGCTGGCGGAATGCCCGCCCTGCGGCGGCTGCCGCCAGAAGATCGCCGAATTCGCCAGCGCCGATACCCGCATCTATCTCTGCAACGAGGTCGGCGTCAGCAAGACGATGACCATGGAGGAACTGCTGCCCTTCAGCTTCAAGACGGAGATTCTCGGATGACCGCCGGCGCCCTGATTTCCGGCCGGCTCGGCGATTTCGCGCCGCGCCATGCCATCGTTCTCGGTTCGGGCCTGGGGTCCCTGGTCGAGCGGGTTGAGAATGCGGTGCGCATCCCCTATGCCGATCTCGCCGGCTTTCCGGTGGGCGGCGTCTCCGGCCATGCCGGCGAATTGGTCGCCGGGCTGCTCGGCGGCGTGCCGATGCTCATGCTCTCCGGCCGCGTGCATTATTACGAGAAGGGCGATGCGACCGCCATGCGCCGTCCGCTGGAGATTTTGAAGGATCTCGGCATCGAGAACCTGATCCTCACCAATGCCGCCGGTTCGCTGCGCGAGGATATGCCGCCGGGCTCGGTGATGCAGATTACCGACCATATCAACTATTCCGGCATGAACCCGCTGATCGGCGAGGAGAGCGACGGCCGATTCGTCGGCATGACCAGCGCCTATGACGCCGGTCTCGCCGGGCGCATGCGGGCGGCGGCGGCTTCGCTGGATATCCCGCTGTCGCAAGGCGTCTACATGTGGTTCTCCGGCCCGAGTTTCGAAACACCGGCGGAGATCCGCATGGCGCGCATCCTCGGCGCCGATGCGGTCGGCATGTCGACCGTGCCGGAGGTCATCCTCGCCCGTTTCCTCGGGCTGAAGGTGGCGGCTGCTTCCGTCATCACCAATTTCGGCGCCGGCATGACCGGCGGCGAAATCAGCCATCAGGAAACCAAGGACATGGCGCCCGTCGGCGGCCGGCGGTTGGCCGATATTCTGGCGCGCATGATGGCCGGATAAGGCATTTTCCGGAAAAGCGGAGCCCGGGGTCCCGTCCGGAAATGCGGCAGGAGAAACGCGAGGGAAAGGAACGGCAGCGCCCGCGGGGTGTTCTCATCGTCAAAAATCTGCATCATGGCGGCCTTAAATCGATTCGGGTTCCGAGGATCATGCATGCCGAAGGGAGACGATCATGGACAATCACAGCCTGCGCGAAACCGCTGCCGTCGGGCTTTCGCTGCTCGACCTGACCGATCTCGACGCGTCCTGCACGCCTGAGGCCATCGACAGGCTCTGCGCACGGGCGCAGACTCCCTTCGGCAATGTCGCCGCCATCTGCATCCAGCCGCGCTTCGTGCCGCGGGCACGGCTGGAACTGGGACCGAGCCATGCGATCCGCATCGCCACGGTCGTCAATTTTCCCGATGGCGAAGGCGAGGCAGCCGATGTGGTTTCGGAAGCCCGCGAGGCGATTGCCGACGGCGCCGACGAGATCGATCTGGTGATCCCCTATCGCCGGCTGCTCTCGGGCGATTTTGCGGCCCTGGAAGAGGTGGTGCAGGCCGTGCGTCAGGCCTGCCCGGCGCCGGTTGTGCTGAAGACCGTGCTCGAAACCGGGACGCTCAAGGAAACCGCGCTGATCGAGCGGGCGACGCTTGCCGCCATCGATGCCGGGGCGGATTTCATCAAGACCTCCACCGGTCGCGCCCCGGTCGGCGTGACGCTGGAGGCGGCGGATATCGTCCTGCGCGCCATTCGCCAGCGCGGCGGCCGCGTCGGCTTCAAGCCCTCCGGCGGCATCCGCACGGTGGCCGATGCCGATCTCTATCTCAGCCTCGCCGGCACCATTCTCGCCCCCGACTGGGCAATGCCGTCCACCTTTCGTTTCGGGGCTTCCGGCCTGCTCGACGCCTTCGTCGCCATGTTGTCCGGCCCGTTTTCGTCCAGCCGCATGACAGGGTGACCCACATGATTCCACAGGAAATCATCCGCCGCAAACGCGATGGCGAAACGCTGACGGCGCAGGAGATTTCCGCCTTCATCGCCGCCATGGCGCGCCAGGAGATCGCCGAGGCGCAGGTCGGCGCCTTTGCCATGGCCACCTGGTTTCGCGGCATGACGCCGGCCGAAACGGTGGCGCTGACCATTGCCATGCGCGATTCCGGCGAGGTGCTCGACTGGCGCGATATCGGCCGTCCCGTGGCCGACAAGCATTCGACCGGCGGCATCGGCGACAATGTCTCGCTGATGCTGGCGCCGATTGCCGCCGCCTGCGGGCTGGCGGTGCCGATGATTTCCGGTCGCGGCCTTGGCCATACCGGCGGCACGCTCGACAAGCTGGAATCGATTCCCGGCTATACGATCATGCCGGAGGGCGACCGTTTCCGCCGCATCGTGCGCGAGATCGGCTGCGCCATCATCGGCCAGACGGCCGCACTTGCGCCGGCCGACAAGCGCCTCTACGCCATTCGCGATGTCACCTCCACCGTCGATTCCGTGCCGCTGATCACCGCCTCCATCCTGTCGAAGAAACTGGCCGCCGGCCTTCAGACGCTGGCGCTGGACGTGAAGATCGGCTCCGGCGCCTTCATGACCACGGTGGAGGACGCGATCGAACTGGCGCAATCGCTGGTCGACGTCGCCAACGGGGCCGGGGTCAAAACCTCGGCCTTGATGACCGACATGAACGAACCGCTGGCCGACGCCGCCGGCAATGCCGTCGAAATCCGCAACTGCGTCGATTTCCTCGCAGGCCGCAAGGCAGGCACGCGGCTGGAGACGGTGGTGCTGGCCTTTGCCGCGGAAATGCTGGTGCAATCGGGACTGGCTGCGGATGCCGCGCGTGGCGAGGCTCAGGCCCGTGCCGCGCTGGCGGATGGCCGCGCCGCCGAAGTGTTCGCCCGCATGGTCAGCGCGCTCGGCGGCCCCGCCGATTTCCTCGAAAACCCGGAGGTCTATCTCGCAAAGGCGCCGGTCGCCCGCGCCATCCTCGCGCCGCGCGGCGGCTGGCTGTCGTCCTGCGAGGCGCGCGACATCGGCATGGCGGTGATCGAACTCGGCGGTGGCCGCCGGCTGCCGACCGATGCCATCGACCACCGCGTCGGCTTCGACCGCATTCTGCCGCTTGGCACCCGTATCCAGAAGGGCGATGCGCTGGCCATGGTCCACGCAGGCGACGAAGCCTCGGCCGCCCGTGCGGAGCACGCTTTCCTCGATTGCTACACGCTGTCGGAGGAGGAGCCCACGCCTCGCCCGGTCATTGTCCGCCGCATCGATAGGACCCGGCCCAAAACGCTACTGGCGTAGTTCCAGCGTCCCGTCGGCGACGCGGTAGGAGCCGAGCTTCTGCAAAAAGCTCATGCCGACCAGCGTCTGCGACAGAGCCGCATCGCGCAGCACGAAGGCGTCGACCTGGCGGACGCGCAGAGAGCCGATCTCGATGCGGTCCAGCGTGATGCGGGCGGCCTTGGTCTGGCCGTTGGCTGTGTTGACGGCATAGGCGAAATCGAGGCCGTTGGCGGTGAAACCGAGGCGGCGGGCGGTGCTTTCGTTGAGGGCGACGAAGGTGGCGCCGGTATCGATCAGCCCGTCGACCGGCTTGCCGTTGATACGGAAGCTGCCACTGTAGTGGCCGTTGCCGTCGGCGGCGAGTTGTACGCTGCCGGCCGGCGCGGCGGCTGTATGCGCAGGGGGCGCAGCCTTGATCACCGGCGTCGTGACTTCCGGCGTCGGGGATTGCAGGAGCGCAGGGATCTGCGTGGCGGCAACGGCGGCGAGGGCGGCGATGACTGCAAAACGCGCAAGCATGGATGGCATCCGGTGGCAAACAGAAGCGAAGCCTAGCTCACCGCCGCTTTCCGTGCCGCTAACGCAATCATGAAAATGCCCGGAAACTGCACTGTTCCGGGCATTTGTGGCGGGAAAGGTAAAAGCCGCCTTATTTGGTGCCGTACATGCGGTCGCCCGCATCGCCGAGACCGGGCATGATATAACCCTGCTCGTTGAGATGGCTGTCGATGGCGGCGGTATAGACCTGCACGTCGGGATGCGCGGCGGTGAAGTTCCTGATGCCCTCGGGGGCGGCCAGCAGGCAGAGGAAGCGGATGTTTTTGGCGCCGCGCTCCTTCAGCTTGTCGATAGCGGCGATCGAGGAATTGCCGGTGGCCAGCATTGGATCGACGACGATGATCAGGCGCGAGGCGATGTCTTCCGGGGCCTTGAAGAAGTATTCGACGGCCTGCAGCGTATCGTGGTCGCGATAAACGCCGATATGCGAGACGCGTGCCGAGGGCACCAGCTCCAGCATACCTTCCAGCAACCCGTTGCCGGCGCGCAGGATGGAGGCGAAGACCAGCTTCTTGCCTTCCAGCAGCGGCGCCTGCATTTCCTGCATCGGCGTCTCGATGGTTTCCATCGTCAGTTCCAGATCGCGCGTGACTTCATAACACAGCAGCGTCGAGATTTCGCGCAACAACCGCCGGAAACTCGCGGTCGAGGTTTCCTTTTTGCGCATGATGGTCAGTTTGTGCTGCACGAGCGGATGATCGATGACTGTGACGCCGTCCATGGATATCCCCTTTTTGGAATTGCGGGTGGAGAGAACTGTCTTGTTTCTTTCACGGAAAGCGCAAAGGCCGCAAGAGAGGATGCGGCTTTTGCGCGATCATCCCCAGCGACCGGCGCTCAGAGCGCGCCGCGCAGGCGCGTCCGCGTCGCCTCATCCACGAAAGCCGCCTCGATCGCCGTGCGGGTCATGGCGTCGATCTCGGCGTCGGAAAATCCCATGATGTCGGAAGCGATCTCGTATTCGCGCTTCAGCGACGTGGCGAAGAAGGGCGGATCGTCGGAATTGATCGTCACCTTGACGCCGGCATCGCGCAACGCCCGAAGCGGATGCGACCGGAAGTCGGGGAAGACGTCGAGCGCAATGTTCGAGCCCGGGCAGACTTCCAGCACCACGCCCTCGTCGGCCAGCCGCCGGACGAGACCGGCATCCTCGATGGCGCGCACGCCATGGCCGATGCGCGCCGGGCGCACCAGATCGAGCGCATCGGCGACGGAGAAGGCGCCGCAGACTTCGCCGGCATGGATGGTGAGGCCGAGCCCGGCATCGCGGGCGATGTCGAAGGCGCGGGCATAGTCGGCGACGCGGTTCATCCGCTCCTCGCCCGCCATGTTGAAGCCCGTGATCAGCGGATTCTTCGCCTTTGCCGCATATTCGGCGGCCTCGATGACGCTTTCCGGGCCGAAATGGCGCTCGCCGACGACGATGAGCCGGCACTCGATGCCGGTCTTTTCCCTGGCCGCCTCTATACCGTCGCAGATGCCGGCGATATAGGCATCGGCGCCGAGGCCGATGCGTTTGCCGTGATCGGGCGAGACGATCAACTCGCTGTAGATCGTATTCACGCCGGCAAGCTCGGTAAGATAGGTCTCGGTCAGAAGCGCATAGTCCTCGCTGGTGCGGAAGACGGCGGCGACACGATCATAGCAGGCGATGAATTCGGCGAAATCGCGCCAGACATAGGCGCCGTCCCGGAGGAAATCGTCGGTGGCGATGCCGTATTTGCGCGCCTGGCTTTGCGTCAGCGCCGGCGGGGCGGCCCCTTCCAGATGACAATGCAGTTCGGCTTTCTTGAAACGATCGGTCACAGGAAACTCTTTCCATGGATGCCGGCGGCGAGACCGAGATGGCGGGCGACGGTTTCGCCGATATCGGCATAGGTGGGGCGGATGCCGACGGAGCGCGAGCGGATGCCCGGTCCGAAGGCCATGATCGGCACGCGCTCGCGGGTGTGGTCGGTGCCGCGCCAGGTCGGGTCGCAGCCGTGATCGGCGGTCAGCACCACGATGTCGCCGACCTTCATCCTGCGATGCACGTCGGGCAGGCGGCGGTCGAAGGCTTCGAGCGCCGCCGCATAGCCGGGCACGTCGCGGCGATGGCCGTAATGCATGTCGAAATCGACGAAATTGGTGAAGACGAGATCGCCGTCCCCGGCCTCGTCCATGGCGGCGAGCGTCGCATCCATCAGCCCCATGTTGCCGTTGGCCTTGATGACGCGCGAGACGCCCTGATGCGCGAAGATGTCGCCGATCTTGCCGACGGCATGCACCTTGCGACCGGCTTTCACCAGCCGGTCGAGCAGGGTCGGTTCCGGCGGCGGCACGGAAAAGTCGCGGCGATTGCCGGTGCGCTCGAAATTGCCGGCGTTCTCGCCGATGAAAGGCCGGGCGATGACCCGGCCGATGTTGAGCGGATCGAGGATGCCACGCACGATCTGGCAGAGCTGCAGCAGCCGGTCGAGGCCGAAATAGACCTCGTGGGCGGCGATCTGGAATACCGAGTCGGAGGAGGTGTAGCAGATCGGCTTCGCGGTGCGGATATGCTCTTCGCCGAAGCGGGCGATGATCTCGGTGCCGGAGGCGTGGCAATTGCCGAGGATGCCGGGAATGCCCGCCGCCGCGCAGATGGCGTCGACCAGTTCGTCGGAAAAGGCCGGGCCTTCGCCCGGGAAATAGCCCCAGTCGAAATCGACCGGCGTGCCGGCGATCTCCCAATGTCCCGATGGGGTGTCCTTGCCGCGCGAGACTTCGCTCGCCGCCCCGTGCAGGCCGAAGATGCGCTCGGGCACCGGCATCCCGGCCGGCAGGCTTCCGCTCGCCATTTCGGCGATCTGCATCAGGCCGAGCGCCGACATGTTCGGCAGCTTCAGCGGCCCGGCGCGCAGGCCCGCCCGATCGGCGGCGCCCGCGGCGCAGAATTCGGCGATATGGCCGAGCGTATCGGCACCGTCGTCGCCATATTGCGCCGCGTCCGGCGCGCCGCCGACGCCGAAGGAATCCAGTACGAAAAGAAAGGCTCGCGCCATCCGTCACCCGTCGACAATGCCGGCCGTGCCGGCCGCTACGCTTGAGCGGTCATGCATACTCTGGCGGGCCAAGCTTTGCAAATTGCCGCAAAAGGCGGGATCAGGAGGAGCAGTTGCTGCACTCGACGCTGTCGCCGGTGCGCGGGCGGAAGAAATATTCGCGCTTGATGGTGATCGACATCGTGTCCATCGACAGGTTGTCCGCCATGAACAGCATCAGACGATGCGGCACACTGAGTTCGGTATGGATCAGAAAGGTGTTGGCCTGCTGCAGGTCGGCCGGCACCTGCACCGGCGCATTGACCTGATAGGGCGCCGTGCCGCCCTTCTGCCAGGACCATTTCACCTTGGCCTTGGCGTTGGCGTCGAGCGTGACGCCGGTGATCTTCAGGGTCAGGTTGCTGGTCGAATAGGGCACGAAGATCGCGTCGGCGACATCGGACATGGTGGTCAGGAAGGTCTTGTCGACCGGCTTGTCCTGCTGCGTCACCAGGTCGGCGACGGCGCCTGCGGCGCGTGTCGCCCGCTTCGACACGGAAAGGCCGACGGTGATCTCGAAAGCGCCGATATAGAGCATCAGCAGCAGCGGCGCCAGCAGCGCGAATTCCACCGCGCCGATGCCGCGCCGGTCGCGGGCAAGCGATGCCAGGCGCTGCAGCACGCCGTCCCCGTTTTTCATGCGGAGGTCAAACCGGCGACCGATCATCAGGGATAGGCCTCGTTCTGGAAAGCGGAGGTCGCGACGATCAGGAAGTCGGTCGGCATGCCGCCGCCGCTCGACCGGATGGTGGTGATGAACGGCCGCACGATATCCGTCATGATCTGCCAGCGATAATAGGCGCGCACCATGTTGATCGAGCTCGGGCCGCCGGGATTGTACTGGAAGCCCGACGTATCGAGATCGGCGAAGGTGGCGGTGGAGACGCGCGGAATGGTCTTCGGGATGTTCGCGAAACTCGAGAAGCTGCGGATGTCGATATACAGCTTGGACGCCGTTACCTTTTCCGTTTCGGAACATCGGATCAGGATGGCGATCTCGTCGCAGAAGGCGGCGCGGAACTGAATCCTGTTCTTGTCCGTCGTCCGGTTCATGTTGAAGGTGATCTGGCCGGTGCGCAGGCGCCTGGCCATTTCGTCGACCGCATTCGATACGAGCTGTTCCGCCGTGAAGGCGATGAAGGTCTCGATGATCGCGAAGACGATCAGGAAATAGGGCAGGGCCAGCATCGCGAATTCGATGGCCGTGGCGCCGTCTTCCGAGCGGCAGAAACGCCTGATGATACGCCGCGGCCAGGCGTGGCGCGGCGCGTCTCGGCTGATGTCTGCGTCTTTTGGCTGCATTGCCCCGTTCCGGACCTGTCGACTGGACTTGGAATCTAGTGCCGGTTCATTGAAATTGCGTTTCGCGGCTCGTTCGCAATTTAGCAAAGGCGCGGCGGGATTGCGCCCTACGGCGCGGCGCCGCCCGACTCGGCGGCCTTGTCGTGCGTGGCATGCTGCTCGCAATTGGGCGTGCAGGACAGGACCGAGCGCTCCGTGCGCCGGAAGACGCGCACCGTGCTGCCTTCGTCGATCGATACCAGGATGCGCTCGTCGACAATGGCATTGCCGTCGGCGTCGAGGAGCACCAGATTGGTGGTGCCGAAGCTGCGGCCGGTCAGGACGATGGTATGGGAATCGGCGACCGTGGCGTCGGCGACCTGGGAATTGCCGACGATGACCTTGCTGACCGGGCGGTCGAGCCTGAGCACGCGGGCGTGGTCCATATAGACACGCATCATCTCGTCATCGGCGCGCGCGGCGCCTGCCGTGGCGAAAATAGCGATCGTTGCGGCAACGCAGCGTGACAACATCCCTCAAGCTTTCCTGAATCGCGACGGATCTTCTGATGTCCAAATGTGAGCGGGAATGGTGAATTATTCGTTAAATGGCGAAGAAACCATCCCGAGGCGGTGCATCCGTCCAGTTCCGGAACGGGGCGGAGACGCTCCAGGGTTTCGAAATGGGACGGGATCATCCCGTTTCGGGACCGCACAACCCTTGCAGGTCGGGAAAGAGGCGTTATCGTTCGAATTGTCCTTGTTGTCAGGGGGGAAACGTTAACCAGTTTCCCGCCCAGCGTGCGTTAAGGTCCCGCTAACCCTTTTCCTTAAGTGGATGGAAAGTGCTCTGCTTCTAAGGTCTTCGCATCCGATCAACGGAAACAGTTGGCGGAAGTGCTGACAACAAGTGGAGTAGGATCACATGACCAAGCTTTTCGCACGTTTCTTGAAAGACGAGTCGGGCGCAACCGCCATCGAATATGGCCTGATCGCAGCCCTGATCTCCGTCGCCCTCATCACCGGCGCCACCGCGCTCGGCGGCAGCATCAACAACACGTTCAACAACCTGGCTGGCACTCTGAACGACCATCAGCCGAGCTGATCGTTGGCGTGATGCCGGGTTCGGGCCGCGAGATTGGCGGCCCCGGACCAAGCCATGGCCCATGCGGATAAAGGCGCACGGAGCCTGTTTGCAGTTCCTTAAACGTGCCGGTGCAGACTGCGCGGCAAGAAAGGGAGAGGGCAAATGGTTCAGGCTGCCATTCTCATGGTGTTTCCGCTGTGTCTCGCGGTCGCTGCGATCAGCGACCTCCTGACGATGACGATCCCCAATCGCGTGTCCGCGATTCTGCTCGCATCCTTTTTGATCGTCGTTCCACTGGCCGGCCTGTCGCCGCAGGGACTAGCCCTGCATCTGATGGCCGGCCTCGTGGTGTTTTCCGTCTGTTTCTCGCTGTTTGCGATGAACGTGATGGGAGGCGGGGATGCCAAGCTGCTGACCGCTGCCGCCGTCTGGTTCGGATGGAACCAGGCGCTGATGCTGTTCGTCGTCTATGTCGGCTTCATCGGCGGCGCGGTCACGCTCCTGGTTCTGATGATCCGCGCCCGCGCCGATACCGTCATGGCGATGGGCATCCGACTGCCCGATTCGTTGTGCTCCGCCAAGAAAATCCCCTATGGCGTCGCCATCGGCATCGCCGGTTTCCTCGCGTTTCCGAACTCCCCCCTGGTGACGGCCGCCCTCGGCCATTGATCGTCGACCCGCGCAAGCGCCGTCGACGGGCGGAGGGATCGTCATGCCGTTTTTCGCGGTTCAGGTTTGATTAACCACATCCGTAAGCATCTCATTAACCATACGTATACGAATTGATGATCTTCTGCGGGACAGCGATTTGAGTCCCCGAAGGAACGATCATGAAACCCGCGCGCATCATCATTCTCGCAGTCGCCGTCACGGCGGCGGGCCTTGCCGGCTTCCTGGCGATGAAGCTTGCGGGCGGCAAGCGGGTGGTCGTCGAGCAGGCCAGGGAAATCATCCAGAAGGCGCCGATGGTCAACGTGCTGGTGACCGCCGCCAACCTGCCGGTCGGCGCGCGCCTCAATGCCGATTCGATCCGCTGGATGGAGTGGCCGGAAGGCAGCGTCAGCGAAGGCGTCATCACCGAAGCCAACCGCCCCGCCGCGCTGACCGAGTTGCAGGGCGCCGTGGTGCGTATCCCGATGTTCGAGGGCGAGCCCGTGCGGGCGGAAAAGATCGCCGATTCCAACAGCCGGATCATGTCTTCCATCCTGCCGTCCGGCAAGCGTGCCGTCGCCACCGAGATCTCCGTCTCCACCGGCGCCGGCGGCTTCATCCTGCCCAACGACCGCGTCGACGTCATCATGGTGCGCAAGAACGACGAGGGCAGATTCCTGACCGAGACGGTGCTGGCCAATGTTCGCGTGCTCGCCGTCGACCAGCAGATCGAACAGAAGACGGACGGTTCCAAGACGGTGGTCGGCACCACCGCGACGCTGGAGCTGACCCCCGACCAGACACGGGTGATCGCGGTCGCGCAGCAGATGGCCGACCGGTTGACGCTGGCGTTGCGTTCCGTGGCCGACGCCCAGGAAAGCGACACCACCGGTGCCGACTATCTCTTAACCGGCAGCAGCAGCGCGCCGTCCATTCAGGTGATCAAGTCCGGCGCGATCGTCAAATCCGCCGAAGGCAACAAGATGTGATGCGGGAGCGGTTGGACATGAGCATCGTCAGCAGAAAAATTCGCTCTTTCACCGCAGGGGCCTTAAGCTTCTGCCTCGTCTTCTCCGGCCTTCCCGGACAGCTCGTCACCGGTGTGCCGGCCGGCGAGGCGCGGGCGGCCGATACCGTCATGCGCATCGCCCGCACAGGCCCCGGCGTCAGCAAACGCGTCAAGCTCGGCCTCAACAAGGCGGTCGTCGTCGACCTTCCGACCGACGCCCACGACATCCTCGTCTCCGATCCGGAAATGGCCGATGCCGTGACCCGCACCTCACGGCGCATCTACCTGTTCGGCAAATCGGTCGGCCAGACCAACGTCTTCATCTTCGGGCCGAACGGCGAGGAGATCGTCAGCCTCGAGATCGAGATCGAGCGCGACATCACCGGCCTGGAAAGCAATCTGCGTCGCTTCATTCCCGGCTCCGACATCAAGGTCGAGATCGTCTCCGACAACATCGTGCTGACCGGCACGGTGCGCACGCCGCAGGATGCCGCCCAGGCCGAACGCCTGGCGTCGGCCTTCCTCAAGGGTGGCGAGGCGACGACCCGCAACACCGTCGCCACCGCCCAGGGCAACGGCGACCGGTCCGTCGCGATCTTCGCCGAGGATCGCCAGGAATCGCAGATCGTCAACCTTCTGACCATCGAGGGCGAGGATCAGGTGACGCTGAAGATCACCGTCGCCGAAGTGACGCGCTCGGTGCTGAAGCAGCTCGGCTTCTCCGGCTCGATCGGCGGCACGGACGGGGCCATCACCTTCCGCAACCCGACCAATCTCGGCGCCTCCACCGATTGGTTTGCCAGCAATTTCGCACGCGGCACCGTCGGCGGCCTCGACATCGCCGCCTATATGAACGCCATGGAACAGGCCGGCGTCATGCGCACGCTGGCCGAACCGAGCCTGACGGCGATTTCCGGCCAGCCGGCCAAGTTCAAGGTCGGCGGCGAATTCCGCCTGGCCTCCGGCCAGGAGATCAGCCAGGATGCCCAGAGCGGCAAGACGGTCGTCGAGCGCGAAAACACCACGACGGAATACGGCATCGAGCTGAATTTCACGCCCGTCGTGCTGTCGCCCGGCCGCATCAGCCTGAAGATCGAGACCAATGTGTCCGAACCGACCTTCGAGGGCAATTTCACCTCGGTGGCCAACCTCAACGTCCCCGGCGTCACCTATCTCGGCATTCGCAAGCGCGAGGCCTCGACCAGCGTCGAGCTGCCCTCCGGCGGCTCGATCGTCATCGCCGGGCTGGTGCGCGACGATATCCGCCAGGCGGTCAGCGGCTTCCCCGGCCTGTCGAAAATCCCGGTCTTCGGCACGCTGTTCCGCAGCCGCGATTTCGTCCGCAACGAGACTGAAATGGTCATCATCGCCACGCCCTATCTGGTGCGCCCGGTGGCGCGCAACCAGCTTGCCAAGCCCGACGACAATTTCTCGCCGGAAAACGATGCCGCCGGCTTTTTCCTGAACCGTGTCAACAAGGTCTACGGCCGCCGCGAGGGCCAGATGCCATCCGGCGAATATCACGGCGCCGTCGGCTTCATCTACAAGTGAGGGTTGCGCCATGACGCAGACGCCGATGACACAGACACAGCCCGAAGGAAAGTTTTCCGCGATGACCCGACGCCGTCCCCTTCTTACTCTGCGCCCGGTGCTGGCCCTGGCGCTCGCCGCCGCCGTGCTGCAGGGCTGCGGCAATGTCGATCGCGACGGCATGGCGACCGGCTCGATCGCCAACGACTACCGGCTGCGCCATCCGATCTCGCTGGCCGAGGTTGAACATACGCTCGATCTTCCCGTCGCTTCCGGCGATCAGCGGATGATCCTGACCATGACCGATACGGTCAGCGGCTTCGTGCAGGATTACCGCAAACGCTCCTCCGGCGTCTTCCGCGTCGAATATCCGGCGGGTGCTGCCAATTCCGCTGCCGCCTACGGTATGCGTCGCGATATCCGCCGCCTGCTGACCCAGGCCGGCGTCCCGGCCCCGCGCATCGTCGAGACCAGCTACCAGACGGCCTCCTCGGCACCGGCGCCGATCCGGCTGAGCTATGTCGCGACCACCGCCATGACCAACGAATGCGGCCAGTGGCCGGAGGACATCGCCAACAACACGATGTCCAACGAGAACTGGTACAATTTCGGCTGCGCCAGCCAGAACAACCTCGCCGCCCAGCTCGACAATCCCATGGATCTCGTCGCGCCGCGGGCCATGACGCCGATCGACGCCCAGAACCGCACCAAGGTGATCCAGATCTATCGCGGCCAGGGCAAGACCTCGAACAACTGAACGCAAACAGCCAGAACGGAACCGGTGAGATCTCATGAGCACGGTCGAGTATGACATCCAGCCATCGGTTGCCGGCGGTTCGCAGGCCGCGGAGCCGGTCCGCGCAGGCGACGTCGAGAGCCTGCGGCCGCTGCCGCGCATCTCCGTCCACAGCTTTTGCGAAAGCGAGCAGATGCTGCGGCTGATGGAAGCCTGCGGTCGCGATCGGCGCATGGGCAAGGTCAGCATGCGCATCAATGCCGGCGGTATTTCCGCCGCGGCCAACATGTTCGCCTCCGCACCGACGCCCAACCTGCTGATCCTCGAAACCAATACCGAGCCAGGCGGGATCATGGCCGAGCTGGCGCCGCTTGCCGAAGTCTGCGACCCCACCACCAAGGTCATCCTCATCGGCCGTTACAACGACATCGCGCTGTACCGCGAATTGATCCGCAACGGCATTTCCGACTACATGGTGGCGCCGGTCAGCATGGCCGACATCCTCAATGCCATTGCCGCGATCTTCGTCGATCCCGAAGCGGAGCCGCTTGGGCGTTCCATCGCCTTCATCGGCGCCAAGGGCGGCGTCGGCTCGTCGTCGATCGCCCATAATTGCGCCTTCGTGGTCTCCAACCTGTTTTCCAGCGAGGTCATCCTCGCCGATCTCGACCTTCCCTACGGCACCGCCAACATCGATTTCGACCAGGATCCGATGCAGGGCATGGCCGAGGCCGTATATTCGCCCGAGCGCCTCGACGACGTGTTCCTCGACCGCCTGCTGGCCAAATGCTCCGAGCACCTGTCGCTGCTGGCGGCTCCCTCGATGCTCGACCGCGCCTATGATTTCGACCATGCCGCCTTCCAGCCGGTGATGGAGGTGCTGCAGCGCGCCGCCCCCGTTACCGTGCTCGACGTTCCGCATGCCTGGAACGAATGGACGCGCAACGTGCTGGCCAGCGCCGACGAGGTGGTGATCACCGCCGCTCCCGACCTTGCCAACCTGCGCAACACCAAGAACATGCTGGATGCGCTGCGCAAGCTTCGCCCCAACGACAAGGCGCCGCATATCGTCCTCAATCAGGTCGGCGTGCCTAAGCGCCCGGAAATCTCGCCCGCCGATTTCTGCGAGCCGCTGGAAACCGATCCGGTCGCCATCATCACCTTCGATGCGCAGCTTTTCGGCAATGCCGCCAACAGCGGGCGGATGATCTCGGAACTCGACGCCAAATCGCCGACCGCGGAAACCTTTTCGCAGCTCGCCCACCTGATCACCGGTCGGGCGACGATGAAGAAGCCGAAGCGCGCCGGCATCGGCAAGGTGCTTGGACTCCTGGCACGCAAGTAAACGCCGCAGGAAACAGAACTGGAATTCGTGATGTTCGGCAAACGTGGAAGCGATGGTCAGGTGAAGGCGGCAGCCGGGGTCGTGCCCGCGGCACCCATGGCCGCGCCGGTCGCGGTCGCGGAAATGGCCCCACCGCCCGTATTGATGCAGGATGCCGAGCCGGTGCGCCAGCAGATGGCGCCGCCGCCCTTGCAGCCGGGCGCCGGGCAGGGCGCGCGCCGCCGTCCGGTGCGCACCGAGGATTATTACGACACCAAGTCCCAGGTCTTCTCGGCGCTGATCGACACGATCGACCTGTCGCAGCTTTCCAAGCTTGACAATGACAGCGCGCGCGAGGAAATCCGCGACATCGTCAACGACATCATCACCATCAAGAATTTCGCGATGTCGATCTCCGAGCAGGAAGAGCTGCTCGAAGACATCTGCAACGACGTGCTCGGCTACGGCCCGCTGGAGCCGTTGCTGGCCCGCGACGACATCGCCGACATCATGGTCAACGGCGCCGGCCAGACCTTCATCGAAGTCGGCGGCAAGTCGATCGCCTCGGATATCCGCTTCCGCGACAATGCCCAGCTTTTGTCGATCTGCCAGCGCATCGTCAGCCAGGTCGGCCGGCGCGTCGATGAATCGAGCCCGATCTGCGACGCGCGCCTGCCGGACGGCTCGCGCGTCAACGTCATTGCCCCGCCGCTGGCCATCGACGGCCCGGCGCTGACCATCCGTAAATTCAAGAAGGACAAGCTGACCCTCGACCAGCTCGTCAAGTTCGGCGCCATCACCCCGGAAGGGGCGACGATCCTGCAGATCATCGGCCGCGTGCGCTGCAACGTCGTCATCTCCGGCGGCACGGGTTCCGGCAAGACCACGCTGCTCAACTGCCTGACGCGCTACATCGACACCGACGAGCGCATCATCACCTGCGAGGACACCGCCGAATTGCAACTGCAGCAGCCGCATGTGGTGCGCCTCGAAACCCGCCCGCCCAACATCGAGGGCGAGGGCGAGATCACCATGCGCGATCTCATCAAGAACTGC